>NZ_JBFAJY010000003.1:0-303234 GCF_040655445.1 Streptomyces sp. NPDC050423
CCGGCCACGGCGGGGCTCCGCTCACGGCGCGACACGGTGAATCCACGCATCCACCCCATGCCATGTCGAGGAGCACACGTCGGATGTCATCTGACTTCTTCATTCCGGACCCGGAGGGTCTGATCCCCAGCGCCGAGGGATACTTCGGTGCGTACGGCGGAAAGTTCATCCCGGAGGCGCTCGTCGCCGCCGTGGACGAGGTCGCCGTCGAGTACGACAAGGCGAAGGCCGACCCGGCATTCGCGGCCGAGCTCAACGAGCTCATGGTCAACTACACCGGCCGGCCCAGCGCGCTGACCGAGGTGCCGCGCTTCGCCGAGCACGCCGGCGGCGCCCGGATCTTCCTCAAGCGCGAGGACCTCAACCACACCGGTTCGCACAAGATCAACAACGTACTGGGCCAGGCGCTGCTGACCCGGCGCATGGGCAAGACCCGGGTCATCGCCGAGACCGGGGCCGGCCAGCACGGCGTCGCCACCGCGACCGCCTGCGCCCTCTTCGGCCTCGAATGCACCATCTACATGGGTGAGATCGACACCGAGCGGCAGGCGCTGAACGTGGCGCGGATGCGGATGCTCGGCGCCGAGGTCATCGCCGTGAAGTCCGGCTCCCGCACGCTCAAGGACGCCATCAACGAGGCGTTCCGCGACTGGGTCGCCAACGTGGACCGCACGCACTACCTCTTCGGCACGGTCGCGGGCCCGCACCCCTTCCCCGCCATGGTCCGCGACTTCCACCGCGTCATCGGCGTCGAGGCCAGGCGGCAGATCCTGGAGCGGGCCGGCCGGCTGCCGGACGCCGCGGTCGCCTGTGTCGGCGGCGGCTCCAACGCCATCGGCCTCTTCCACGCCTTCATTCCGGACGCGGGCGTCCGCCTCATCGGCTGCGAGCCCGCCGGACACGGCGTGGAGACCGGCGAGCACGCGGCGACCCTGACCGCGGGCGAGCCCGGCATCCTGCACGGCTCGCGCAGTTACGTCCTCCAGGACGAGGAGGGCCAGATCACCGAGCCGTACTCCATCTCGGCCGGTCTGGACTACCCGGGCATCGGCCCGGAGCACGCGTACCTGAAGGACATCGGCCGCGGCGAGTACCGCGCGGTCACCGACGACGCGGCCATGCAGTCGCTGCGGCTGCTCTCCCGCACCGAGGGGATCATCCCCGCCATCGAGAGCGCGCACGCGCTGGCCGGCGCGCTGGAGGTCGGCAGGGAGCTCGGCAAGGACGGCCTGATCCTGGTCAACCTGTCCGGCCGCGGCGACAAGGACATGGACACGGCGGCCCGGTACTTCGGGCTGTACGAGGCCGACGCGACCGTCGAGGCGGACGCCGCCGGCAGCGCCGAGATCGAGGGGGACGTCAAGTGAGCGGCAACATCGAGCTGCTGAATTCCACCCTCGCCGCGGCGAGGGCCGAGGACCGGGCGGCGCTGATCGCGTACCTGCCCGCGGGCTTCCCGACCGTCGACGGCGGCATCGCGGCCGTCAAGGCAGTGGTGGCCGGCGGCGCCGACGTCGTCGAGGTGGGTCTGCCGCACAGCGACCCGGTCCTCGACGGCCCGGTCATCCAGACCGCCGACGACATCGCGCTGCGCGGCGGCGTGAAGATCGCCGACGTGATGCGCACGGTCCGCGAGGCGTACGAGGCGACCGGCGTCCCGATCCTGGTCATGACGTACTGGAACCCGATCGACCGGTACGGCGTCGAGCGCTTCACCGCCGAACTCGCCGAGGCGGGCGGCGCCGGGTGCATCCTGCCCGACCTGCCGGTCCAGGAGTCGGCCCTGTGGCGCGAGCACGCCGGCAAGCACGGTCTCGCGACCGTCTTCGTCGTCGCGCCCAGCAGCAAGGACGAGCGCCTCGCCACCATCACGGCGGCCGGTTCCGGCTTCGTCTACGCCGCTTCGCTGATGGGGGTCACCGGCACCCGCGTCTCGGTCGGCGAACAGGCCCAGGAGCTGGTGAGGCGCACCCGCGCCACCACCGACATCCCGGTCTGCGTCGGCCTCGGCGTCTCGAACGCCGGCCAGGCGGCGGAGGTCGCCGGCTTCGCCGACGGCGTCATCGTCGGCTCCGCCTTCGTCAAGCGGATGCTGGACGCTCCCGACGAGGCGGCCGGCCTGGCGGCCGTCCGCTCACTGGCGGCCGATCTGGCCGAAGGTGTTCGAAAGCGCTGATACCGGGCGTCACCCGAACGGGTGGACCTGGGACCGGGGAGGCACGAGAGTGCCTCCCCGGGTCGTTGCTGCGGTGTGAGCGAGAAGAACCCAGAGGGAAAAAGGGCCGCGCGAGACCGGCTGATCCAGCAGCGTGAGCAGGCGAAGGCGCGAGAGCGCCGCCGCCGCACGCTGATCGTCTCCACCGCGGTGGTGGGTGTCCTTGCGTTGGCCGCCGTCGTCGGCGTGATCGCCGCGAACAGCGGCGGCAAGGGCAGCAAGAACAAGGCATCGGGTCCCGCCGTCGCGCCGTCGGGCGCCACCGGCAAGGACAGCCTGGCCATCCAGGTGGGAGCGGACGACGCCCCGTCCACGCTCACGATCTGGGAGGACTTCCGCTGCCCGGTCTGCGCCCAGTTCGAGAACGCGTTCCGGGACACGATCCACCAGTTGGAGCGGAGCGGGCAGCTCAAGGTCGAATACCACCTCGCCACGCTGATCGACGGCAATCTCGGCGGCAGCGGCTCCCTCAAGGCCGCCAACGCGGCGGCCTGCGCCCAGGACGCGGGCAAGTTCTCCGCGTACCACGACATCCTGTACCGCAATCAGCCGCAGGAGACCGACGACGCCTTCGGCGACAACAGCAAGCTGATCGACCTGTCCAAGAAGGTCGACGGGCTCGACACGCCCGCCTTCCGCGGCTGCGTCGAGGACGGCACCCACGACAGCTGGGTCCAGAAGTCCAACACCGCGTTCCGGAAGGGCGGCTTCCCGGGCACGCCGACGGCACTGCTCAACGGTGAGTCGATCTTCCCCAAGAAGGGGAACGAACCCATCACCGTGGCCAACCTGAAGAAGTGGGTCGCCGAGGCCAACAAGGGCAAGCGGCCGGGCACGGTCACACCCGCCCCGTCGGGGTCCTGAACGGCGGAATCCTGGGGAATCGATGACCGGCTCGTTACCCAGCCGTTGTCGGGCGGGTTGCCGTACCTCCCGCCCGGCAAGGTAGCGTCGACCCTGTCATGGACCTTGCCTACATTCCCAGCCCGTCGACCGGCGTGATCGATCTCGGCCCGATCCCGCTTCGCGGCTACGCGTTCTGCATCATCATCGGTGTCTTCGTCGCCGTATGGCTCGGCAACAGGCGCTGGATCGCCCGAGGGGGCAGAGCCGGCACCGTTGCCGACATCGCCGTCTGGGCCGTTCCCTTCGGCCTGGTCGGCGGGAGGCTCTACCACGTCATCACCGACTACCAGCTGTACTTCAGCGACGGTGAGAACTGGGTCGACGCCTTCAAGATCTGGCAGGGCGGCCTGGGGATCTGGGGTGCGATCGCGTTCGGCGCGGTCGGTGCCTGGATCGGCTGCCGCCGCCGCGGCATCCCGCTGCCCGCCTGGGCCGACGCGCTCGCCCCCGGTATCGCCGTGGCCCAGGCCTGCGGCCGATGGGGCAACTGGTTCAACCAGGAGCTGTACGGCCGGGCGACCGACGTCCCGTGGGCGCTGAAGATCAGCGAGGGCCCCAACCGGGTGGCGGGCACGTACCACCCGACGTTCCTGTACGAGTCGCTCTGGTGCATCGGCGTGGCCCTCCTGGTGATCTGGGCGGACCGCCGGTTCAAGCTCGGTCACGGGCGGGCGTTCGCGCTGTACGTCGCGTCCTACTGCGCCGGTCGCGCGTGGATCGAGTACATGCGCGTCGACGAGGCCCACCACATCCTGGGCCTGCGGCTGAACGTATGGACCGCGCTGATCGTGTTCGTGCTGGCAGTGGTGTACTTCGTGATCTCGGCGAAGGTGCGGCCGGGGCGCGAGGAGATCGTCGAGCCGGGGGAGCCCGGGGAGCCGGAGGCTCCTGAGGCGGTGGACGCGGTGGACGCCGGAGGCGTCGAGGACGCGGAGTCGGGTGAGGCGGAGTCGGGTGAGGCTGCGGCCGAGTCCGACGCGTCGAAGACGAAGGATGCGACGGAGACGGCCAAGGGCTGACGCCGCCACAACGACAACGAGGGGCCGCCGAGCGATTCGGCGGCCCCTCGCCACGTTGTGCGCCGCGACCACCGTCGCGTGGTGTCCTCAATCGCCGGACGGGCTGGTTTTGCCGTCTGTGACCGGTTCCGTGCGGACCGTGGTGTCCTCAATCGCCGGACGGGCCTGGATGTGCCGCCTGGGCGGAAATCAAGCCCGTCCGGCGATTGAGGACAAGGGCGGGGTGCGGGGTCAGCCTCGGTCGGTCGTCGCCGTGCGCCCCGCCAGGGCAAGCGTGCGGTGGGCCGAGGCCACCACCGCCGCGTCCACGAAGCGGCCGTCCGGCAGGGCCAGCGCACCCGCCTCCGTCCGCGCCGCCTCGACGATCTCCTGCGCCGCCTCGATCTCCTGCGGCGTCGGCCGGAACGCCCGCTCGATCACCGGCAGCTGCCGGGGGTGGATCGCCGCCCGGCCGAGGAACCCCAGCGCCCGCCCATGGGCGCAGGACGCCCACAGACCGTCCAGGTCCCTGACGTCCGGGAACACCGACTGGGTGGGCGGGGCCAGCCCGGCCGCGCGGGCCGCGACCACCGTCCGGCTGCGCGACCAGTCGAGCCCCGTATCGTCCCGGACCCCCAGATCGGCCCGGAGATCCGCCTCGCCCAGGGCGATGGACCGCACCTGGGGGTGGGCGGCGGCGACCGAGTACGCGTGCTCGATGCCGAGCGCCGACTCCAGCAGCGGACAGAGCGCGACCCCCGGGGCCAGCGCCGCGATGTGATGGACGGACGCCGCGTGCGTGATCTTCGGCAGCCGCAGTTCGGCGAGGCCCGGCAATCCGGCCAGGGCCAGGACGTCGGCCTCGGTGTGGACCCGGACATGGACCGGCACCGCGCCGGCGTCCGCGGGTCCGGAGAGGAGCTCCGCGGTGGCGGCCCGTGCGTACTCCTTGCGGTCCGGGGCGACCGCGTCCTCCAGGTCCACGATCACCACGTCCGCCCCCGAATCGCGGGCTTTGCGCACCACGTCCGGCCGGTCCCCGGGGACGTACAGCCAGGTGAGGGGGATCGCCGGGGTCACAGGACCCGCTCCGCCCGCAGCGCCGAGATCTCCGGGCCGGTCAGTCCGAGCCCGGTGAGGATCTCCTCGGTGTCCGCCCCGTGCGGCCGCCCCGCCCAGCGGATCGCCCCCGGGGTGCCGGAGAGCCGGAACAGGACGTTCTGCATCCGCAGCGGGCCCAGCTCGGGGTCGTCGACCTCCGTGATGGAGTCCAGCGCGCGGTACTGCGGGTCCTCCATCACGTCGCGGATGTCATGGACGGGCGCGATGGCCGCCTCCGCCTTCTCGAACGCGGAGACCGCGTCGTCCCGGGTGTGCCGGGCGATCCAGTCGCCGACCGCCTCGTCGAGCTCCTCGCAGTGGTCGGCGCGGGTGGTGCCGGAGCCGAACCACGGCTCGTCGATCAGCTCCGCCCGTCCCACCAGGCGCATCACCCGCTCCGCGACGGACTGCGCGGAGGTGGAGACGGCCACCCACTGCCCGTCCGAGGTGCGGTACGTGTTGCGCGGGGCGTTGTTGCGCGAACGGTTGCCGGTGCGCGGCTGGACGTAACCGAGCTGGTCGTACCAGAGCGGCTGCGGGCCGAGCACCGTCAGGATCGGCTCGATGATCGCCAGGTCGACGACCTGCCCCTCACCGGTCCGCTCCCGCCCGGCCAGCGCGGTCATCACCGCGAACGCCGTGGCGATCGCCGCGATCGAGTCGGCGAGACCGAACGGCGGCAGCGTCGGCGGGCCGTCCGGCTCCCCGGTGATCGCCGCGAATCCGCTCATCGCCTCCGCGAGCGTGCCGAAGCCGGGCCGGTGCGCGTACGGGCCGAACTGGCCGAAACCGGTGACCCGGGCCAGTACCAGCCGGGGATTGACGGCGTGCAGTTCCTCCCAGCCAAGACCCCACCGCTCCAGCGTGCCCGGCCGGAAGTTCTCGATGATCACATCGGTGCCCGCGGCGAGCCGCAGCAGGATGTCGCGGCCACCGGGCCCGGACAGATCGAGGGTCATGGTGCGTTTGTTGCGGCCGAGCAGTTTCCACCACAGCCCGATGCCGTCCTTCGTGGGGCCGTGTCCCCGGGACGGGTCGGGCCGCCCCGGATGCTCGACCTTGATCACCTCGGCGCCGTAGTCACCGAGCATGGTGGCGCACAGGGGGCCCGCGAAGAGCGTGGCGAGGTCGATCACCCGGAGCCCGGTCAGCGGCGCAGCCGCCCGGCCGGTCACGCGGCGTCGATTTCGCTGCGGTACGGCATGGACGTCGAGGCGCCGGGTTTCTGTACGCAGAGCGCGGCGGCCGACGAGGCCCAGGCGACGGCCTGGTTGGCCCCCTTGCCGCCGGGCACGGTGCGGAACTCGCTTCCGGTGACGGTCTGTCCGAGTGCCGGAGCCCGGTCGACGTAGGCCACGAGATCCATGTTGGTGCTGCCGAGCACCGCGATACCGGTCATGGGCGGAGTGCCTCCTGCTGGGTGAGCCGGTGGGTCAGGTCGGCGAGCGTGTCGAAGCCGACCGAGTCGAAACCGGGGACGGACGTGGCGAGACGGTTCTTCAGCGGGGTGGTCCACCGGTCGGGCAGCGCCTCGGGCCGCCCGGCCAGCAGTCCGGCGAGCGAACCGGCGGTCGCCCCGTTGGAGTCGGTGTCCCAGCCGCCGGACACCGCGCGGCAGACCGAGCCGGTGAAATCACCGTCGGCGTGCGTGAGCGCGGCGGCGAGCAGAGCCGCGTTGGGCAGCACATGCACCCAGTGGTACCTGCCGTACGTGTCGTGGAGCCGGTCGACGACCGTGTCGAAGCCGGACGTGCCGCGGGCCGCCGCGACACCGTCCCGTACCGCCCGTGCGAACCGCGAGCGCGGTGGTACGACCCTGAGCCCGGCGGCCAGGCAGCCGTGCACATCGGCCTCGCCGCCGGCCGCCTCCGCGAGCGCCGCCGCGGTGAACATCGCGCCGTACACCCCGTTCCCGGTGTGCGTGAGGACCGCGTCCCGGTGCGCCTGCTCCGCCGCCGCGGCCGGGTCGCCGGGGTGCGTCCAGCCGTGCACATCGGCCCGGATCTGCGCGCCGATCCACTCCCGGAACGGATTGCGGTACCGGGCGGTGTCCGGCGGTTCGACGCCGTCCAGCAGATTGCGGTACGCGACGCGCTCGGCGGTGAACGTCCGGCCGGCCGGAAGCTCCTCCAGCCAGAGGCGGGCCAGGTCGGCGGTGGTGAACGACCGGCCGTACCGCTGGAGCAGAACCACGGTCAGCAGCGGGTGGTTGAGATCGTCGTCCTCCGGCATCCCGTCGATGTTCTCGGCGAGCGAGGTGGTCGCGGAGCGCCGGTTCCAGGGGTAGGTGGCCGACAGGCCCGGGGGCAGCCCCTTGGCGGTGAACCAGGTGGACAGCGGCCAGTTCCCGGTGGCGCGGGCCAGTGCGCGGATGCCCTCCAGTGGCAGCTTCTCGACCGGCTTGCCCAGCAGACAGCCGGCGGCGCGCCCCAGCCAGGCCGCGTGCAGCCGGTCGCGGCCCACGGCGGCCAGGTCCGTGCGGGGGCGCGGCCAGTGCGGGCAGGCGGCCCGGATCGCGTCCAGGCCGGTCGGCTCGTCCTGGGCCGACGGGGAATCCAGCAGCGCGAGTTCGTCCAGCAGCCGCCCGGCGACCGCGCGCAGTTCCGGCGGTGCGGGGGGCTCGGAGGCGCCCGCGCGTTCCGGGGCGGGCGAGCCGCCTGCCTCGTACCACCGGCGCTCGATGTCCCGGGCGTCGCGCCCGTCCTCGGCGGCCTGCCGCAACTCGTGCCCGACCAGGTCCTCGGGCTGCACCCAGGTGGCCCGCACCCTCGTGCTCACGCGGTGCCCGCCAGCGCGGCGAAGGCGGCCTCGTGGGCGCGGCGGCGGACCGTGTCGTGTGCGAACACCTCGCGGGCGACCTCCGTCAGGGTCCGGGCCGGGGCGTGCAGATCGAGGCGGCTGGCCCCGGCGACCGCGCTCACCCAGTCGGCGGGGATCGCCCCTTCGCCGTGCAGCGCGCCCGCGACGGCGCCGCTCATGGTGGCGATCGAGTCGCAGTCCCGCCCGTAGTTGACCGACCCCAGGACCGTGTGCCGGTAGTTCCCGTCCCCGACGAGCAGCATGCCGAGCGCGACGGGGAGTTCCTCGATGGCATGAAGCCGGGAGGGGCGGCGGGCGCCGAGCGAGGGGGCTCGGTAGTCGGGGCCGACGGTGTCGAAGGGGGCGACGGCCTCGCGCAGCGGGGCCAGGGCGGATTCGAAGTCCCGGTACCCGACGGCCGTTTCGCACACTGCCTCGATGGCGGCCCGGGTGCCGTCCTTGGCGAGCGACAGGCACGTCTCGACGACCGAGGCGGGCGTCGCCCCGGGCGTACAGGCCGCCGCGACGGCGGCGGCGAAGACGCCGGCCGCCTCCCTTCCGTACGAGGACTGGTGGGCGCCCGCGACGTCCAGGGCCTCGGCGTAAGCGGCCTGCGGATGGGCCGCGTTCACCAGGCCGACCGGGGCCATGTACATCGCCGCACCGCAGTTGACGATGTTGCCCGAGCCCGCCTCGCGCGGGTCGACATGGCCGTAGTGCAGCCGGGCGACGATCCACTTCTCCGCGAGGAAGATCCGCTGGAGCGGCAGCGCCTCGGCCTCCAGCTCCGGAATCCAGCGGGGGTTCGAGATCAGTTCGGGTACGAGGTGGTCGGCGACGGAGTACGCGTCGAGATGGCCGCGCACCTTCCCGTACACCCGGACCAGCGCATGGGTCATCAAGGTGTCGTCGGTGACGTGCCCGTCGCCCTTGTGGTACGGGGCGATCGGGCGGGCGGTGCGCCAGTCGTCGCCGTCCCAGGGGCCGACGACGCCGGTGATCCGCCCGCCGTGGCGGGCCGCGATCTGCTCGGGGGGCCGGCCCTCGACCGGACCGCCGAGCGCGTCACCGACGGCGGCGCCGACGAGCGCGCCCGCGATCCGTTCATCGAGGGTGAGCGCCGTGGGCGTCGTGGGCGGTGCGGACCTCGTGGGCGCCGGGGGCACTGTGGATGTCATGTCCGAATTGTCCACCCGGGAGTGCTGGTTCCGTGTCTGCCAGCAGCCCGGCGAGTTCCATCAGATCCGTGCCCGCGAAACGGGGCAGCGCGCACCCCGCCAGGGTGCGGCAGGCCTCGCGCCAGCCGTCGGGCACGGTGGCGATGCCGCCGAGCGCACCCGTCAGCGCACCGGCCAGGGCGGGCGCCGAATCGGCGACCCGGGACAGGCAGGCCGCGGACGGTACGGCCTGCGCGAGCTCGCCGCGGGCCGCGGTCGCCAGCGCGAGGGCGACCGGGACGGTCTCGGCCGCGGCGATCCCGTAGCTGTAGACGTGGTCGACGATCTGATGCTCCAGCACCGGTACGAGGGCGAAGGCGCCGGCCGTCTCGCCGGCGAAGTCGCGGGCGAGACGGACCGCGTGGGCGGCGTTGCGGGCGATCTCGGTGCCTTCGGGGAGCTGCGCGAGCGCGGCGTTCACCGCCGTGTCCACGTCCGCCCCGCCGAGCGCCGCGGCGATCGCGGCGGCCATCGCCCGCGCACCGTGCACCCCGTCGCCGTCCTGGGTGTAGCGCGCGTCGAACTCGGCGAGGTCGGCCGCCGCCGCCGGGTCGCCGGGGTGGACGACGGCCAGTACGGCGGCCCGCACACACGCCGCGTCGTCGAAGTAGTGCGGGTTGTCGTGGCCGGTGGCGGGCGGGCGCAGCCCGGCGGCCAGGTTGCCGAGCCCGGCCCGGACCGAGATCCGGGCCCGCAGCGGCAGGACCGCCGACTCGACCTCGGGTGCCCGTGCGGCGGCGGCGGCGACCTCGGCGGCCAGCGCGTTCCAGGCGACGTCCACCGCGGCCCGGATCCGGCGGCCGGGGGAGAGGCCGTGCAGCGGGGCCGCTGCCGAGGTCAGGACGGTCCCGGCCGCGAACGCCGCCCATTCGGCATCGTCGGACGGGCCGAGCCGCAGGGGTTCGGGCGGCTGGTTGAGGGCGATGGGGACGGGCAGTGTGGTGGTCGCGTTCTGCTCGGCGAAGGTGTCGAGCTCACGGGTGAGGCGCCGGGTCCACTCCGGCATCCGGGCCGCCCGGTGCCGCGCGGCCGGCCACCCCGCGGCGTCCCCGGCGGCCAGCCCGAGCAGCAGCCCCTCGATCCGGGCGCGGCGGACGGTGCCGGTCATGGGCGCACCGCCGGTGCGTCGGCGCGGATGTCCCGGTGGCCGGCGCTGTCGCCGACGGCTTCACCGGGAGGGGGAGCCCCGCCGCCGGGCCCGGGGGCCGGGTGCCCCTTCCGCTCGTCCGCCTCGGCCGGGGTGAGCAGCTCCGCGATGTCCAGGACGTGGTAGCCGCGCATCGACGGCAGGCAACTGCCCCGGACCGGGCCGATCGCCTCCGCCCAGGGGCGCGGAATGGCCGAGGCCCCGTGCAGCGCCCCGGCCAGGGCGCCCGCCACCGCGGCCGTGGTGTCGGCGTCGCGGCCCATGTTGACCGCGGTCAGCACCGCCGTACGGAAGTCGCCGCGCGCCGCGGCGAACGCCCCGAAGGCCAGCCCCACCGCCTCCGGCGCCAGGTCCGTCCACGGGTAGCCGCCGACGACCACGGCCGAGCGCACCGCGCGTTCCATCGTGAGCCGGTCGGGGTACGGGCGCCGGGCGGCCGTCACCGCGCGGCGCAGCGAACGCGCGGTCCAGGAGTCCATCGGCACGGCGGAGAGCGCGGCGGCGATCACGGAGGTGACCCCGGCTCCCGTCATCGCGGCCGCCACCCCGGCCGCCACCGCCTGGCCGCCGTAGATGCCCTCGCCCTCATGGCTGACCCGGCCGTCCACCGCGACCAGCCGGGCCGCCTCGGCGGGGCGGCCCGCCGCGAAGACGCCGAACGGTGCCGCCCGCATCGCCAGACCGTCGCTCCAGGCGTGCCGGTGCTGGGCGGAGATCGGGGCGGCCAGGCCCCGGCGCAGGTTCTCCAGGGTGCCGCGCTCGCTGAACCCGGCACCGCGGAACGGCCCCTCGTCCAGGTCCGCGATCCACAGCCGCCAGGCCCGCTCGACATGGCTGACGGTCAGCGCCGAACCGTGCCGGGCCAGCAGCAGCCCCGAGAAGATCGCGTACTCCGTGTCGTCGGTGCCCGCCGGGTCGTCGCTCACGAAGCCCTCGATGCGGCCCCAGCGGCGGCGGATCTCGGAGGGCCGCATGTTCTCCGCGGGTGCGCCCAGCGCGTCGCCGACCGCGAGGCCCAGCAACGAACCCCTGGCCCGGTCACCCGGACCGCCCCGGACCGTTTCGCCCGGGGCCGGCGCCCCGTGTGCCGCCGTCCGCGTGCCGTCCGTCCGCGGCGCTGCCGGATTTCCTGCGATCAGCTCCATCGCGTCGACCCTTCGCTCGTACCGAGCCAGTTCCCGTACCTGTGGGATCTGTGCCACGCGGAGCCACGACAGAGGCCGACAATCGCAACAAAAGGGCCACTCGGATGACGGTCTTCGGACAGCAAGGCAAGCCGTACCTACCTGGTCACAGACAGTGGTAAGTACGGCCTGCCTTGCTGGCGGGGGCCATTTTTCGTGCGTACTTTCGATGGTGTCGAGCGGGGCCGGAGCGGGGTGGACCCGCTGCCGGAGTAAGGGGAGAGCTGTGTCCATCATCGAGACCGACGCCGTACTGCACGAGGCGCACCGGGACAACCACACCCACCGGGATGTGAACGGTGGCTGGCTGCGGCCGGCGGTGTTCGGTGCCATGGACGGTCTCGTCTCGAACCTCGCCCTGATGACCGGTGTCGCGGGCGGCGCGGTCTCGCACCGGACGATCGTGATCACCGGACTGGCCGGACTGGCCGCGGGCGCCTTCTCCATGGCGGCCGGCGAGTACACCTCCGTCGCCTCGCAGCGCGAGCTGGTGGAAGCCGAACTCGACGTGGAGCGCCGGGAGTTGCGCAAGCACCCGCTGGACGAGGAGCGGGAGCTCGCCGAGCTCTACGAGTCCCGGGGGGTCGAGGCCGGCCTCGCCCGCGAGGTCGCCCGGCAGCTGTCGCGCGACCCGGAGCAGGCCCTGGAGATCCACGCCCGTGAGGAGCTCGGCATCGACCCGGGCGATCTGCCCTCGCCGCTCGTCGCCGCCGTGTCCTCGTTCGGCGCCTTCGCGCTGGGCGCCCTGCTGCCCCTGCTGCCGTACCTGTTCGGCGCGAGCGCGCTGTGGCCGGCCGTGCTGCTCGCCCTGATCGGCCTCTTCGGCTGCGGTGCGGTGGTGGCCCGGGTGACGGCCCGCAGCTGGTGGTTCAGCGGGCTGCGTCAGCTGGTGCTCGGCGGCACGGCGGCCGCGCTCACCTACGGTCTGGGCATGCTGTTCGGCGTCGCGGTCGGCGGCTGAGCCGCTCCGCGGGGCCGCCCCCGCGTTACGGGCCGGGACCGGAACATCGGTCCCGGCCCGTAACGTGTGCGCCACCTGTGTGACGTACGTCTTGGCACCCGCCGCTGGGCGGAACGGCCTGGCGCGACGTAAAATGAGACGCTATGCAGCGATACACATAAGTAGTCATTGCCCAGCTGTTTCGTTTTTGCCGCCGCCGGGCATGAGCTGTAGACACCGCAGGCAACGACGCCTGCTCTCTGCGGTCTCCCCGGGCGCCGATCCTCCGACTGCGACCCACTCCACCGCCATCGCGGTGTCCGTATGTTGGAACAAGCTATCCGCTTCTTGAGAAGCGTCATGTAATCTGCACGAAATTTCGCAGAGGGCCAACGTCGTCCCTCGGCAGTTCATATGCCACGACGACGACGGGAGAGCCGATGCGCACCGACGCCTGGTCGCCCATGGACGGTCGCCCCGCCCAGCAGGGGATGTACGACCCCCGCAACGAGCACGACGCCTGTGGTGTCGGATTCGTCGCCACTCTGACCGGTGTGGCCGGCCACGAGCTGGTGGAGCAGGCGCTGACCGTACTGCGCAATCTCGAACACCGCGGCGCCACCGGATCCGAGCCCGACTCCGGTGACGGCGCCGGAATCCTGCTCCAGGTACCGGACGCCTTCCTCCGCGCGGAGGTCCCCTTCGACCTCCCCGAGGCCGGTGCCTATGCCGTCGGCATCGCGTTCCTGCCCGCGGACGACTCCACGGAGGCCGTTCGGGGCCTGGAGAAGATCGCCGCCGAGGAGGGCCTGAAGGTCCTGGGCTGGCGCGACGTGCCGGTCACCCCCGGCATCCTCGGCAAGGGCGCCCGCGCCACCATGCCCGAGTTCCGTCAGCTCTTCGTCGCGGACGGCGAGAGCACCGGGATCGTCCTGGACCGCAAGGCCTTCGTGCTGCGCAAGCGCGCCGAGCGTGAGACCGGGGTCTACTTCCCGTCGCTCTCCGCCCGCACGGTCGTCTACAAGGGAATGCTCACCACCGGGCAGCTGGAGCCGTTCTTCCCGGACCTCTCCGACGACCGGTTCGCCACCACGGTCGCGCTGGTCCACTCGCGCTTCTCCACCAACACCTTCCCGAGCTGGCCGCTCGCCCACCCGTACCGCTTCGTCGCGCACAACGGCGAGATCAACACGGTCAAGGGCAACCGCAACTGGATGAAGGCCCGCGAGTCCCAGCTCGCCTCCGGCCTCTTCGGCACGGAGGGGCTGGACCGGATCTTCCCCGTCTGCACCCCGGACGCCTCCGACTCCGCCTCCTTCGACGAGGTCCTGGAGCTGCTCCACCTCGGCGGCCGCTCGCTGCCGCACTCGGTGCTGATGATGGTCCCCGAGGCGTGGGAGAACCACGGCTCCATGGACCCGGCCCGGCGCGCCTTCTACCAGTACCACGCCACGATGATGGAGCCCTGGGACGGCCCGGCCTGCGTCACCTTCACCGACGGCGTCCAGGTCGGCGCGGTCCTCGACCGCAACGGTCTGCGCCCCGGCCGCTACTGGGTCACCGACGACGGCCTCGTCGTGCTCTCCTCCGAGGTCGGCGTCCTGGACATCGACCCCGCCAAGGTCGTCCGCAAGGGCCGCCTGCAGCCCGGCAGGATGTTCCTCGTCGACACCGCCGAGCACCGCATCATCGAGGACGACGAGATCAAGGCGTCCCTCGCCGCCGAGCAGCCCTACCAGGAGTGGCTGGAGACCGGCGAGATCGAGCTGGAGCACCTCCCCGAGCGGGAGCACATCGTGCACACGCACGCCTCCGTCACCCGCCGCCAGCAGACCTTCGGCTACACCGAGGAAGAGCTCCGCGTCATCCTCGCCCCGATGGCCCGCACCGCCGGCGAGCCGCTCGGCTCCATGGGCACCGACTCGCCGATCGCCGCGCTGTCCGCCCGGCCCCGGCTGCTCTTCGACTACTTCACCCAGCTGTTCGCGCAGGTCACCAACCCGCCGCTGGACGCCATCCGCGAGGAGCTCGTCACCTCGCTGCGCTCCACGCTCGGCCCGGCCGGCAACATCCTGGAGCCGACCGCCGCCGCGTGCCGCAGCGTCACGCTGCCGTTCCCGGTGATCGACAACGACGAGCTGGCCAAGCTCATACACATCAACGCCGACGGCGACATGCCGGGCATGAAGGCCGCCACGCTCTCCGGTCTCTACCGGGTCGGCGGCGGCGGCGAGGCGCTGGCCGCGCGGATCGAGGAGATCTGCGCCGAGGTCGACGCCGCCATCGAGGACGGCGCCCGCCTGGTCGTCCTGTCCGACCGGCACTCCGACGCCGAGCACGCGCCGATCCCGTCGCTGCTGCTCACCTCGGCCGTCCACCACCACCTCATCCGCACCAAGCAGCGCACCCAGGTGGGCCTGCTGGTCGAGGCCGGTGACGTCCGCGAGGTCCACCACGTCGCGCTGCTGATCGGCTTCGGCGCCGCCGCGGTCAACCCGTACCTGGCCATGGAGTCCGTCGAGGACCTGGTCCGGGCCGGCACCTTCATCGAGGGCATCGAGGCAGAGCAGGCCATCCGCAACCTCATCCACGCCCTGGGCAAGGGCGTCCTGAAGGTGATGTCCAAGATGGGCATCTCCACCGTCGCCTCCTACCGCGGAGCCCAGGTCTTCGAGGCCGTCGGCCTGAACGAGGACTTCGTCGCCCAGTACTTCAACGGCACCGCCACCAAGATCGGCGGCGCCGGGCTCGACGTCGTCGCCAAGGAGGTCGCCGCCCGGCACGCCAAGGGCTACCCCGCCACCGGCATCTCCGCCTCGCACCGCGCGCTGGAGATCGGCGGCGAGTACCAGTGGCGCCGCGAGGGCGAACCGCACCTGTTCGACCCGGACACGGTCTTCCGCCTCCAGCACGCCACCCGCAACCGCCGCTACGACATCTTCAAGCAGTACACGGACCGGGTGAACGAGCAGTCCGAGCGGCTGATGACGCTCCGCGGCCTGTTCGGCTTCACCTCGGACCGCGAGGCGATCGACATCGAAGAGGTCGAGTCCGTCTCCGACCTCGTCAAGCGCTTCTCCACCGGCGCCATGTCCTACGGCTCGATCTCCCGCGAGGCGCACGAGACCCTCGCCATCGCCATGAACCAGCTGGGCGGCAAGTCCAACACCGGCGAGGGCGGTGAGGACGCCGACCGGCTCTACGACCCGGCGCGCCGCTCCTCCATCAAGCAGGTCGCCTCCGGCCGCTTCGGTGTCACCAGCGAGTACCTGGTCAACGCGGACGACATCCAGATCAAGATGGCGCAGGGCGCCAAGCCCGGCGAGGGCGGCCAGCTGCCCGGCCACAAGGTCTACCCGTGGGTCGCCAGGACCCGGCACTCCACCCCGGGCGTCGGCCTGATCTCCCCGCCGCCGCACCACGACATCTACTCCATCGAGGACCTGGCCCAGCTGATCCACGACCTCAAGAACGCCAACCCGGCGGCCCGCATCCACGTGAAGCTGGTCTCCGAGGTCGGCGTCGGCACGGTCGCCGCCGGTGTCTCCAAGGCACACGCGGACGTCGTCCTCATCTCCGGCCACGACGGCGGAACGGGCGCCTCCCCGCTCACCTCGCTCAAGCACGCGGGCGGGCCCTGGGAGCTCGGCCTCGCCGAGACCCAGCAGACGCTGCTGCTCAACGGACTGCGCGACCGCATCGTCGTGCAGACCGACGGCCAGCTCAAGACCGGCCGCGACGTCGTCATCGCCGCACTGCTGGGCGCCGAGGAGTTCGGTTTCGCGACCGCGCCGCTCGTCGTCTCCGGCTGCGTCATGATGCGCGTCTGCCACCTGGACACCTGCCCGGTCGGCATCGCCACCCAGAACCCGGTCCTGCGCGAGCGGTTCTCCGGCAAGGCCGAGTACATCGTCAACTTCTTCGAGTTCATCGCCCAGGAGGTCCGCGAGATCCTCGCCGAACTCGGCTTCCGTACGATCGAAGAGGCCGTCGGCCACGCCGAGCTGCTCGACACCGACCGTGCGATCACGCACTGGAAGGCCCAGGGCCTCGACCTCACCCCGCTGTTCCACGTCCCCGAGCTGGCCGACGGCGCCGTCCGCCACCAGATCGCCGAGCAGGACCACGGCCTGGCCAGGGCCCTCGACAACGAGCTGATCAAGCTCGCCGCCGACGCCCTGAAGGCCGACAGCGCCGAGACCGCCCAGCCGGTCCGCGCGCAGATCGCGATCCGCAACATCAACCGGACCGTCGGCACCATGCTCGGCCACCAGGTCACGAAGAAGTTCGGCGGTGCGGGCCTGCCCGAGGACACCATCGACATCACCTTCACCGGCTCAGCCGGCCAGTCCTTCGGCGCCTTCCTCCCCAGCGGTGTGACGCTGCGCCTGGAGGGCGACGCCAACGACTACGTCGGCAAGGGCCTCTCCGGCGGCCGCGTCATCGTCCGCCCGGACCGCGGCGCCGACCACCTCGCCGAGTACTCCACCATCGCGGGCAACACCATCGCCTACGGCGCCACCGGCGGCGAGCTGTTCCTGCGCGGCCGCACCGGCGAGCGGTTCTGCGTCCGCAACTCCGGCGCCACGGTCGTCTCGGAAGGCGTGGGCGACCACGGCTGCGAGTACATGACCGGCGGACACGCCGTCGTCCTCGGCGAGACCGGACGCAACTTCGCGGCCGGCATGTCGGGCGGCGTCGCGTACGTCATCGACCTCGAGCGCGACCACGTCAACGTCGGGAACCTCGGCGCGGTCGAGGAGCTCTCCGACGCCGACAGGCAGTGGCTGCACGACGTCGTGCGCCGCCACCGGGAGGAGACCGGATCCACGGTCGCCGAGAAGCTCCTCGCCGAGTGGGAGACCTCGGTGGCCCGCTTCAGCAAGATCATCCCGTCCACCTACAAGGCAGTGCTCGCCGCCAAGGACGCCGCTGAGCTCGCCGGTCTCTCCGAGCAGGAGACCACCGAGAAGATGATGGAGGCGGCGACCAATGGCTGACCCCAAGGGCTTCCTGACCACCGGCCGCGAGGTCGCCGAGACCCGCCCCGTCGGCGAGCGCGTCAAGGACTGGAACGAGGTCTACGTTCCCGGCTCGCTGCTCCCGATCATCAGCAAGCAGGCCGGCCGCTGCATGGACTGCGGCATCCCGTTCTGCCACCAGGGCTGCCCGCTCGGAAACCTCATCCCCGAGTGGAACGACTACGCCTACCGCGAGGACTGGACGGCCGCGTCCGAGCGGCTGCACGCCACCAACAACTTCCCGGAGTTCACCGGGCGGCTCTGCCCCGCCCCGTGCGAGTCGGCGTGCGTGCTCGGCATCAACCAGCCGGCCGTCACCATCAAGAACGTCGAAGTCTCCATCATCGACCAGGCGTGGGACCGCGGCGACGTCACCCCGCAGCCGCCCGAGCGCCTCTCCGGCAAGACCGTGGCCGTCATCGGCTCCGGACCCGCCGGACTCGCCGCCGCCCAGCAGCTGACCCGGGCCGGCCACACGGTCGCCGTCTACGAGCGCGCGGACCGCATCGGGGGCCTCCTGCGGTACGGCATCCCCGAGTTCAAGATGGAGAAGTCGCACATCAACCGCCGCATCGAGCAGATGCGCGCGGAGGGCACCAAGTTCCGCACCGAGGTGGAGGTCGGCACGGACGTCGACGCCGCCAAGCTGCGCCGCCGCTACGACGCCGTCGTCATCGCCGCCGGTGCCACCGTCTCCCGCGACCTTCCCGTCCCGGGCCGCGAGCTGAACGGTGTGCACTTCGCGATGGAGTACCTGCCGCTCGCCAACAAGGTGCAGGAGGGCGACCTGACGGTCTCCCCGATCACCGCCGAGGGCAAGCACGTCGTCGTCATCGGCGGCGGCGACACCGGCGCGGACTGCGTAGGCACCGCCCACCGGCAGGGCGCGCTCTCCGTCACCCAGCTGGAGATCATGCCCAGGCCGGGCGAGGACCGGAACGCCAACCAGCCCTGGCCGACCTTCCCGATGCTCTACAAGGTCACCTCCGCGCACGAGGAGACCGAGGTTCTGGCGGGCCTCAAGGAGGGCGCTGAGCCGGGGCAGGGCCCCTCCTCGCCGAAGGCGGGCGAGGGACGGATCTACTCCGTGTCCACCACCCACTTCGAGGGCGACGAGGAAGGCAACGTCCAGTCGCTCCACCTCATCGAGGTGGAGTTCAAGGACGGCAAGCCGGCGCAGAAGCCCGGCACCGAGCGGACGATCCCCGCCCAGCTGGTCACCCTCGCCATGGGCTTCACCGGCACCGACCAGGCCAACGGCCTCGTCCAGCAGTTCGGCCTGGACCTCGACGCACGGGGTAATGTTGCCCGCGACGACGACTACGCCACCAACGTCAACGGCGTCTTCGTCGCCGGTGACGCCGGCCGAGGCCAGTCCCTCATCGTGTGGGCCATCGCCGAGGGCCGCTCCGCGGCACGCGGCGTGGACCGCTTCCTCACCGGGGCCAGCGCACTGCCGGCCCCGATCCGCCCGACGGACCGTTCCATGACGGTCTGATCACGGCACACCAGACGTCCCGTACAACGGCGTACGGAACTGAACGCGGCGCCTGCCCGTCCCCGACCGGACGATTCGGCAGGCGCCGTGGCGCGTCCCGGGGCAGGCGCACCGCGGGCTCAGCCCGTCAGCGCCGACGTCTTGAGGACCACCAGCAGCATCAGCACGGCGAACAGCACCACGCACCCGGCGGCCTGGACCGCCGTACGGCGCTCCGCCGGGGCGTACGCGTAGACGACCGTCACGAACGCACCGGTCAGCAGCCCGCCCAGATGCCCCTGCCACGAGGTGAAGCCCGCCGAGATCACCATCCAGACCAGGAACCCGGCGAGGAACCTGTTCACGGCCTGCATGTCCCGGCCCAGCCGCCGGTTGATGACGTAGAACGCCGCCGCGAGTCCGAAGATCGCACCCGAGGCGCCCACCGCCGTGTCCAGCGGCGCGATCAGGTACACCAGCACCGAACCGCCCAGCGCGGACAGCAGGTACAGCGCGAGGTAGCGGACCCGCCCCAGCTGCTCCTCGACGACCCGGCCCAGGTTCCACAGCGCGTACATGTTGAAGGCGATGTGCAGCACCCCGAACGGCACCGAGCCGAGGGCGGAATCGCCGGGCGGCAGATGCAGGAAGGCACTGGTCAGCAGCCGGTACCACTCGCCGTCCACCACCCCGATCACCTGGAGGCCGGGGAAACCGCCGGTCACGTAGACGTACTGGCTGCCGTCCGGACCGGCCAGCCCCGCACCCGTCATCCCGAACCGGTCGACGATCCCCGGGCGCACCAGCTCGCCCAGATACACCAGGATGTTCAGGCCCATCAGCACATAGGTGACGAGCGGCACGGTGCTCCGGGCCACCGTCCCGCCGAAGACCGTCCGCGCCTGCCGGACCGAACGCCGGCCCTCCTTCACGCACTCCACGCAGTGGTGGCCGACCGCGGCCTCGCGCATGCAGTCCGGGCAGATGAAGCGTTCACAGCGGGTACAGCTCACATACGTCTCGTACGAGGCATGGCGATAGCACGTGGTGATGGCGGCCTCCATGGCCGGCTCCTTCATCGGTGAACGGGGCGAGAGCGGCCGGTGGGGGGCGGCGGCGATCAAGATAGCGAACCCCCGGGGAGCACGGACCGGCAGGGCTTACGCACCAGGTCGTTAGGCTCGACGTCCCCGACCCCGTCGAGACTGGAGCATCCGCATGACCTCCGAGGCGTTCAGGATCCTGCGCGCGGCCGGCCGGGTGCCGGCGCCCTGGAAGAACGGCGGGGGCGTCACCCGCGAGATCGCCGCGTCCCCCGGCGCGGCGGCCGGCGCCTTCGACTGGCGGGTCAGCCTGGCGGACGTGACCGACGACGGGCCGTTCTCCGTGTTCCCCGGCGTCGACCGCACCCTGACCGTGGTCGAGGGCGCCGGGATGGACCTCATGGTGGACGGGGAGCACCACATCGTCGACGAGCCGTACTGGCCCCACGACTTCCCGGGCGACGTGGGGACCGGTGGACGGCTGCTGGCGGGCCCGGTCGTCAACCTCAACGTGATGTACCGCAGGGACCGTACGCGGGCCGAGGTGGCGGTCGTACGCGGCACCCTGCGGCTGATGGCGCCCGAGGGCGGGACGGCGCTGGCCGTGGCACTGGAGGACGGCGCCGTCATCGACGGTACGGACACCGGACTCGGCCGCTACGACGCGGTGCTGCTGCACGGCCGGACGCCGTGCGTGCTGCGGACGCAGGGATACGCGGCGCTGATCACACTGACGGGACAGGGGCCGGTCAGCCGGTAGGGGACGGCGCAAGACGGTTTCCGGACGGGATCCGAACGGGTGGTCCGCGACAGCCGAGGAGGAAACCGGACAGGAGATGTCGGGATTACGGAGTTCGATGAACCCATGACATCGAACTCCTGGGCAGATTTCCGAACCGCGGAGCCGGACTTCGCCGACACCGTGCGACAGCGCTTCCAGCAGTACAGGCACCACGTCCTGGCGACCCTCCGCAAGGACGGCTCGCCCCGGGTGACCGGCCTCGAAGTGGAGTTCCGGCTGGGCGAGCCGTTCCTCGGCATGATGCCGAACTCCCGCAAGGCGCTGGACCTGCGCCGCGACCCCCGCTTCGCCGTGCAGGCCAACCCCGGCCCCGACGCCGAGATGGCCGACGGGGACGTCCGGATCTCCGGGCGGGCGGTGGAGGTGACCGACCCCGCCGTGCTGGCCCGCTTCATCGACGAGGTGAAGCCGCCGGAGCCCTTCCACCTGTTCCGGATGGAGCTGACCGAGGTGGTGCGCACCGGCATCGAGGGCGGCGACACCCTGGTCATCCAGGTCTGGCGCCCCGGCCGCCCGCTGCGCTCCTTCCGCAGGGGCAACGACGAGGGCTCCCTGGCCGAGACCTCCTGACGGCCCCGGCGGGGCGCCCCCGCGGCCCGTACGGCGGCGGGGGAGGCGGCCGGGCGGAGAATGGGCGGGTGCCTACCAAGAAGAAGCCACAGGCGACGCCTTCCCCCGAGCGGCGCGGCGAACTGCTCGCCACCGCCGCCGAGGTGTTCGCCGCGCAGGGATACAACGCCACGACCGTCCGCCGGATCGCGGACGCGGCCGGAATGCTCGCGGGCAGCCTCTACTACCACTTCGATTCCAAGGAATCGATGGTCGACGAGATCCTCTCCACCTTCCTGAACGAGCTCTGGGAGGGGTACGACGCCGTGCTCGGTGCCGGCCTCGGCCCCAGGGAGACCATCGAGGCTCTCGTCACCGAGTCCTTCCGCGAGATCGACCGGCACCGTGCCGCCGTCGCCATCTACCAGAAGGAGTCCCAGCACCTGGCGGCCCAGCCGAGGTTCCAGTACCTCGTCGACTCCCAGCAGAAGTTCGAGAAGGCCTGGCTCGGCACCCTGGAGCGCGGCGTCGCCGACCGGGTCTTCCGCGCCGACCTCGACATCCGCCTCACCTACCGGTTCGTCCGCGACACCGTCTGGGTCGCCGCCTCCTGGTACCGGCCGGGCGGACAGCACAGCCCCGAGGAGATCGCCCGCCAGTACCTGTCGATGGTCCTGGAAGGGATCGCCCTGCGCGACTGAGGCGATCCCGTTCAGGACCCGTCTCCGACGATCTTTCGAACGGCTCCGACCCGTACGCCCCAAGGGTTCACTCGGACAACAGCCGGCCGGCGGCGTGGCGTGTCCCACCGCCGGTCGGCAGATTGTGCTACGGTGATCCGGTTGCAGTTTTGGTACCCATGAACTTTATGTGCGCCTGACGGGAATGCTTCCTCAGGCGCTTTATTGTTTTCCGGCTTTCTCCGGGTGGGGCTCAATGCGGCGACTTGGAATTCGTAAAGTGCGGATTTCCGGCACTGCACCTGTTTTAGGAGAATGACATGGCTACTGGAACCGTGAAGTGGTTCAACTCGGAAAAGGGCTTCGGCTTCATCGAGCAGGACGGCGGCGGCGCTGACGTCTTCGCCCACTACTCCAACATCGCCACCCAGGGCTTCCGTGAGCTCCAGGAGGGCCAGAAGGTCTCCTTCGACGTCACGCAGGGCCAGAAGGGCCCGCAGGCGGAGAACATCGTCCCGGCCTAATTGCCGGACGCGTACCTCGCAGCCGGGGCCCGCACCGTGAAGGTGCGGGCCCCGGCTTGTGCTGTCCCTGGGAAGTACGGAAGTTCCGGGCGCCTCCGAGCGCCCCGCACCGGGTGCGACGAAGCACCCCGGGTGTTCCGGGCCCCCGCGCACCGCGTGCCGCAGTCCGCATTCCGCGCAGGCCCCGGCAAGTCCCAGCATTCCCACGTAGTTCCCAGGAATCCCCAGGAGGGCAATTCCGTATGACCCGCTCCGAACGTCAGGACCGTCCCGTCCGCAATCGCCCGTCGAGGGGGCGTGGCACGGCCCAGGCAAAGGCAACCGCACAGGGTTCCGGCAAGGGATCCGGCAAGGCGTCGCCGCGTCGCAAGGCAACGCCGCCGCAGGGTGAGTTCGCCCTGCCCGAAACCATGACCCCCGCACTGCCCGCCGTCGAGGCGTTCGCCGAGCTGGACATGCCCGCCGCCCTGCTGAAAACCCTTGCCGCGCAGGGCGTCACCGACCCGTTCCCGATCCAGGGCGCCACCCTGCCGAACTCGCTCGCCGGCCGGGACATCCTCGGCCGCGGCCGCACCGGCTCCGGCAAGACCCTCGCCTTCGGCCTCGCGCTGCTGGCCCGTACCGCCGGACGCCGCTCCGAGCCGAAGGCGCCGCTCGTCCTCGTCCTCGTCCCGACCCGTGAGCTCGCCCAGCAGGTCACCGACGCACTGACGCCGTACGCGACGTCCGTCAACCTGCGGATGGCGACCGTCGTCGGCGGGATGTCGATCAGCAAGCAGTCGGGCACCCTGCGCCGCGGCGCCGAGGTGCTCGTCGCCACGCCGGGCCGGCTCAAGGACCTCATCGAGCGCGGCGACTGCCGCCTCGACCAGGTCGCCATCACCGTCCTCGACGAGGCCGACCAGATGGCCGACATGGGCTTCATGCCGCAGGTCGTCGCCCTGCTCAAGCAGGTCGAGCCGGACGGGCAGCGGATGCTCTTCTCCGCGACCCTGGACAAGAACATCGACCGGCTGGTCAAGATGTTCCTGACCGACCCCGTCGTGCACTCGGTCGACCCGTCCGCCGGCGCGGTCACCACCATGGAGCACCACGTGCTCCATGTGCTCGACGAGACCGACAAGAAGGCCGTCGCGACGAAGATCGCCGCCCGCGAGGGCCGGGTGATCATGTTCGTCGACACCAAGCGTGCCGCCGACCGCTTCGCCAAGCGGCTGCTCGCCAGCGGTGTACGGGCTGCCGCCCTGCACGGCGGCCGCTCTCAGCCGCAGCGCAACCGGACCCTGGACCAGTTCAAGAACGGCCAGGTCACCGCGCTCGTCGCGACGAACGTGGCGGCGCGCGGCATCCATGTCGACGACCTCGACCTGGTCGTCAACGTGGACCCGCCCACCGACCACAAGGACTACCTCCACCGCGGCGGGCGCACCGCGCGCGCCGGGGAGTCCGGCAGCGTCGTCACGCTGGTGCTGCCCGAGGAGAAGCGGGAGATGACCCGGCTGATGCAGGACGCGGGCATCGCGCCGCGCACCACCCGGATCAAGTCCAGCGACGAGGAGCTCACCCGGATCACCGGGGCGCGCGAGCCGTCGGGCGTCGCCATCGTCGTCGAGGTCCCGCAGCCGACCCAGCCGAAGCCGCGCACGCGGCCCGGCGGCACGGGGTCCGGCGCGGGCGCCGGTGGCGGGTTCCGCTCGGGCACGCGGGGGCGTGGCCGACGCGGCGGCGGTGCGGGGGGTGCCGGCGGCGCCGGTGCGCAGGGCGCGGGCCGCTCCGGCGGCTCCGGCGGCTCCGGCCGTGGTGGTGCGCCCGCGCGTGGTCGTCGCGCGGCGTAGCCGATACGTTTCAGCCCGCCCGGAGCTTCCGGGCGGTGCACGCATGCACATTCCAGCCCGTCCGGCGTTCGAGGACGGAGCGTCAGCCGGGTTCGCCCGAGCGCCGCTCCCGTCCTGGGACGTGTCCGCGAAGTCCCGTCCGGCGGGGCTCCGCGGACACGACCCGGAACGCCGGACGGGCTTGTTCATGCCCCGGGGCGCCCGAGTCGCGCCAGGACATCCGCGCCGAACGCCCGACGCAGGGGATCACCCGCCGCGCACCACGCGGCCGCCACCTGCCGGGTCTCCTCGCCGCCGCGCTCGCGCAGCGCCTCCGCCGACGCGTGCCAGTTGTCCAGGTCCGGGCTCCCGCACCGCAGCGCCCGCCGCGCCAGCTCCTCGAACGAGGCCAGGAGCCCCAGCTCGCTCTCCAGGAGCGTGGCGATCGCACCGTGCCCCGTCTGCTGGTCCCGGCCCGCGAACGGCTCGCCGTTCCGCATCAGTTCGACGGTCAGCGTCTCTCCGCCGTCGACGACGGCACGGTGCACCGAGACCTGGTGCGCGTCCGAGTCCCCGTAGGCGTCCAGCAGTCCGCCGCGCAGCTCCCGCTCCAGGTCCACGTCCAGCATGCGGCGCGTCTCGACGAGTGCCTCCTCCAGCGCCCCGTCCGGTGCTCCCGCGCCGTGGCGCAGCAGCGCCCGTACCGTCTCCAGGGAGCCCCGACGGGCGGCCAGGAGGAGGGGGGCCTCGCCTTCCGGCCCCGGCAGGCAGGGGTCGGCGCCGTGGGCGAGCAGCGTCCGCGCGGTCCGCGCGTGGCCGAGCCCCACCGCCCAGCGCAGCGCCGTGAACCCGAACTGCTCACGCAGATCCGGCCGGGCCCCGGCGGACAGCAGCGCCTCCACCACCTCGGTGTGACCGCCGCACGCCGCCCCGCAGATCGGCAGATCGCCCGACTCCGGCCCGCAGGCCCGGTCCGGATCGGCGCCCGCGGCGAGGAGCAGCCGCACCACGCCCGGCCGGTCCGAGACCGCCGCCAGGTAGAGCGGGCTCGCGCCGTCCTCGTCGGACGACTCGGCGGGCGCACCGGCGCGGAGCAGCCGTACGACGGCGTCCTCGCCCTCGTACAGCGCGTCGAACAGGCTCAGCCCGTCCGCCACCGCCATCGGGTCTTCTGTCACATTTCGACTGTAATACCTTTTGCGCCGCGGCCCGTTGCGGGCGGCGGCGCCTCACGTCGTGCAGTCCAGCACCGTGCGGCACAGCGCGCACCGGGCCCGCACCCGGCCGCGCGCCGGAACCCTGTTGCGCTGATGGCAGGTCGGGCACGCGAAGGCGACGCGGAGCCCGTCCGGGCCGGTCTCGAAGGTGTAAGGGGGCTCGGGGCCCGGGGCCGCGCCCGCACCGGGATGGTCCTGGGCGTACCGCCGGTCCTTGGCGTACCGGCGCCGGCCCGCCCAGCCGGCCGCCGTCAGCGGTGGCTGCAGGCCCTCGCGCAGAGCCTGCGCCCGGCCCTTCGTGTACGCCGTGTAGGCCTGCGGGCTGGTGAACCACGGCGAGGGGTCCTCGTCGAAGGCGAGTGCCCGCTTGGCCAGTACGTACCCGAACTCCTCGGGGGTGAGGTAGCCGAGCTTCTGGCTGGAGGTGGCGTCCTCCCGGAACGCGTCCAGCAGCAGCCAGCCCGCTCCCAGATAGGCGGCCGCGGTGTCGGTGAGGATCTCGTTGTCGCGGGTCCCGGGGAACTGGAGGTCGAGCCGGTGCAGCAGCACATGCATGACCTCGTGCGACAGCGCGGCCCCGATGTCCCTGCGGTGGGTGCGGAAGCGGTCGTTGAGCTCGATGAAGTACTCCGGCCCGGCCGCGAGTTCGACACTTCCCGCATGTTCCATCGCACGGAACGCGACGACCATCCGGGCGTCCGGCAGGCGCAGGTGCTGCACCATCGCCCGCGCCACGCGCTGCGCGCCGAGATGCAGATCGTCCGAGTCGGCGAAGGCCGCGTCGGCGGGGAGCAGGCTCGGCGCGAAACGGTGGACACCGTCGTACGACAGCCGCCGGTACAGCGCGGTGATCGCCGACCGGACGGTGGCCAGGTGCGGGAAGCCGTGCACCACCGGGCTGCCGTGGGGGCTGTCGCTCACGCCCTCACCCCCGTCCGCGCCGCTCGGCTCCGCCCACTGTAGCCGGGGCGGCACCGGGCGGCCCGGAAAGCCGGACGTCAGACCCGGGCATCCTCCGGGGCGCCGTCAGTGGTGTCCGTCCGCGCGGGCAGGCCCGGCCCCAGCTCCGCGTACGGCGCGCCCGCGTCCTCCACCTCCAGCACCCACACCTCGTTGGCGCCGCCCCGCAGTACCGGACCCGGTACGTACAGCGTCCGCTGGGGGCCCGCCGACCAGTACCGCCCGAGGCAGAACCCGTTCACCCAGACGAATCCGCGCGTCCAGCCAGGCAGTTCGAGCCCCGCGTGCCCGGTGCCGTCCGCGTCCGCGAGCTCGAAGGAGCCCCGGTACAGGCCGCAGCGCCCGGACCCGTCGACCGGGGCGAACGGGACGCCGGCCACCGCCGCCGCGTCCTCGAACGCGTCGAGCCGCAGCGCCCGCGCCCGTACGCCGTGCAGGAACTGCCGCTCGTGCAGCACGCCCCCGGTGATCCCCTTGGCCTCGCCCAGCCGCGGCCCGTAGTTGACCCGGCCCAGCGACTCCACCCACAGCTCGACCTCGGCGGGCCCGGCCACCGGCTCCGCCAGGGTGCCGTCCTCCTCGCTCAGGACGCCCCTGCGGACACCGTCCACGTACACCACCGCCCGGTCCCGCAGGCCCGAAACGCCCAGGGCGTACGGCTGTCGGGGACCCGGGACGCCGACCCGGTAGCGCACCAGGCCGCGGTCGACGCCCAGCTCCTCGAACGTGGGCGGAACGCCGGACTCCGGCTGCTCCTCGTCGCCGAGTGCCTCCATGACGTCCTGGAGCGGTGCCCAGTCGGTCAGCGCGGCCCGCAGTGGTGCGGCGAGCGCGGCGGGCGCTTTCGGCAGTTCGGGCAGCGGCCCGTCCGCGTACTCGGCGAGGATCTTCCGGAACAGCCAGAACTTCTCCGTGGGCCGCCCGTACTCGTCGACCGGCGCGTCGTAGTCGTACGACGTCACCGTCGGCTGGAGCTCCTGGTCCTGGAGCGGGCCCGCGCGGTTGGCTCCCGCCCAGCCGCCGAAGTTCGTCCCGCCGTGCGCCATGTAGATGTTGACCGACGCCCCGCACTCCAGGATCTCCCGCAGCGCCTCGGCGGCCCGTGCCGGATCGCGTACGACCGGCGGGGCGCCCCAGTGCTCGAACCAGCCGCACCAGAACTCCATGCACATCAGCGGGCCCGCGTCCCTGTGACGCCGCAGCACCCGGAACGCCTCGCGCGCCCCCGACCCGAAGTTCGCCGTGGCCAGCAGACCGGGCACCGAGCCGCCGGTGAGCATGTGATCCTCCGGCCCGTCGGACGTGAACAGCGGGACGCTCACGCCGTACTCGCCGAGCATCGCGGACACCTGCCGCAGGTAGGCCTGATCGGTGCCGTAACTGCCGTACTCGTTCTCCGCCTGCACCATGATCACCGGGCCGCCGCGGTCGATCTGCCGCTCCACGACCTGGGGCAGCAGTTCGGCGAACCAGCGCCGTACCGCGTCCAGATAGGCGGCGTCGCGGGTCCGCACCCGCCGCCCGAACCGCCCGGTCACCCAGACCGGCAGACCACCGTTCTCCCACTCCGCACAGATGTACGGCCCGGGGCGGACGATCGCCCACAGGCCGGCCCGCCGCACCGCGTCCAGGAAGCGGCCGAGCGCCGCCACGTCCCGGAACCGGCCCGGCCGCGGCTCGTGGAGATTCCACGGCACGTACGTCTCGACACAGTTCAGGCCCATCGCCCGCAGCATCGACAGCCGGTGATCCCACTGCGCCTCGTGCACCCGGAAGTAGTGCAGGGCGCCCGAAAGCAGCCGTACGGGCCGCCCGTCGAGTCTGAAGTGGTCGTCGTCGCCCACCGTGAAGTCAGCCATCGTGCTCGTTCTCTCCTGTGCGGGCGGTCCCGGCCGCCGCGCCCCGCGAACCGGTACCGGCGGAATGCGGCACCGTACGACGGAGCGGGCGAACTCGGGAGGAATGTCGCGACCCAGCCTCACCCCTGGCGTGCGGCCGGTCCATGGACAAAGATCATTGCTGTTTGGACGCAGCACATCGTTGTCGGCGCACGACGCGAGAACCGGGGAGCGAAAGCCGATGTACCACACCTGGATGCGCTTCTTCACCCCGAGCCCGCTCCACCACCGCCTCGGTCTGGTCTGCCTCGGGGTGGGGCTCCAGCACGGTGCGCTGCCCACCGTCGGCCCCCGCACCCTGGACCACCACGTGGCCGTGGTCATCAACTCGGGCAGCGGATGGTTCGCCGGGCCCGACGGGCGGCGGGTGCCGGTCACCGGGCCCAGCCTGATCTGGCTGACCCCGGGCACCCCGCACCACTACGGCGCCGATCCGGCCACCGGCTGGGACGAGAGCTTCGTCGACTTCACCGGCCCCGCCACCACCACGTACACCGAACTCGGCTACATCGAGCCGGACCGCCCCCTCGTCCCGCTCTCCGACACGGCGGCACCGCGGGCCGCCATCGGCCGGATGGTACGGGCGGCGCGGCGCGGGAACCCGCTGCTGGAGGTGGAGACCGGTGCGGCCGTCCACGAACTGCTCGTCGCGCTGCGCCGGGCCCGCGCCGATGTCAGCCCCGACGGCGATCCGGTGCTCCAGGCCATGACCCGGGACGCGTTCCAGCCGCTCTCCGTCGCCGAGCACGCCGCCCGGCACGGCATGACCCCCGCCGAACTGCGCACGGCCGTCCGGCGCGGTGCGGGCTGCAGTCCGAAGGACTACCTCCTCGGTATCCGGCTCGGCCGCGCCAAGGAGCTCCTCGCCACCAGCGATCTGCCGGTCGCGGCCGTCGCCCGCCGCGTCGGGTACGACGATCCGGCGTACTTCTCCCGGCTGTTCGCCCGCCGGGTCGGCATCGCCCCGGTCCGCTTCCGCGAACAGCAGGGACGCAGCGTGCCGGGCGGCTGGAGCGACCGGGTGCCGGACCCGGACCACCCGCCGACGATCGGCCCGTAGTCCGCCGCGCCGGAGAGGACCTAAGCTCGATGACCATGACCACGAGCGACATCGACGAGTCCGTAGGCGCCGAGCTGAACCGGCTGCGCGAGAGCATCGACAACATCGACGCGGCAGTTGTCCACATGCTCGCCGAGCGCTTCAAGTGCACTCAGCAGGTGGGCCATCTCAAGGCCGCCCACCAGCTTCCCCCGGCCGACCCGGCGCGCGAGGGCCGCCAGATCGCCCGGCTGCGCCAGCTGGCGGAGAGCGCCCACCTGGACCCGGCGTTCGCCGAGAAGCTGCTGAACTTCATCGTGGCGGAGGTCATCCGCCACCACGAACGCATCGCGGACGAATCGGCGAACGGGACGGGCGGCGCACAGGCCTGACCGAGGCCCCGCCGCCCGCCGCCTTCCGCCCTCAAGCCCGTCCGGCGTTTGAGAACAAACCCAGCTCCGGGGCAACGGTGCCCAAATCCAAGCCCGTCCGGCGATTGAGGCCCCCCCGCACCGGGGCACTGGTGCCCCGCGGAGCGCCCCCGCACCCCACCCCAAGGAACTACTCGCCCGGCTCCGCCGCCAACACAGACCGCTCCAGCTCCTCCAGCAACCGCGCCAGCTGCCGGCACTCCGCCGGAGACAACCCCGCCAGCATGCGCCGCTCGTTGTCCAGATGCTCCGAGAACAGCTCGTCGATCACCGACAGCCCCTCGTCCGTCAGCCGCGAGTGCACCACCCGGCGGTCCTGCGGATCCCGCTCCCGCAGGATCAGCCCGTCCTTCTCCAGCCGGTCGATCCGCAACGTCACCCCCGCCGCCAGTCCTCCACGATCGAGGCGCCGCGTCCTGCCCCTTCGCGGACGTCGCGGACGTCTCGGAAGCCTGGTTCTTCGCCATCCCGGGCACTCCTCCGTGCAGGTACACAACGGGTAAAAATCTTAGCCCTCAAAGGAATCGGTACGAACCCGCTCAGCCCGCCGCGAACCCGCCCGCACCTCCCACACCGCATGCGGCAGCATGGGTCCATGTCCGTACTGATGCGCGACGAAGCGCAGACCCGAGCCCAGTTCCTCGACGTACAGCGGTACACGATCGACCTCGATCTGACCGCGGGGGAGGAGACCTTCGACTCCCGTACCCTCATCCGGTTCACCGCCCTCGCCGACGGCGACACCTTCGTCGAGATCAAGCCCGCCACCCTGCGCTCGATCAGCCTCGACGGGCACCCACTCGACCCCGCGGACCTCGACGGCAACCGGTTCCCGCTCACGTCCCTGACCCGCGGCGAACACGAACTCCGCGTCGACGCCGCCATGCGCTACTCCCGCACCGGCGAGGGAATGCACCGCTTCACCGACCCCACCGACAACGAGACCTACGTCTATACCCAGCTCTTCCTGGACGACGTCCAGCGCGTCTTCGCCGCGTTCGACCAGCCCGACCTCAAATCCGTCTTCGCCCTCACCGTCACCGCCCCCGAGGGCTGGACCGTCCTCGGCAACGGCACCGCCCGGCACACCGGGGACGGCCACTGGACCCTCGCCCCCACACCGCCGGTCTCCACCTACCTCGTCGCCGTCGCCGCCGGCCCCTGGCACTCGGTGACCACGGAACACGCCGGACTGCCCTTCGGCATCCACTGCCGCCGCTCGCTGGCCCCCCACCTCGACACCGACGCCGAGGAGATCCTCGGCATCACCCGAGCCTGCTTCGACCGGTTCCAGGAGAAATTCGAGGAGCCGTACCCCTTCGACTCCTACGACCAGGCCTTCGTCCCCGAATTCAACGCCGGTGCCATGGAGAACCCCGGCCTCGTCACCTTCCGCGACGAATTCATCTACCGCTCCGCCGTCACCGACACCGAGCGCCAGACCCGTGGCATGGTCATCGCGCACGAAATGGCCCACATGTGGTTCGGTGACCTCGTCACCCTCGCCTGGTGGGACGACATCTGGCTGAACGAGTCCTTCGCCGAGTACATGGGCTACCAGACCCTCGCCGAGGTCACCCTTCCCCAAGCTCTCAACTCCGTTCGAGCAGGGGAGACCTCATTCCCCGACACCTGGGTCGACTTCGGCGTCGCCCGCAAGGGCTGGGGCTACGACGCCGACCAACGCCCCTCCACCCACCCCGTCGCACCCGACCCGGCCGCCGTCCCCGACACCGCCTCCGCGATGCTCAACTTCGACGGCATCTCCTACGCCAAGGGCGCGTCCGCCCTCCGCCAGCTCGTCGCCTGGCTCGGCGAGAAGGACTTCCTGGCCGGCATCAACACCCACTTCGCCCGCCACAAGTTCGGCAACGCCACCCTCGCCGACTTCATCGACAACCTTGCGTCCGCCACCGACCGCGACGTCCACGCCTGGGCCGGCCAGTGGCTGCGCACCTCCGGAGTCGACACCCTCACCGCGCACGTCACCGAGGCCGACACCACCTGGTCGCTCGCCGTCGACCACCGCGGCTCCCGCCCCCACCGCATCGCCGTAGGTACGTACGACCACGCCATCGACACCCAGTCCGGCCCCGACCGGCTCGTCCTGCGCGACCGCTTCGACATCGGCATCCCCCAGGACGGCGCGCCCGTCACCCGCCCCGGACGCCGCCCCGCCCTCGTCGTCCTCAACGACGGCGACCTCACCTACGCCAAGGTCCGCCTCGACCCGGACTCCTGGAACACCGTCCTGCACAGCCTCTCCGGCATCCCCGACGCACTCACCCGAGCCGTCATCTGGAACACCGCCCGAGACATGGTCCGCGACGGCGACCTCGCCCCCGCCACCTACATCGAGGCCGCCCGCACCCACCTCCCGCACGAGACCGACCTGGCACTCCACCAGGGCGTCCTCACCTTCGCCGGCGCCCAGATCGCCGGCCGCTACCTCACCCCCGAGGACCGGCCCGCCGCGCTCACCGCTGTCACCGCCCTCTGCCGCGACCTCATCCGCCGCACCGAGGACGGCAGCAACCCCGGCCTCCGCCTCATCGCCGTACGCCGCCTCATCGACTCCGCCACCCAGCCCGACGCCATCCAGGGCTGGCTCACCGAAGGCACGGTCCCCGGCGGGCCCGAACTCGACGCCGAACTGCGCTGGCGCATCCTCACCCGACTCGCCGTCCTCGGCGCCGCCGACGAAGCCGCCATCGCCGCCGAACTCGACCAGGACCCCAGCGCCACCGGCCAGGAAGGCGCCGCCCGCTGCCGCGCCGCCCTGCCCACCCCCGAGGCCAAGGCCGCCGCCTGGCAGGCCATGTTCACCGACGACAGCCTCTCCAACTACCTCTTCACCGCCGTCGCCCAGGGCTTCTGGCAGCCCGAGCAGGCCGACCTCGTCAGCGCGTACGTGCCCCGCTACTATCCCGACGCGGCCCAACTCGCCGTCCGTCGCGGCCCGGTCATCGCCGCAGCCGCCGGCAGTTACGCGTTCCCCGTGTACGCCATCGACGCGGACAGCCTCCACCTCGGTGAACAGGCACTCACCGACCAGACACTCATCCCCGCCCTGCGCCGCAAACTCGCCGACCAGATCGACGACCTGCGCCGCGCCCTCGCCGTCCGCGAGGCCCACTGACCCGTACCCGAACCGGCCCGCACCACCCGTGCCCGGCCCGCCCTCACCACGGAGGGCGGGCCGGGCACGCCCGTACGCGAGACCGGGACAGCCTTCAGGCTGCGCGGACCGCCGCCTCGACGTGGGCGAGCTGGGCGGCGATCAGCTCGACGAACGCGGCGCGGCGGTCCGCTCCGAGGGGGCGGACGTCGCGGGCGAAGTGGGACAGGGCCGGGAAGCGTTCGGGGTCGGCGCCGAGTACCGCGACGCGGAAGAGCTCCATGCCCTGGTCGTACTCCTGGGGAGTGAGGGCGCTGACCCCGGCCTCGGAGGCGATCAGCGCGGAGATGAGGACGGCGATCCGGTGATAGTGCGCGGGGATCTCCTCGTCGGGCAGCCCTGACGCCCGCAGGGCCTGCAGCACCTCTTCCATCACCAGCCGGGAACCGGTGCCGCTCGACGCGTGGCGCCCCCAGACCGCGGCGAGCTGGGGCTGCTGTCCGAAGGCCTCCCGCACGCGCAGGCCCAGGGCGGTGATGCGCTGCTTCCAGTCGCCCTCGGGGCGGTAGCCGTCCATGGCGGCCAGCAGAATCCGGTCGGCGACCGCGCGCAGCAGTTCGGTCTTGCTGCGGAAGTGCCGGTAGAGGCTGGAGGAATCGGTCCCGAGGGCCGCGGCCAGTCTGCGCACGCTGAACGACTCGGCGTCGCCCGTACGCAGCAGGTCCGCCGCCGCGTCCAGGATCTCCTCGGTCGACCAGCGCCTTCGCCCTGTCATCCCGCTCCTCTCGTCGGGTCCCAGCCTAACGTATGCACTTGGTGTTGCGCGCACCGCGTGCATAATGAGGACATGGGCGTGCCGGGCAGCCGTCAGCGGGCCGGCCGGCGTGCCACCCGTACCCCGCCACCCGGGCGGGCGGGACGACGCGGAGCCCACCCCGGGGACTACGAAAGGACGCAGCCGTGAGGAACTCACCGGATCCCGCGAAGCTGACCGCAGCCATCGAGAACGTCCACCGCGCAGGCATGCCGGGCCTGTTCGCCGAAGTACGTGACGGCGACCAGGTCTGGCGCGGCGCGGCCGGGGTCGCCGACACCGCCACCGGCCGCCCCGTCACCGCCGACATGCGCCACCGCGTCGGCAGTATCACCAAGACCTTCACCGCAGCCGCCGTACTGCAACAGGTCGAGAGCGGCCGGATCGGCCTCGACGCACCGGTCGGCCGGTACCTTCCGAAACTGGTCCCCGGCGAACGCGGTGACGCGATCACCGTCCGGATGCTGATCAACCACACCAGCGGCCTCGCCGAGTACCTCCCGTACGCCTACCCGTCCCTCAAGGCGTTCCCCAACGTCGCGGACACCCGGCCCGAGAGCCTGGACGACAACCGGCTCACCCGGTTCCACCCCACCGAACTCATCCAGATGGGAGTCGCCGCACCCGCCACCGGCGCCCCGGGCAGCACTCCAGGGGTGTACTCCAACACCAACTACCTGCTCCTCGGCCGGCTCCTGGAACACGTCACCGGCACCACGGCCGAGCAGTGCATCACCCGGAACGTCATCGAGCGCGCCGGGCTCCGGGACACCGAACTCCCCACCGGAACACATGTCCAGGGACCGCACTCGCGGATCTACGAGGCATGGTTCGGCATGATCGACCCACCGCGCGACTACAGCGTCCACGACATGTCATGGGTGGGACCGGCGGGCTCGCTGATATCGACCGTCGCCGACCTCAACCGCTTCTACGGCATGCTGCTGGCCGGCGAGATCGTCAGCCCGTCATCGCTGGCACAGATGCAACACACCGTCCCGGTCATCTCCCAGGAGGGAAAGACGATCGAGTACGGCCTCGGCCTGCACCCGACGCAGGCCCCCGGCCAGGCCACCTTCTGGGGCCACGGCGGCACCGTCTGGGGTGCCGGAGCACTGTCCATGACCCGTGCCGACGGCAACCGGCAGCTGTCCGTCGCACTGAACCTGCAGAGGTGGAACACACTCGACCCCACCGGCAGGCCACAGCCCCACCCCATCGACGACGCGCTCGCGGCCCTCTGCGGCGTGGCGATGTACGGCTGACCGAACCGGAGGAACGCCCCCGCCCCGCAGACACGATCGGGCGCCTGGAGAACGCTCCCGGGCGCCCGATCGTCCGCGTTCCGGCGAAGTACCCACCCCACCCCACGGGCAGCCTCCGGAACCGCCTCCAGCGCCCGAGCCCCGGCACCACCCCCAGCAGCCCACGAACAGCCAGGCCCACAACCGCACCACCCATACCACCCGAACCTCCACCACCCCGCCCCCATCGCACACCCGTCCCCCTTTCGAGTTCAGATCACCGGGCTCACCGGCCGCGCCACCCGAAACCCGGACAAGCTGGGATGTCCACCCATGCGCTCCGAAGGGCCACCACCGCAATGCCCACCCCGCCCCTCGCCGGAGGCACCACCGGCCCCGCCGCCCTGCGCCCCCTCCTCGACACCGTGCTCACCGCACTCCACGACGGCGCCCACCGACGCGACGGCCCCCTCCCCGCAGGCGGCCCCGACACCGTCACCCCCCACCTGCGCACCGCCCTCCACCCCGTCATCCCCGACCACGGCACCGGCGCCCACCACGCCCTCGCCACCCTCATCACCGCCCTCACCCAAGGCGCCGCGGACCCCGCCGACCCCCTCTGCGCCGCCCACCTCCACACCCCGCCCCTCGCCCTCGCCGCAGCAGCCGACCTCGCCGCCTCCGCCCTCAACCCCTCCATGGACTCCTGGGACCAGGCACCCGCCGCCTCCGCCCTCGAAGCCGACCTCACCACCGCGCTCGCCGCCGAGATCTACCCCCACCACACCGCACCCGACGCCCTCGTCACCACCGGCGGCACGGAAGCCAACCAACTCGCGCTCCTCCTCGCCCGCGAACGCCACGGCCCCGTCCAGACCATCCGCGGCGCCAACGCCCACCACAGCATCACCCGCGCCGCCTGGCTCCTCGGCCTCCCCGAACCCGTCACCGTCCCCGCCCCCACCGGCGTCATCGACCTCACCGCCCTCGACGACACCCTCGCCCGACTCCACGGGCCGCTCCTAGTCACCGCCACCGCGGGCACCACCGACACCGGCCAGATCGACCCCCTCACCGAGATCGCGGACCTCTGCACCACCCACGGCGCCGAACTCCACATCGACGCCGCCTACGGCGGACCCCTCCTCTTCAGCCCCACCCACCGCAACAAGGTCCACGGCCTCGACCGCGCCCACAGCGTCACCCTCGACCTGCACAAACTCGGCTGGCAACCCGCATCAGCAGGCATCCTCGCCGTCCCCGAACACCACCACCTCGACGCACTCCACCACCACGCCCCCTACCTCAACGCCGACGACGACACCGAAGCCGGCCTCCCCGACCTCCTCGGCCGCTCCCTGCGCACCACCCGCCGCCCCGACGCACTCAAAATCGCCGTCACTCTCCAAGCGCTCGGCCGCACCGGACTCGCCGACCTCATCGACCGCACCTGCACCGCCGCCCACCACCTCGCCGACCTCATCACCAAAACTCCCACCCTCGACCTCTACGACCACCCCACCATCACCACCGTCCTCTTCCGCCCCACCGACGCCGACGACCACACCGTCGCCACCATCCGCCGCACCCTCCTCACCCGAGGCCACGCCGTACTCGGCCGCACCCACACCAACGGCCGCCTCTGGCTCAAAGCCACCCTCCTCAACCCCCACACCACCCCCCACGACCTCCAGAAACTCCTCGACCTCGTCACCGACCTCGCCACAGCACTCCCGGAAGGCAGCACACACCGATGACAGCCCGGCCAGCCCGGCCAGCCCGGCCCACCCCCGACGCCGACCAGCCACACGACCTCGTCGGCATCGGCATCGGCCCCTTCAACCTCTCCCTCGCCGCCCTCGCCCACGGCATCCCCGGCACCCCCCACCCCCTCGCCGCCACCTTCTACGAACAACGCCCCGCCTTCCACTGGCACCCCGGCCTCCTCATCGACGGCGCCAGCCTCCAAGTCCCCTTCCTCGCCGACCTCGTCACCCTTGCCGACCCCACCAGCCCCTGGACCTTCCTCAACTACCTACGCACCCGCGACCGGCTCTTCCCCTTCTACTTCGCCGAGCGCTTCCACATCCAACGCGCCGAATACGACGCCTACTGCCGCTGGGTCACCGAACAACTCCCCGGCCTCCACTTCGGCCACCAGGTCGACGCCATCCGCTGGAACGCCGAACGCGCCCTCTTCGAAGTCGACTTCACCCAACTCGACACCCACGGCGAAGCCGAGGCGCTGGGCCGCGCCCACACCCGCCACATCGCACTCGGCGTCGGCACCGAACCCCATATCCCCGAACCCCTCAAACCCCTGGCCGAAGCCGGATCGGTCCCCGTCATCCACTCCGCCGACTACCTCCACCACCGCGAACAACTCCTCGGCGCCGAACACATCACCGTCATCGGATCAGGACAGTCCGGCGCCGAGATCTTCCTCGACCTCCTCCGCGCCCGCCCCGCCGGCCGCGAAAAACTCCACTGGCTCGCCCGCACCCCCGCCTTCGCACCCATGGAGTACTCCAAACTCGGCCTCGAACACTTCACCCCCGACTACACCCGCTACTTCCACGCCCTCCCCGAGCCCGTGCGCGACGAACTCGTCCCCGACCAGTGGCAGCTCCACAAGGGCATCGACCACGACACCATCACCGCCATCCACGAAGAGCTCTACCGCCGCACCCTCCACGGCGGCTGGCCCGACGCCACCCTCACCCCCGGCGTCTGCGTACGCACCGCAGGCCGCGTCGCCACCACCCGCGTCGAACTCCACCTCGAACACACCCAGCAGGGCACCCGCTCCCGCCTCACCACCGACGCCGTCGTCCTCGCCACCGGCTACCGCGAACGCCCCCTCGACCAGATGCTCGACGGCCTCCACACCCACCTGCGCCGCGACAGCTCCGGCCGCCCCCGCATCGACGACCAGTTCCGCCTCGACCTCGACCCCGCCATCACCGGCAACATCTACGTACAGAACGCCGAACGCCACACCCACGGCGTCGGCGCCCCCGACCTCGGCCTCGCCGCCTGGCGCAGCGCCACCATCCTCAACAACCTCACCGGCACCACCGCCTACCACCTCCCACAACGCACCGCCTTCACCACCTTCGGCCTCACCCCCCACGCCCCGAAGGTCCCCCACCAGGGCACCGCCCTCACCCCCCTGGTCCAGAGCAACTGACACCCCCCGCCCCACCCGGCACACAGAAAAGCGGCCGCCCCATCCCAAAAGGAAAGGAGACGGCCGCCCCACCACAACCTAGAACACCGGCGTACCGTCCCGCGTCAGCCGCCAGTCCACCGAAGCGAACTGCGCGCCGTCCACCGAACCCTTCGCCTGCACCCACGCGATGATGGTGTTCCGGATCTCCTCCGAATTCGCCCAGAGCTGCTTCGCACCCGGCACATGCGGGAAGTTACCCCCACCACTCGCACGGTAGTTATTCACCGCCAGCACGAACTGCGCCGCCGGATCAATCGCCTTGCCCTCGAACGAAAGACCAACAATCCGCGAACCATTCGGCTTCGCGACGTCGATGTCATACGTCAGACCCGACACCGCGTCATAATTGTAATCCGGAGTGCCGTCCGCATTCGTCAGCTTCGCCGGATCCACCGGAGCACCCGCCGCCGTCTGCACGTAATACCGCGCCGAGAACTCCAGATAATCCTTGATCTGCGCACCCGTCAGCAGCCGCGCCTCAAGAGTGTTCTCGAACGGATACAGACCCGCCGCATCCTTGATCGTCACGTCCCCGGCCGGGATCTGCGCCGTACGCGAGAAACACGAAGCCTGCGACAGCACCGGCAGCGCCGCGTACTCGCCACCCGCCAGCGCCGCCGTCACCGTCTCCGCCTGGACGACATTGATCAGATCGATGATCGGCTCGTCCTTCCACGCCGCCTCGGCCGTGGTCATCGCCGCCGTCGACGTACCGATCACCTGATTGACGTACGCCACGACCTTCTTGTGCTCATCCGCCAGCAACTTCGTGATCTTCCGGTCCTCCGCCGCCGTGTTGGAGTTCAACACCTGCGACCCCGCCTTCTCGACCACCCAGCGGCCCTTCTCCCACACCAGATCGAAGTCGAACAGCGTCAGCCGCTGCCCCCACTTCAACGGCTCCGAAAGAACGACCTTCTTTCCGGTCTTCTTGTTCTCCACGAAGTACTCGGGAATCTCCAGATGCGCATGACCCACCAGAATCGCATCGATCCCCGGCACCTGCTCCGCCACCAGACCCGCGGCATTCTCCACATACGGAATCTGGTCACCGTACGAAGATTTCCCGCTGTTCCCCGAGTGCGCCGACACGATCACCACATCCGCACCCATCGAACGCAGCCGCGGCACGAACTTCGCCGCCTGCTCCTCCAGGCCCGGGAACACCATCTTGCCGCTGACGTTCGCCTTGTCCCAGATCGCGATACCCGGATTCGTCAGACCCAGGATCGCCACCTTCACATCCCGGCCGTGCGGCGTACGCAGCTTCTTGATCACATACGGCGCGAACGCCGGCTTCAACGTCTTCGCATCCAGGGCGTTCGCACCCAGCAGCGGGAAATCACACTGCTCCTCGAACTTGCGCAGCACCGGAATGCCGTAGTTGAACTCATGGTTTCCCAGCGCCGCCGCGTCATAACCGATCGCATTCATCGCCTGCGCCATCGGATGCACCGGACCACGCTTCGCCGTGATCGGATCGATCTTCGCGTAGTAGTACGACAGCTGCGTGCCCTGGATCGTGTCACCCGCATCGATCATCAGGGTGTTGTGGCGGCCCTTCTCCCGGCGCACCTGATCCACCAGCGTCGAGATCTTCGCCAGACCGACGTCGTTGTGGTCGCCGTCGTCGAACTCCTTGTCCGTGAAGTAGTCCCAGTTGAAGACATTTCCGTGCAGATCGGTCGTACCCATCACGGTGAACGAGTACCGCTTCTGCGGACGCCCATGACCGTTCCCATGCCCGTGGCCGTGTGCCTCGGCGGGAACCGCGGCACCGCCCGCGATCGCGACACCCGCACCGGCCGCGGCCGATGTGCCCAGGAACGTCCTTCGATTCAGCGGCATCTCGTCTCCCACATCTCAGTTCTCTCCGTACACAACGCGCGTAGACCCCGCGCACGCGTGGACAACGCGCGTAGATAATCACCCACGCACGGCACCCGGCAACACCCCTCGCAGGTTTCGTTTCGATGACCACCCGCTGTCGTACCGGAGTGCCACAGTGGATCCATGACCGACACCCCGTACCCCTACGGCACCCCCGACCACCCCCGCCTCGCCGTCCGCGGCGAGGCCCGCCTCGAGTTCGAGCCCGAAACCGCAAGCGTCGGCATCACCGTCAGCGCCCGCGGAAAAGACCGCCGCGCCGCCCTCGACGACCTCACCCGGCGCAACACCACCGTCCTCGAACTCGCCCGCACCTACGGACAAGCCGTCGAAAAGCTCGAAACCGGCACGTTCTCCATCACCCCCGAACTCACCCAGCGCGGCCGCGACGAGAAGATCCGCGCCTACCACGGACGCGTCCACATCACCGCCGTACTCAACGACTTCACCGCACTCGGTGAATTCACCACCCGCGTCGCCGACCTCGACATGACCCGCATCGACGGCCCCTGGTGGGCCCTGCGCCCCGACTCACCCGCCCACGGCGAAGCCCGCCGCCAAGCCGTACGCGAAGCCGTCCAGCGCGCCCGCGAATACGCCGACGCAGTCGGCGCCCGGCTCGCCGCCCTCGTCGAACTCGCCGACCTCGGCGCCGAGAACACCACCCCCGCCATGGCCGCCCCCGGTGGCTACGGCCGCACCCGCGGATTCGCCGGCGCGGCAGCCGAACCCGCCCCGGCCCTCGACCTCGAACCGCAACGCCAGACCGTCCACGCCCAGGTGAACGCCCGCTTCCTCATGACCCCGCCCGTGCTCTAGAAAATGCTCATCCGAGCACCCCTCCGCACAATTCAACACTTGTCAAAAACCCTTCACCCAAAGGTTGTTGAGCAGTCATGCGGAGCCAATTCCCTACCCGTAGGTAAGGTCTAGGCTCAAACCATGCGCCGAGCAAAAATCGTTTGCACCCTAGGACCCGCCACCGACACATATGACCAGATCAAGGCCCTGGTCGAAGCGGGTATGGACATGGCCCGCCTCAACCTCAGCCACGGCACCTACGCCGAACACGAAGAGCGCTACCACCGAGTACGCAAAGCATCCGACGAAGCCGGACGCAGCGTCGGAATCCTCGCCGACCTTCAAGGCCCGAAGATCCGCCTCGGCCGCTTCCGCGAAGGACCCGTACTCCTTGAACGCGGCGACCACTTCACCATCACCGTCGAACCCATCGAGGGTGACCGCCACACCTGCGGCACCACCTACGAAGGCCTGAACACCGACGTCGCCCCCGGCGAACACATCCTCATCGACGACGGCCGCGTCACCCTCGAAGTCACCGAAATCGACGGCCCCCGCGTCCACACCACCGTCATCGAGGGCGGCATGGTCTCCGACCACAAGGGACTCAACCTCCCAGGCGTCGCCGTCTCCGTCCCCGCCCTCTCCGAAAAGGACATCGACGACCTCCGCTGGGCCCTGCGCACCGGCGCCGACATCATCGCCCTCTCCTTCGTACGCAGCGGACGCGACATCGAACCCGTCCACCGCGTCATGGACGAGGAGGGCCGCCGCCTCCCCGTCATCGCCAAGGTCGAGAAGCCCCAGGCCGTCGAGAACATCGACGACATCGTCGCCGCCTTCGACGGCATCATGGTCGCCCGGGGCGACCTCGGCGTCGAAATGCCCCTGGAGCAGGTACCGATCGTCCAGAAGCGCGCCATCAAGCTCGCCAAGCGCAACGCCAAGCCGGTCATCGTCGCCACCCAGATGCTCGACTCGATGATCGACAACTCCCGCCCCACCCGCGCCGAGGCCTCCGACGTCGCCAACGCCGTCATCGACGGCACGGACGCGGTCATGCTCTCCGGCGAGACCAGCGTCGGGAAATACCCCGTCGAGACGGTCCGCACGATGTCCCGCATCGTCGAGGCCGCCGAGGAGGACATCCTCACCAAGGGCCTCCCGCCGCTCACCGACCGCAACAAGCCCCGTACCCAGGGCGGCGCGGTCGCCCGCGCGGCAGCCGAGATGGGCGACTTCCTCGGCGCGAAGTTCCTGGTGGCCTTCACCCAGAGCGGCGACACGGTCAAACGCCTCTCCCGCTACCGCTCACCCATCCCGCTCCTGGCCTTCACCCCGGACCCGGCGACCCGCTCCCAGCTGAACCTCACCTGGGGCGTGGAAGCATTCCTGGGCCCGCATGTGGAGTCGACGGACGCGATGGTGGCGCAGGTCGACGAGGAACTGCTGAAGATCGGCCGCTGCCGGAAGGGCGACGTGGTGGTCATCACGGCCGGCTCCCCGCCCGGCGTCGCGGGCTCGACGAACCTGGTGCGGGTGCACCGCATCGGCGAGGACGACAGCCCGAAGTAGGGCGGCTCAGTATTTCGGCCCGACGTGTGCATCCATGAGGGCTACGGATGCCCGTCGGGCGACGGAGATGTTCCGACTGTTGGGCTGCTTCCACTCGACTCCTACCTGGTCCAGCGTGCTGGTGAAGAGCCCCAGGATGTCGGCCGACAGGTTGGTGAAGAAGTAGCGCGGGTACTCGTACCGTCTGCGCTCGCCACCGACGAGGCGCGTGGTCCAGTTGGTGATCCGGCAGCCGTCGGCGTGGATGAGGCCACGGATGAACTCCCAAGGGTGTGCATCGACGATGTCTTGCTGCCAGTCGGCGAGCGTGATCCTGCGATCGTGCTTCTTGCCGGGCCCGTGCTGAGGGAGGAGGCAAGGCCAGTGCTTGCTGAAGCTTGTGACGTACTGGCAGCCAGGGCTTGATACGCGACAGACCTTGTTGGCCGGTCGCGCAGCCTGCATCGCTTCCGCGCAAGCGTCAATGAGGCCTGGCCGGGCGTCGGCACATGCAATGCGGAGGGAGTACACGCCGCGCTTGTTCGCACTGATGCAGCCATCACCGAGGTAGAGGCCCAGAAGGTACGAGTATGCGGCGGGTGGCTTTGGGGTGTCCCCGCACCGAGGGCATTCGGAGCCACGGTTGTATCCGAGGGGCTCTATTCGTTCGAGCCAGGAACGGATGGCAGCTCGGGAAATGCCGGTTCGCTTGCTTACGGTGTTCTGGCTGAGACCCTGACCGAGGAGGGCCAGCGCCTGCTTACGTGTTTCAAGGTCGTACACATGGCTGAGCCTGGGAGGATTAGCCGGCTCATGGGTAGAAACGAGTAGGCAGTCACACGATCATGTGAATCTGTAGCGTTTCCCTGTGACCTTGGAATCGAAGGAAAAGTGCCCCGAGTCGGACTCGAACCGACACTGTATGGGTTTTGAATCCATTGCCTGCTGCCAAATTGGGCTACCGGGGCTGGCAGAATCGAAGGTTCCCTTCGACCCGCTGCGCGACCACCATACCGCAGCTGGGTAGGCTCAAGGGAGCAGTACCTGCCCTGAACCAAGGAGCCCCGTGACCACCCCCGAGTCGCCCCAGCCCGTCGCCGACGACGACAAGTCGCACGTCCCGCCGCTGACGACCCGCGTCGTCATCGCCGAGGACGAGGCGCTCATCCGCCTCGACCTGAAAGAGATGCTGGAGGAAGAGGGGTACTCGGTCGTCGGTGAGGCCGGGGACGGGCAGCAGGCTGTCGAGCTGGCCCGGGAGCACAAGCCGGACCTGGTCATCCTCGATGTGAAGATGCCGGTCCTCGACGGGATCTCCGCCGCCGAGAAGATCGCCGAGGAGTCCATCGCGCCCGTCCTGATGCTCACCGCGTTCTCGCAGCGCGACCTCGTGGAGCGGGCCCGGGACGCCGGGGCGATGGCGTACCTGGTGAAGCCGTTCAGCAAGAGCGACGTGGTGCCGGCCATCGAGATGGCGGTGTCGCGGTTCGCGGAGCTGAAGGCGCTGGAGGGCGAGGTCGCGGACCTGTCGCAGCGGCTGGAGACGCGGAAGCTGGTGGACCGGGCGAAGAGCATTCTGCAGACGGACTACGGGCTGTCCGAGCCGGCCGCGTTCCGCTGGATCCAGAAGACGTCGATGGACCGGCGGCTGTCGATGCAGCAGCTGGCCGAGGCGTTGATCGAGGACGCCGAGGAGAAGAAGAAGGCCGCGGAGTAGTTCCGTAGGACATGGAGAAGGCCCGCGCCCCGGGAGCAGTCCGGGGGCGCGGGCCTTCTGCCGTACAGGCGGGTTCAGTCCTCGCCGAGGTAGGCCTTGCGGACCGACTCGTCGTGGAGGAGGTCCGCGCCGGTGCCGGAGAGGACGATCTTGCCGACCTCCATGACGTGGCCCTCGTCGGCCAGGGAGAGCGCGGCCTGGGCGTTCTGCTCGACGAGCAGGATCGTGGTGCCCTGGGCCTTGAGTTCGACGATGGTCTCCATGATCTTCTGCATCATGATCGGAGAGAGGCCCATGGAGGGTTCGTCGAGCATCAGGAGCTTGGGCTGGCACATCAGGGCCCTGCCCATGGCGAGCATCTGCTGCTCGCCGCCCGAGAGGGTGCCCGCGGCCTGCTTCCGGCGTTCCCCGAGGATGGGGAAGAGGTCGTAGGCGCGCTGGATGTCCTTCTCGATGCCTGCCTTGTCGCTGCGGAGGTAGGCGCCGAGCTGGAGGTTCTCGGTGATCGTCAGCCGGGGGAAGATGTGGCGGCCCTCGGGGGAGTGGGCGAGGCCCAGAGCGACGATCTTGTGTGCGGGGATGCCCGTCAGCGGCTCGCCCTCGAAGAGGATGCGGCCGCCGATGGGCTTGAGCAGCCCGGAGAGGGTGCGCAGGGTGGTGGTCTTGCCCGCACCGTTGGTGCCGATCAGGGTGACGACCTGGCCGGCTTCGACGCTGAAGGAGATGCCCTTGACGGCTTCGATCTTGCCGTAGGCGACGCGGAGGTCCTCGACCTCTAGCAGTGCGGTCATCGGGTGTCCTCCTCCTCGGTGCTGGTGGTGTCGGTGGTGGTTGCGGCGTTCTTGGTGGCGACGGCCTCGGCGGCTTCGACCTCGGCGACTTCTTCGGCGCCGGGGGCGCCTTCGAAGGGGGTGCCGAGGTAGGCGGCGACGACGCGTTCGTCGCTCTGGACGACGTCGGAGGTGCCTTCGACGAGCTTCTCGCCCTGGACGAGTACGGCGACGCGGTCGCAGAGGTTGAAGATGAAGCGCATGTCGTGCTCGATGACGAGTACGGCGATGCCCTGGTCGCGGATGGCGAAGATGAGTTCTTCGGTGACGCGGGTTTCCTGCGGGTTCATGCCGGCGGTGGGCTCGTCCAGGAGGAGGAGGCCGGGGTCGCTGGCGAGTGCGCGGGCGATTTCCAGCTTGCGCTGGTCTCCGTAGGGGAGGTTGCGCGCGAGGTGTTCGGCCTTGTCCTGGAGGCCGATGAACTCCAGGAGTTCCATGGCGCGTTCCCGGCTGGCGTTCTCGGCCCTGGTGAAGCCGGGGAGGCGCAGGAGGGCGGACCAGAGGCCTTCCTTGGTCCTGGTGTGGCGTCCGACGAGGACGTTCTCCAGGACGGTCATGTTGGCGAAGAGCCGGATGTTCTGGAAGGTGCGGGCGATGCCTGCCTGGGTGACGAGGTGGGGCTTGGGGGGCAGGACGGTGCCTTTGTAGCTGACCTTGCCCTCGGTGGGGACGTAGAGGCCGGTGAGGCAGTTGAAGAAGGTGGTCTTTCCGGCGCCGTTGGGGCCGATGAGGCCGACGATCTCTCCCGCGTTGACGGTGAGGTCGACGTCGTGGACGGCGGTGAGGCCGCCGAAGCGCATCGTGACGCCGCTGGCGTCGAGCACGGGGGTGCCGGTCTCTGTGGTGGTGGTCATGGTGGTCACGCCCCCGCCTTGGCGATGCCGGCGTCGACGTCGTCGGACTTCCGGGGTTCCGGTACGTCGAGCTGGTCGGTCTCGTGGAATTCGAGCTGCTTCCTGCGGTCGGCGACCAGTCCTTCTGGGCGCAGGCGCATCAGGAGGACGAGTGCGATGCCGAAGAGGAAGAGCTGGTAGTCCTGCATGAACTGGAGTTTCGCCGGGATGAGGTAGAGCAGTGCGGCGCCGACGAGGGGTCCGCTGAGGGTTCCCATGCCGCCGAGGATGACGGCGGCGAGGAGGAAGGCGGAGTTCGGGGGCACGGAGCCGGCGAACTGGTACTGCTCGGGCGTCACGGTGTAGTTGACGTGTGACTGCACGGTTCCGGCGAGTCCGGCGAGGGTGGCGCCGAGGGCGAAGGCGAGCAGCTTGAGCCGGAAGGCGTTGATGCCCATGGCGGTGGCCGCGGTCTCGTCCTCGCGGATGGCGACCCAGGCGCGGCCGATGCGGGATTCTCCGGAGCGGCGGAAGACGAGGACGACGACGGCGGTGAAGACGAGCATGAGCAGGTAGTAGTTGGCCGACCTGCCGAGGGTGAAGCCGCCGATGTCGTGCTTGAGCCCGAAGTCGATTCCGAAGAGGTTGAGGTCGGGGATGCTCGGGATGCCCTGGGAGCCGTTGGTGAGGTCGGGTCCGCTGTTGCCGTTGAGGTTGTTCACGGTGAGGCGGAAGATTTCACCGAAGCCGAGGGTGACGATGGCGAGGTAGTCGCCGCGTAGTCGCAGGGTTGGTGCGCCGATGAGTACGCCGAAGACGAGTGAGGCCCCGGCGCCGGTGAGGACGGCGGCCCAGAAGGGGAACTCGACGCCGATGGCCGACATGGTGGAGCCGGAGACCAGGGCGGCGGCGTAGGCGCCGACGCCGAGGAAGGCGACGTACCCGAGGTCGAGGAGGCCGGCGAGGCCGACGACGACGTTGAGGCCGAGTGCGACGGTCGCGAAGATGAGGATGTTGGCGCCGATGAGCGCGTATTCCTCTTTCTGCTGGGTGAAGGGGAAGCAGACGGCTGCGACGAGGGCCGCGGTGAGGGTGATGTTGCGGTGCTTCGCGGTCATCGCGGTGATGCGGGAGATGAGTCCGGCACGGTTCAGCGCGGTGAAGGCGAAGGCGGCGGTGATGAGGAAGCCGATGAAGAGTTCGGTGTAGTCGGTGTCGATGCCGTACGCGAAGATGTAGAGGCCGATGCCGAAGGCTATGGCGATGGTGAGGATCTCGGCCCAGGCGGGGACGGGTGCGGCGCGGCGGGCGGCCGGTGCGCTGAGGCCGTTGCGGAAGCGCTGCCAGCCGGCGTCCGGGTTCCCGGTTTCGGGAAGGGGCTGGTCGGCGGGGAGTCCGTGGGCGGCGATGACGGCGATGAGCGAGCCGATGCCGCTGACCCAGGCGCCGGGTTCGAGGTTGACGACGCCGCCGAGGTCGTAGGTGATGGCGCCGATGGCGTAGGCGGTGGTGGCGAAGGTGCCGAGCGCCAGGAGGCGGACGGGGCTGTTGGTTCCGCCGGGGGTGAGCCAGCCGAGGCCGCGGATGCCGTACCCGGAGAGGGTGAGGAGCAGGGTGAGCGCGGCGCTGATGAGGGTGAGGACCTGGAGGCCGCCGGGGTAGCCGGTGACGGTGAGGTCGCCGGGGAATTGGTCGGTCCAGGTCCAGGCGAGGAAGGTGCCCGCGAGGGCGACGGCCGCGCCTGCCGTGGTGGCGATGCGGGCCGCGGGGGCTGGCAACGGGATCAGGGCGGTGGCGGGGGGCGTGGTGGTGGTGTTGGTGGTCATCCGTATCACGCCCGATCCGCGACGCGTTCGCCGAGCAGGCCCTGGGGGCGGAGCAGCAGGACGATGATGAGGAGGACGAAGGCCCATACGTCCTTCCAGGCGCCGCCGCCGAAGAGTTCCATGCCGGGGACGTCGCTCATGTAGCCGGTGGCGAGTGATTCGGCGATGCCGAGTACGACGCCGCCGAGCATGGCGCCGTAGATGTTGCCGATTCCGCCGAGTACGGCTGCGGTGAAGGCTTTGAGCCCCATGATGAAGCCCATTTTGAAGCCGATCTGGCCGTTCTTGAGCCCGTAGGCGACGGCGGCGACGGCTGCGAACGCGGCACCGATGGCGAAGGCCATGACGATGATGCGGTCGGTGTTGATGCCCATGAGCTTTGCGGTGTCGGGGTCCTGGCTGGTGGCCTGCATGCCGCGGCCGGCGCGGGTCTTGGAGACGAAGAGGCCGAGGGCGATCATGCAGACGGGTGCGGTGATGAGGACGAAGATGTCGCCGCGTTGGATGTGGGCGCCGAAGATGTCGATCGCTTCGCCCTTGAACTGGGGGAAGGAACGGTCCTTCTTGGCGTCGGGGTACCACTTCCAGATGGCCTGCTGGAGGGCCAGGGAGAGTCCGATGGCCGTGATGAGCGGGGCCAGTCGTGGTGCGTTGCGCAGGGGCCGGTAGGCGAAGCGTTCGGCGGCTGTGCTGATCGCGACGGAGCAGATGACGCCGCCGATGATCATGAGGGGGATGATCGCGAGGAGGTTGGTGCCGGCCGGCATCCAGAGGTAGACGGTGAGGGCCCCGAACCCTCCGATCATGAAGATTTCGCCATGGGCGAAGTTGATGAGCTGGATGATTCCGTAGACCATCGTGTAACCGATCGCGATGAGTCCGTACATCGCGCCGAGGATGAGTCCATTGGCCAGCTGTTGCGGCAGTTCGTGCACCGCAGGGCCTCCGTGGAGTGGTTCGGATATGGCACCGCGCGGGAGCGCTCATGGCGCTCCCGCGCGGTCTGGTGTCAGTCAGTGCGTGACCGGGAGCTTGTTACGGCTTGTAGACCTCGCTGAGCTTGGAGGCCCACTTCCCGCCGTCCACCTGGTAGGCGGTCATCATGGTGTTGGTGGTGTCGCCGAACTCGTCGAAGGAGACGGGGCCGGTGACGCCGTCGAACTTGACCTTGCTCATCGCGGCGAGGACCTTGGCGCGGGCGTCGTCGGGGAGCTTGCCGTTGTTGTCGGCGACGGCGATCTTGACGGCCTCGATGATGGACCAGGTGGCGTCGTAGGTGCCGCCGCCGTAGGCCTCGTAGGCGTCCTTGTATCCGGCCGTCTTGTAGTTCGCGATGAAGGTCTTGGCGGAGTCGAGCTCCTCGACGGGCTTGCCGACGGAGGTGGCGATGTCGCCCTGGGCCTTCTTGTTGAGCTTGATGAAGTCGGCGCTGTACATGCCGTCGCCGCCCATGAGGGGGATCTTGACGCTGTCCTTGAGCTGCTGGCTCAGGGGTGCGCCGGCGGGGTACTCACCGCCGTAGTAGACGGCCTTGGCGCCGGACTTCTTGACCTTGGTGACGACGGCGTTGAAGTCGCGGTCGTCGGGGTTGACGTGGTCGGAGCCGACGATCTTGCCGCCGAGGCCGGTGAAGGTCGCCTTGAAGGAGGCCGCGAGACCGGCGCCGTAGGGCTTCTGGTCGTCGATGAGGTAGACCTGCTTGATCTTCGCATTGTTGTACAGGTACTTCGCCGCGAAGGCGCCCTGGATCTGGTCCGTGGTGGCGGTGCGGAAGTAGGTCTTGAAGGGGCGCTTCTTGTCGCCGGTCTTCCAGTTCTCGCCCTGGGTCAGTTCGGTGCCCGTGTTGGCGGGGGAGACCTGGGTGAGGCTGGCGTCGTTGAGCGGCTTCTGCATCGACTGGGAGACGCCGGAGTTCAGGGGGCCGACGACGCCGAGGACGGTGTCGTCGTCGATGAACTTCTGGGCGTTCTGCTGGCCGACGGAGGGCTGTGCCTGGTCGTCGAGGGGCTTGACGACGAAGTTGATGCCGGGGACCGTCTTGTTTTTGTTCGCCGTCTTGGCGGCGAGGTCGGCGGAGTTCTTGATGCCGAGGCCGAGGGCGGACAGGTCACCGGTGATGGGTGCGTCGACGCCGATAACGACGGTCTGGGTGCCGCCGCTGTCGCTGCTCTTCTTGCCGTCGTCGCGCGACCCGCAGGCGGTGAGTGTCAGTGCTCCTGTGGTGAGCACTGTGGTGAGGATGAGCAAAGAACGGTGTCGCACGAAAAGTCCTTTCCCTGGCGCGGCCTCCTCTGCTTGAGGTGCCGTGTCGTTCGCCGGGCCGTACTGGTGGGTACAGGGCCGTGCCGCAGACGCGCCCGGCGGCGCGGTGACTGGCGGTGACTCTATGGGCAGGGGCGGGGGTCGGGGACGGGTCAGTCGAATGATGTGACTGTCTTGTTATGCCCTTGAGGAAGGCTTGAGGTGGCTGTGTGGACATGTACGGCTTTTTACCGGACGGCGAAGTGACCGCATCCTGAGAACGCGCAGCTCTGCTAAGGGGCTTGAAGCGATCTTGCTGCTGTCGCGTCGTGGGGGTGCGCAGGGCGCGTGAGTGCGTGCGGAAGTGCCCGGCGTCTGTGGGGCCGGGTTCCTCGGGCCACGTCGGGGCGGGTGAACATTGCGCGGATGTTACGCAGTGTTACATCGGGGGTGGTGTGATCGACGCGGTGTGGCGGGGGTGCGGGCGGGGAGTGGCTGCTGAGTGGGCCACAGAACGCGGTTTGTGGTCAAGGGCGTTGGTCGGTGCGGATGTGCAAGTTCGGTGTGCGGGGCTGTGGTTGTGGGGGGATATGGCGATGCCCGGCCGGTTTGCGGGTCCGGCCGGGCAGGGGTGGTGCGGGGGTGTCGGGGGGTCAGGCGGATTCAGCCTTGGGCGCGTCACGCAGGAGGCAGGTGAGGCGGGCGGTGCAGACGCGCTTGTCGTGTTCGTCGGTGATGACGATCTCGTACGTGGCGGTGGTGCGGCCGCGGTGCACGGGGGTGGCGACGCCGGTGACGAGTCCGCTCCGTGCCCCTCGGTGATGGGTGCAGTTCAGGTCGACGCCCACGGCGAGCTTGGCGGGGCCGCCGTGGAGCATGGTGCCGACGGAGCCGAGGGTCTCGGCGAGGACGGCGGAGGCGCCGCCGTGCAGGAGTCCGTAGGGCTGGGTGTTGCCTTCGACGGGCATGGTCCCGACGACGCGGTCCGCGGAGGCCTCGGTGATCCGGACGCCCATGCGCTCGCCGAGGTGGCCGGCGGAGAAGAGGGCGGGCAGGTCGACGCCGAGGGCGGCGTACTCGTCGATGATCTCCTGGGGGAACTTGGGTGCGGTGTGCTCGCCCATGGGGTCCGGCTCCGTCTCTGTGCGGTGGTTCGTCGCTGTGTGCGTTTGTTCCTGGTGCGCTGTTCTTATCAGACGACTGAGCGGACGCTTACGACCTGGTGCGCGATAGGGAGCGGATCAGGTCGTTAGTGCGCGCTCGTGGTGAGGGCTCGTCCGCGGTGTCAGCGCACGTTCTCGAAGCGGATCACCACGGACTTGCTGGCGGGGGTGTTGCTGGTGTCGGCGGTGGAGCCGAGGGGGACCAGGACGTTTGTCTCGGGGTAGTAGGCGGCCGCGCAGCCCCGGGCGGTGGGGTAGTGGACGACGCGGAAGCCGGGGGCGCGCCGTCGCGTACCGTCCTTCCATTCGCTGACCAGGTCGGCGTAGGCGCCGTCGGTGAGGCCGAGGGCGGTGGCGTCGTCGGGGTTGACGAGGACGACGCGACGGCCGCCCTTGATGCCGCGGTAGCGGTCGTCGAGGCCGTAGATGGTGGTGTTGTACTGGTCGTGGGAGCGCAGCGTCTGCAGCAGGAGCCGTCCTTCGGGGAGTTCGGGGAACTCGACGGGCGCTGCCGTGAAGTTGGCCCTGCCCGTGGCGGTGGGGAAGCGGCGGGAGTCGCGGGGGCCGTGCGGGAGGCTGAATCCGCCGGGACGGGCGACGCGTGCGTTGAAGTCCTCGAAGCCGGGGACGACGCGGGAGATGCGGTCGCGGATCGTCCCGTAGTCCTTCTCGAACTCCTCCCAGGGGGTGGTGGAGGCGGGTCCGAGTACGGCGCGGGCGAGGCGGGCGACGATGGCGGGTTCGGAGAGCAGGTGGGGGCTCGCGGGGGTGAGGTTGCCGCGGGAGGCGTGCACCATGCTCATGGAGTCCTCGACGGTGACGAACTGCTTGCCGCCGGCCTGGACGTCCTTGTCGGTGCGGCCCAGCGTGGGCAGGATCAGGGCCCGGGTGCCGGTGACGGCGTGGGAGCGGTTGACCTTGGTGGAGACGTGCACGGTGAGGCGGGCGTTGCGCATGGCGGCCTCGGTGACGTCGGTGTCGGGGGAGGCGGCCACGAAGTTGCCGCCCATGGCGAAGAAGACCTTGGCGTGGCCGTCGCGCAGTGCCTCGATGGAGCGGACCACGTCGTAGCCGTGGTGGCGCGGCGAGGTGATGCCGAATTCCTTGTCGAGGGCGTCGAGGAACGCGGGCGCGGGCCGCTCGAAGATGCCCATGGTGCGGTCGCCCTGGACGTTGGAGTGGCCGCGTACGGGGCAGACGCCGGCGCCGGTCCGGCCGATGTTGCCGCGCAGCAGGAGGAAGTTGACGACTTCGCGGATGGTCGGCACGGAGTGCTTGTGCTGGGTGAGGCCCATGGCCCAGCACACGATGGTGCGCTCCGAGGCGAGGACCATCGCGAGGGCCTCTTCGATGGCGGAGCGGTCGAGGCCGGTGGCGGCGAGGGTCTCGTCCCAGTCGGCTTCGGCGGCCGCCGCGGCGAACGCCTCGTAGCCGTGGGTGTGTTCGGCGACGAAGGCCTCGTCGACGGCGCCCTCGGTCTCCAGGATCAGCTTGTTGAGGAGCCGGAAGAGGGCCTGGTCGCCGCCGATGCGGATCTGGAGGAAGAGGTCGTTGAGGGCCGCGCCCCTGATCACGCCGAGGGGGGTCTGCGGGTTCTTGAACCGTTCGAGTCCGGCCTCGGGCAGCGGGTTCACCGAGATGACCCTCGCGCCGGCGGACTTGGCCTTCTCCAGGGCGGAGAGCATCCGGGGGTGGTTGGTGCCGGGGTTCTGTCCGGCGACGATGATCAGGTCGGCGTGGTGCAGGTCCTCCAGGGAGACGGAGCCCTTGCCGACGCCGATGGTCTCCGTCAGGGCCGAGCCGGAGGACTCGTGGCACATGTTGGAGCAGTCGGGCAGGTTGTTGGTGCCGAATTCGCGGGCGAACAGCTGGAGCAGGAACGCGGCCTCGTTGCTGGTGCGCCCGGAGGTGTAGAAGAGGGCCTCGTCGGGGGAGGCGAGCGCGCCCAGCTCCTCGGCGATGATGTCGAAGGCGCGCTCCCAGGTCACGGCCTGGTACCGGTCGGCCCCCTCGGGCAGATACACGGGCTGCGTGATGCGTCCCTGCTGGCCGAGCCAGTAGCCGCTGCGGGTGGCCAGATCGGCGACCGGGTGTTCGGCGAAGAAGTCCGGGGTGACGCGGCGCAGTGTCGCCTCCTCGGCGACGGCCTTGGCGCCGTTCTCGCAGAATTCGGCCGTGTGCCGCTTGTCGCCCTCGGGCCAGGCGCAGCCGGGGCAGTCGAAGCCGTTCTTCTGGTTGACCTTGAGGAGGGTCCGCGCGGTGCGGCGCACCCCCATCTGCTGCTGGGCGATGCGCAGGCTGTGGGCGACGGCGGGCAGCCCGGCGGCGGCGAGCTGGGCCGGTTCGACCTTCGGTGCGTCCTGGACCGGGTCATCTGCGGGCGGCTTGGTGGCCATCGTGTTCCCCTTTGAGCCGGCTGCGGACCGGGCGGGGTCCGCTGTGCGTGATTCCGTGTCCTTCGATCCTGGCACGCGGGGCGGCGCGGCGGCCCGGCGAGCGGTCGCGGGGTTGCCGCCGGTCCGGATTGTCAGTGGTACGTGGCAGGATCGGGGGCGTGGCTGAGACGGCATCGAAGAAGACGGCAGACAACCGACCGCGCCTGCTCCTGATGGACGGGCACTCCCTGGCGTACCGGGCGTTCTTTGCGCTGCCTGCGGAGAATTTCACGACCGGGGCGGGGCAGCCGACGAACGCCGTGTACGGCTTCGCGTCGATGCTGGCGAACACGTTGCGTGACGAGGCGCCGACGCATTTCGCGGTGGCGTTCGACGTGTCCCGCAGGACCTGGCGCTCGGAGGAGTTCCCCGAGTACAAGGCGAACCGGTCGAAGACCCCGGACGAGTTCAAGGGGCAGGTCGAGCTGATCGGGGAGCTGCTCGACGCGATGCACGCCGACCGGTTCGCGGTCGACGGTTTCGAGGCGGATGATGTGATCGCCACGCTGGCCACCCAGGCCGAGGCGGCCGGCTTTGAAGTGCTGATCGTCACCGGCGACCGGGACTCGTTCCAGCTGATCACGGACAACGTCACGGTGCTGTACCCGACCAAGGGCGTCTCGGAGCTGACGCGCTTCACCCCGGCGAAGGTCGAGGAGAAGTACGGGCTCACCCCGCGGCAGTACCCGGACTTCGCGGCGCTGCGCGGTGACCCGTCGGACAATCTTCCGGGCATTCCCGGGGTCGGCGAGAAGACGGCCGCGAAGTGGATCAACCAGTTCGGTTCGTTCGACGACCTGGTGGCGCGGGCCGAGGAGGTCAAGGGCAAGGCCGGGCAGAATTTCCGCGACCACCTGGACGCGGTGCTGCTGAACCGGCGGCTGACCGAGATGGTCCGTGACGTGGAGCTGCCGAAGACCCCGGCCGACCTGGAGCGTGCCCCCTACGACCGCACGGCGGTCACCGGTGTCCTGGATGTGCTGGAGATCCGCAACCCGAGCCTGCGCGAGCGGCTGTTGGCCGTGGACCCGGGCGCCGCGGAGGACGAGGCCCCGGCACCCGCCGCGGGCATCGAGCTGGACGGTTCGGTGCTGGGCGCCGGCGAGGTCGCCCCGTGGCTGGCCGAGCACGGCGGGCAGCCGCTCGGCGTCGCCACGGTCGACACCTGGGCGCTCGGCAGCGGCACGGTCACCGAGATCGCGCTCGCCGCGGCCGGCGGGGCCGCCGCCTGGTTCGACCCCTCGCAGCTCGACGAGGCCGACGAGCAGGCGTTCGCGGCCTGGATCGCGGATGCCGGGCGCCCGAAGGTCATGCACAACGCGAAGAGCGCCATGCGGGTCTTCCCGGAGCACGGCTGGCGGATCGACGGCGTCTCGATGGACACCGCGCTCGCCGCCTACCTGGTCAAGCCGGGCCGGCGTTCCTTCGCACTGGACGCGCTGGCCGTGGAGTACCTGGGGCGGGAGCTGGCCCCGGCGGCCTCCTCCGACGGGCAGCTGGCCTTCGGCGCGGACGACCAGGCGGAGGCCGACGCCTTGATGACGCAGGCCCGCGCGGTCCTGGATCTCGGGGAGGCGTTCACGACGCGGCTCAAGGAGGTCGGCGCCGCCGAACTGCTCCACGACATGGAGCTGCCGACGTCCATCCTGCTGGCCCGCCTCGAGCGGCACGGCATCGCGGCCGACCGGTCCCATCTGGAGGGCATGGAGCAGCAGTTCGCGGGCGCCGTGCAGCAGGCGGTGAAGGAGGCGCACGCCGCGGTGGGCCGGGAGTTCAACCTCGGCTCGCCCAAGCAGCTCCAGGAAGTGCTCTTCGGCGAGCTGGGCCTGCCGAAGACGAAGAAGACGAAGACCGGTTTCACCACGGATGCCGACGCCCTGGCGTGGCTGGCCGCACAGACCGAGCACGAGCTGCCGGTCATCATGCTGCGCCACCGTGAGCAGGCGAAGCTCCGGGTGACGGTCGAGGGCCTGGTCAAGACGATCGCGGCGGACGGCCGCATCCACACCACGTTCAACCAGACGGTGGCGGCGACGGGCCGGCTCTCCTCGACCGACCCCAACTTGCAGAACATCCCCGTCCGTACGGACGAGGGCCGGGCGATCCGTCGCGGGTTCGTCGTCGGCGAGGGCTTCGAGTCGCTGATGACGGCGGACTACAGCCAGATCGAACTGCGGGTGATGGCCCACCTCTCCGATGACGCGGGCCTGATCGAGGCGTTCACCTCCGGCGAGGACCTGCACACCACGGTCGCCTCGCAGGTGTTCGGCGTGGAGAAGTCCGCGGTCGACCCGGAGATGCGGCGCAAGATCAAGGCCATGAGCTACGGGCTGGCATACGGTCTCTCCGCGTTCGGCCTCTCCCAGCAGCTGAACATCGAGGCGGGCGAGGCCCGCGGTCTGATGGACACCTACTTCGAGCGGTTCGGCGGGGTCCGTGACTATCTGCGCCGGGTGGTGGAGGAGGCCCGTGCCACCGGCTACACGGAGACGGTCTTCGGCCGCCGCCGCTACCTGCCGGACCTGAACAGCGACAACCGCCAGCGCCGGGAGACGGCCGAGCGGATGGCGCTCAACGCGCCGATCCAGGGCACGGCGGCGGACATCGTCAAGGTCGCGATGCTCCACGTCGACCGGGCACTCACCGAGGCGAAGCTGGAGTCGCGGATGCTGCTCCAGGTGCACGACGAAATCGTGCTGGAGATCGCCGCGGGGGAACGCGAGCAGGTGGAGCGCATCCTGCGCCACGAGATGTCGACGGCGGTGCAGTTGCGCGCGCCGCTGGACGTGTCGGTCGGCGTGGGCGGGGACTGGGAGTCCGCCGCGCACTGACAGGCAGGACCAGGTCGTGTCCGCGAAGTCCCGTCGCGCACCAGACGGGACTTCGCGGACGCGGCCCAGGGGGCGTATCGCCCTCAGTCGCCGGACGGGCCCGCGTTCCGGGCGCTTGAGGCGACTGAGGGCGACGGTGTGCCGGTGCCGCCGCGGCCCGGGAGCCGCATCCACACCCCGTACAGCACCAGTCCCACCGCCAGTCCGGCGCCCGCGCCGAAGCACGCGGTGGGGATGATGTCGAGCGGTGTGTCGATGTGCCCGAAGTACGCGTACCAGCGCGCGCACCGGTGAATGACACCCAGCAGCACGCACAGGCCGATGGCGCCGCCCGCGTACCACCGCGCCCGGCGGCCGAGCACCGGTACGGACGCCGGATCCGGCTGTTCACCGGTGCGCCGCAGCGCGGACACGGTGAACCACGTGAGCACGGCCAGCGCCAGTGCCGAAGTGCCGTACTGCACCAGCTGGAACACCGGGTATCCGCCCGCGTCCCGGCCGAGCACCGGCACCAGTCGCACCCCCCACCGGTCGTGGTGGGTGAACGCGTCCCAGACGACATGCGTACCGGCCCCGACGACCGCCGATGCCACGAACCAGGCACCGTCCCGGACACCCCGCGGCCCCCGCCCCGGCGCACGGACGGCTCCCCGCACCAGTGCGTACACTCGCCCCTGACGGTTCCGCGGCAGCAGCGCCACCAGCGGTTCGCGCAGCAGCAGCCACAGCGCGACGGTCGCCGCCGTGATGAGGACGTCCACCGTGAACACGCCCCACACCGCATGCGTGACCTGCCCGAACTCCATGGCGCCCGGAATGGCGGTGTCCGCGTAGTACGTGATGTCGGGCGCGAACGAACCTGCGACGAGGGCTGAGGCGACGAGTGGTCCGCGCCCCGTTCCGTCGCGGTGGAGCCCCGGCAGGACGGCTGCGGCATGGCTGAGGGTGAACGGCATGGTGAAAGTATGTGTGAGCCGCCGTCACCGAAGCGTCGGCCCTTGTACACCTTGTGATCCGGAACGTGAGAAACCGGTGAGAAGCGGTAAGGCCACTGTGTCCGGGCGGCACAAGTTGCCGTAGGGTCGCCTGAGTCCAGGCGCAGGGGAGCGCGGACAGCCGACGACGGGGAGGGCCCACACGTTATGGCAGTGCAATTCGGTCGCCGACTGCGCAGAGGGGCGACCACCACTGCTGTGGCCGCCGCCGCTGTCGCGGCGCTTTCCGCCTCGCAGGCCCCCGGTTCGCCCCTGGTCGCGGCCGAGGACGACCAGCCGGCCGCGGGCGCGACGTCCTCGGACGACAACGCGGCCTCCGGCAACTCGCCCTACTACACGGACCTGCCGCCGCTGAACACGCCCAACAAGCCCGGCACTTCCGTCGATCTTCCGGTGACGGGCAGTGCGGAATCGGGCATACCGGCCTCGATCCTGGCGGCGTACAAGAAGACCCAGCAGACCGTCGCGGGCACGGACGCCGCCTGCCGGCTGCCGTGGCAGCTCCTCGCCGCGATCGGCAAGGTCGAGTCCGGCCAGGCCCGCGGCGGCCGCGTCGACGCGCAGGGCACCACGCTCTCCCCGATCCTCGGCCCGGCCCTCAACGGCCAGGGCTTCGCCCTGATCAAGGACACCGACAACGGTGCCTACGACGGGGACTCGACGCACGACCGCGCGGTCGGCCCGATGCAGTTCATCCCGTCCACCTGGGAGACCTGGGGCCAGGACGGCAACGGCGACGGCCGCAAGGACCCCAACAACATCTACGACGCGGCGCTCGCCGCCGGACGCTACCTCTGCGCCGGCTCCCGCGACCTGTCGCTCGCCGCGGACCTGGACCGGGCGGTCCTGAGCTACAACCATTCGGACGAGTACCTGCGTACCGTCCGCTCCTGGTTCGAGTACTACAAGCGCGGCACCCACGAGGTCCCGGACGGCAGCGGCGTCCTGCCCGTCGACCTCGGCAACGGCAGGAATCCGGGCCGCACCGGCTCAACCACGTCACCGTCTCCGTCGGCCTCGCCTTCCCCGCACGGTTCGCCGGCCCCCAAGCCTCCGTCGAAGCCGGCCCCGAAGCCTCCGTCGAAGCCCAGCCCCACCCCGACGGACCCGGGCGGCCCGGCCGGCAAGCCGACGTACCCGCCGCCGACTCCCGACCCCACGCCCTCCCAGACCCTCGCCGGGCTGAAGAACGCGGGCGCCGGCACCCTGACCGCCACCGCGGGTGACGCCTTCGCCGAGCGGATCAAGGTACGGGCACACAACGGCTTCGGCGGTCCGTTCGCCAAGGCGTCGGTGACCTTCACCGTCGTCGGTGACACGGACGCCGCGTTCGCCGGTGGGAAGCGCACCGTCATCCTCACCACCGGCGCCGACGGCACGGCCACCGCGCCGGTGCTGAAGGCGGGCGAGAAGACGGGCGAGTTCGCCGTACGGGCGACGGCCACCGGTACCTCGCTGCCCGCCGTCAGCTACTCCGCGACGGTCACCGCCCGGCAGGCCGACACGATCGCCAGGACCGGCGCCGAGAAGCTGACCGCCGAGGCCGGCGCCACCTTCGCCGACATCGAGGTCGAGGCCACGTACAAGGACGCGGCCGCCCACGGCGTCGCCGTGACCGCCACCATGATCACCGGCGACGAGAAGCCGGCCGAGAACGACAAGGGCCCGTACTTCGAGGACGAGGACGGCAAGCCGGTCCGCACCCTCACGGACCTGAGCACCGACGCCGACGGCAAGCTCGTCCTCCCGGAGATCCACGCCGACGACACGGCGGGCACGTACAAGCTGCGCCTCACCACCGAGGGTGGCGCCACCGTCGTCATCGAGCTCACGGTCGAGGCCGCCGCCTGACCGAACAGCACCCGGAACAGCCCCTTTGCCGACACCCGGCCAAGGGGCTGTTCTACGTGTTCTCATCTCGCGCCCCGGTTGCTACGGTGCCCCAGCCCTGACGACCCATCAGCTACACGCTCCCGGGAGGCCGAGCATGCGTGCCCTCGTCGCCGCCGCCATCGGACTGGCCGCCGCCCTCGCCCTCGTGCTCACCATCAGCGCGGTGGGCGCACCGCCCGGTGAGACCTCGCCCAAACCCCTGCTGACCACCGTCCCGGGCCCCAAGAACTAGCCGTCCGCACCGCACGACGTCGTCCACACCGCACAACGCCCGTCCGCACCACGGAATGCAGAGGGAGGACACCCCATGCGCCGCCGAGCCAGCCTCGTACTCCTGGCCTTCGCCGTCTTCTTCGCCGCGCTGTCGCCGCTGCTGCGCTGGTACGCCTTCCCGCGGCTGGCGAAGATCCCGCCCAACCAGTACCAGGAGACCGTGCTGGAGGCGAAGCCCGCGACCCTGCTCGACTACAGCACCCTCACGGCCAAGAAGGTCGACAAGCTCACCATCGTGCAGACCCTCAAGGGCAATGTGGAGGAGTCCGAGAAGATCGAACGCAGCGCCGGCCGCGACGTCGTCGTCTGGGACACCCTCTCCTACGTCCAGGGCCCGGACGGCAAGATGGTCTCCAAGATCCCCGAGCGCTACATCTTCGACGCGCACAGCCAGGCCCCGGTCCACGCCACCGGTGAAATGGTCGACGGCGACCAGGTCAGCCGCGAGGGCATCGAGTACAAGTGGCCCTTCCTCACCGAGAAGCGCGACTACGAGTACTTCGACGCACAGACCCGCACCAGCTCGCCCATCCACTACAAGGGCACCCAGACCTTCCGCGGTCTGGAGGTCTACTACTTCGAGCAGACCATCCCGTGGACCAAGGTCCCCATGCCGAAGACGATGCCCATCAAGGGGATCACCCCGCAGCAGATCGCCAAGACCGGAATGACCCGCTGGTACACCACCAAGCGGATGTTCTGGGTCGACCCCGTCACCGGGGCGCCCGTCAACGGCGAGGAGATCCACCGGGAGGAGATGCGGAACGCGAAGGCGATGGGCATGCCCAAGGACACCGTCACCGTGTTCGCCGGGGACGTGAAGATGCGCGAGGACTACATCGTCTCGATCGTCGACCAGGTCAAGTCCCAGCGCGTGCTGGTGCTGCTGCTGACCTCGTACCTGCCCTGGGGCTTCCTCTTCCTCGGCGCCGCGCTCCTGGCGCTCTCGCTCTGGCTGGAGGCCCGCTCCCGGCGGCCGGGCACACCGAGGCCGCACACCGCACCGGAACCCGTCCCCGACCCGGAACCTACTCCCGCTTGAGCCGGGCCTTCGTGAACCGGGTCGCCTCCACCGTCGTCGGGTCCTCGGGCCACGGGTGCTTCGGATAGCGGCCGCGCAGCTCCGCGCGCACCGCCTTGTAGCCCTCCCGCCAGAACGACGCCAGATCGGCTGTCACCGCCGCCGGCCGGCCGGCCGGGGAGAGCAGGTGCACCAGGACCGGAACCCCGGCCACCCGCGGGGTCTCCTGGAGGCCGAACAGCTCCTGGAGCTTCACCGCGAGCACCGGCTGCGCCCCGCCGTACTCCACCCTGATCCGCGAACCGCTCGGCACCTCGATCCGCTCCGGCGCCAGCTCGTCCAGCCGGGCCCCCTCACCGCCCGCCCACGGCAGGAGCCGGCGCAGCGCCTGTCCGGCGTCGATCCCGGCGAGCGCCGAGCGGCGCCGGGCCCGCGACAGCTCGGGCTCCAGCCACTCCCCGGTACGGTTCAGCAGCGCCTCGTCCGACACGTCCGGCCAGGGCTCGCCCAGCTCCCGGTGCAGGAAGGCCAGCCGCTCCCGGAGCTGTCCGGTGTCCCGGGTCCAGCGCAGCAGGCCGAGCCCCTCCCGCCGCAGGCCCTCCACCAGCGCCTCGCGGACCAGGGCGGGGTCCGGCTGCTTCAGCGGGCGCGCCGACAGTTCGATGGCGCCGAGGCGTTCCACCCGGCGGGCCACCACGTCGCTGCCGTCCCAGCGGACCTCCTCGCCCGCGAACCGCAGATGCCCGGCGGCCAGCCGCGCCGTGTCCTCGTCGATCACCGCGGCGAGCCGGACCCGCGCGGACGCCGACTGGGCCGGACGGTCCGCGACCGCGACCGCCAGCCACGCCGCACTGCGCAGCCGTGAGCCGTCCCGCAGCTCCGCCCCCGTGCCGGACGCCATCAGGAACGCACCCTCGCCCCGGGCCCGCGCCACCCGCTCCGGGAAGGCCAGGGCCGCCACCAGGCCGACGGCGGCATCGTCCGGGCCTGATCCGCCACCGCCCGTGCCTTTGGACGAGGAGGACAGCCGCCGCACCTCCTGGCGCCAGCGGGCCGCGTAGGAGTCCTTGCCCTGGCGTGCGGTGCGCAACGCGGCCGCCAGGTCGTCCCCGTACTCCCGGGGCGGTTCCTCGCTCAGCAGCGCCACGACCTCCGCGGCCCGGCGCCCGCCGACCGAGGCCGCCCCGTCCAGCAGCGCCCTGGCCAGCCGGGGATGCAGCCCCAGCCGCGACATCCGTACGCCCCGCTCGGTCACCCGCCCGTCCGGACCCACCGCGCCGACGGCCGTCAGCACCTCGTGGGCGGCGCCCATCGCACCGGCCGGAGGAGCGTCGAGCAGCGCGAGCCCGGTGGCCTGCGGATCGCCCCAGCAGGCCGCCTGGAGAGCGAACGCGGCAAGGTCGGCCACCTTGATCTCCGGGGAGGGGAACCGTGCGAGCCGGCCGTCCTCGGCCTGCTCCCAGCAGCGGTAGACCGCGCCGGGCGCCTCGCGGCCGGCCCGGCCCGCCCGCTGGCGGCCGGACGCCTGCGAGGCCCGTACCGTCGTCAGCGCGCTCAGGCCGCGGGCGTGATCGGTGCGCGGCTCCCTGGCCAGCCCCGAGTCGACGACGGTCCGCACCCCCGGTACGGTCAGCGACGACTCCGCCACCGAGGTCGCCAGGACCACCCGCCGCCCCTCGGACGAACCGGCCAGCACCGCGTCCTGCACCGCCGCGGGGGCCCGCCCGTGCACCTGGAGCACCTCGGCCGCGACGCCGGACAGCTGCCCCGCCACCCGGCCGATCTCGCCGACCCCGGGCAGGAAGCACAGCACGTCGCCGTCCCGTTCGGCCAGCGCCCGCCGCACCACCGAGGCCACATGGGTCAGCAGCGCGGGATCGACCCTCATCCCGTGCGGCGGCCGCACCGGACGGACGGGCGGCGCCCACACCACCTCCACCGGGTAGGAGACGCCCTGTGCCTCGACCACCGGTGCGTCGCCGAGCAGCCGCGCCCAGCCCTGCGCGTCCGTCGTCGCCGACGCGGCGACCAGCCGCAGATCGGGCCGGATCGCCGCCCGCACGTCGAGGAGGAACGCGGCCACCGTGTCCGCGTCCAGATGGCGCTCGTGGCACTCGTCGATGATCACCGCATCGATTCCGGACAGCTCCTGGTCGCGCTGGAGCCGCTGGAGCAGCACCCCGGTGGTGACCACCTCCACCACGGTGTCCGGCCCCACCACCCGCTCCCCGCGCACGGTGAACCCGACCCGCTCGCCGGCCCGCTCACCGAGCAGCCAGGCCATCCGCCGCGCCGCCGCACGGGCCGCGATCCGCCGGGGTTCGGCGACCACCACCCGGCGGGGCGGTCCGTCACCGGTCAGCCCGGCCAGGACCAGGGGGACGAGGGTGGTCTTGCCGGTGCCGGGGGGCGCGCACAGCACGGCGACGCCGCGGTCGTCGAGGGCCCGCCGCAGTGCGGGCACGGCGGTGCGGACGGGCAGCCGGTCCAGGGCGTCGGTGCGGATCACGCCCCCAGTGTCGTACGGCCCGTCCCCGCGTCCCGCCCCGGGCGGTGCCTCAGTCCCGTACGCAGACGAAGATCGCGGTTCCCGGGATCAGGTTGCCGCGCAGCGGCGACCAGCCGCCCCACTCCTGGCTGTTCCAGGCGGGCCACTCCGGTTCCACCAGGTCGGCCAGGCGGAATCCGCCCGCCACCACGTCCCGTACCCGGTCACCCAGCGTCCGGTGGTGCTCGACGTACACCGCCTCGCCGTTCTCGTTCTGCTCGACGTAGGGGGTGCGGTCGAAGTAGGAGGCGGTGACGGACAGGCCCTCGGGCCCCGGTTCGTCCGGGAACGCCCAGCGGACCGGATGCGTGACGGAGAAGATCCAGCGGCCGCCGGGGCGCAGCACCCGGTGCACCTCGCGGAACACCTGGACCGGGTCCGCGACGAACGGCACCGCGCCGTAGGCGGAGCAGGCCAGGTCGAAGCTGCCGTCGCGGAAGGGCAGCACCCCGGCGTCGGCCTGGACCAGGGGGATGCCGTCGCCGATCCGCAGGGCGTGCTGGAGCTGGCGGTGCGAGAGGTCGAGGGCGACCGGGCGGGCGCCCTGGGCGGCCAGCCAGCGCGAGCACTGCGCCGCGCCCGCCCCGATCTCCAGGATGTCCAGGCCCGCCAGGTCGTCCAGGGGGCCCAGGAGTCCGGCCTCCGTCTCGTCGATGCCCTCGGGGCCCCAGACGAACCGGTCGTCGCCGAGGAAGCCGCCGTGGTCGCTCTGGTACTCGTCGGCGTTGCGGTCCCACCAGCCGCGGCTGGCCCGGCTGCTCTCGGCCTCGTCCGCGCTGCGGCGTGTCGCCTCGGGTTCGGTCTGGTGGATCTCTTGGCTCATCGTGCCCGTCGCTGTAGTTTGCCTTCACCCCGTCGTACGCGGTACGTACCAAGGGGGATCCGTGAGTACGGAACCCGTGTGTCCGGACATCATCGGGGCCGATGTGGCCTCGGTGAACACGAGTTGTGCCAGGTATGGGGCGTTCCGCCCCTGGTGTGCGCCTTCGCGCATTGACCGTGCCCTGCTGCCCCCGTATGCTACAAGTTGCGCTGCGAGCCTGCGCGCCTCAGACCTAGCAGGCCGCGCTCGCATCTGTTGTATGTCCCCTCGGTTCACGAGGCGCCTCCCGTTCGCGGGATGGGCGCTTCCCAGGCTGTCCGGCTTCTGCAGAGGCGATACGGGCTCACGGCGTAGCAGTAACTTCGACTCACTGTCCGTACCGGAGCCCTTTCCCACATGACGAGCAGCACCGAGACCACCGCCACCACTCCGCAGGTTGCGGTCAACGACATCGGCGACGCGGACGCGTTCCTCGCGGCGATCGACGAGACGATCAAGTACTTCAACGACGGCGACATCGTTGATGGCGTCATCGTCAAGGTTGACCGCGACGAGGTTCTCCTCGACATCGGTTACAAGACCGAAGGTGTCATCCCGAGCCGCGAGCTCTCGATCAAGCACGACGTCGACCCGAACGAGGTCGTCAAGGTCGGCGACGAGATCGAGGCCCTGGTTCTCCAGAAGGAGGACAAGGAAGGCCGCCTGATCCTCTCGAAGAAGCGCGCTCAGTACGAGCGTGCCTGGGGCACCATCGAGAAGATCAAGGAAGAAGACGGCATCGTCACCGGTACCGTCATCGAGGTCGTCAAGGGTGGTCTCATCCTCGACATCGGCCTCCGGGGCTTCCTGCCGGCGTCGCTCGTCGAGATGCGCCGCGTCCGCGACCTCCAGCCGTACGTGGGCAAGGAGCTCGAGGCCAAGATCATCGAGCTGGACAAGAACCGCAACAACGTGGTCCTGTCCCGCCGTGCCTGGCTCGAGCAGACCCAGTCCGAGGTCCGCCAGACGTTCCTCACGACCCTCCAGAAGGGTCAGGTCCGCTCCGGCGTCGTCTCCTCGATCGTCAACTTCGGTGCCTTCGTGGACCTGGGCGGCGTCGACGGTCTCGTGCACGTCTCCGAGCTGTCCTGGAAGCACATCGACCACCCCTCCGAGGTTGTCGAGGTCGGCCAGGAGGTCACCGTCGAGGTTCTCGACGTGGACATGGACCGCGAGCGTGTCTCCCTGTCGCTCAAGGCGACGCAGGAAGACCCGTGGCAGCAGTTCGCCCGGACGCACCAGATCGGGCAGGTTGTTCCCGGTAAGGTCACCAAGCTCGTTCCGTTCGGTGCGTTCGTGCGCGTCGACGAGGGCATCGAGGGCCTGGTCCACATCTCCGAGCTGGCCGAGCGCCACGTGGAGATCCCGGAGCAGGTCGTCCAGGTCAACGACGAGATCTTCGTCAAGGTCATCGACATCGACCTCGAGCGTCGTCGCATCAGCCTCTCGCTGAAGCAGGCCAACGAGTCCTTCGGTGGCGACCCGGCCTCGGTCGAGTTCGACCCGACGCTGTACGGCATGGCCGCGTCGTACGACGACCAGGGCAACTACATCTACCCCGAGGGCTTCGACCCCGAGACCAACGACTGGCTCGAGGGCTTCGAGGCTCAGCGCGAGGTCTGGGAGACCCAGTACGCCGAGGCGCAGTCGCGCTTCGAGCAGCACCAGGCCCAGGTCATCAAGTCCCGCGAGGCCGACGAGGCCGCTGCTGCCGAGGGCGCTGCCGCCCCGGCCGGCAGCGCTCCGGCTGCCTCCAGCGGCGGCGGTGGCGGCGGTGGCGGTTCGTACTCCTCGGAGTCCGCGGACAACTCCGGCGCCCTGGCGTCGGACGAGGCCCTGGCTGCCCTGCGCGAGAAGCTGGCGGGCGGCCAGAGCTGACGCTCTGACCCTCCGGCCGGTCATCGGCTGCAGTAGATGAAGGTGAGGCCCGCTCCCCTCGGGGGGCGGGCCTCACTCATGTCCGCGACGGGCGTGCGGATGCGGCTTACGGGGTGACGGAGATGTTGGTCAGGCCCTTGCCGCCGGTCACCGTGTTGCTGCTGCGGACCGTGGTGACACAGCCCGTGCTGTAGTTGGTGACGTTGAACGCGAGCTGCTTGTCGCCCGTCGAGCCGGACAGGTCCGAGGTGTTGTCGCGGAAGACGGTCCCGCAGCCCCAGCCGCTCTGCTGGGTGTGCGTCTCGTAGCCGTTGTTGGTCGTACGGGAGCCGTGGTTGCCCTCGACCAGCACGTCGTTGCCCTTCACGTCGACCCAGGAGTCGTCGTAGTTGGCCCCGGTCAGCCCGCTGCCGTCGAAGGTGTTGCCGACGATCCGGGTCCCCGTGGTGCCCTCCTTGACGTCGACGTTCTCGCCGCCGACGTCCGGACCGATCGTGTTGTCCAGGATCTGGACCCGGTCGCTGTTGTCGGAGAGATCGCCCGCGGTGCCGACGTAGACGCCCTCGCCCATGCCGCGGCCGTCGTGCCCGGTGTCGTAGATCCGTGAGTTCTTGATGACGCCGTCGCTGCTGGACTTGCGGAAGTGGACGCCCTCCATGTCGAGGTCGTGCACGGTCACCGAGTCGATGACGACACCGTTGGCGCTGTCGGCCATGATTCCCTTCTGGCCGCCGGAGACGGTGATGCCCCGCACGGTCCAGTACGAGGCGCCGTTGAGGTGCAGCCCGTAGCCGCCGCCGGCCGTGAGGACCGCCCCGGCGGAGCCGGTCAGGGTGATGCGTGCGGAGGCGGTGGCGGGGACGGTCGCCTTGAAGTTGCCGGTGTACGTGCCGTCCGCGAGATGGATCGTGTCGCCGGGGCCGGCCGCGGTGAGGGCCGACTTGAGCTGGGCCGCGGTGCTCACCTCGATGACCGTCGCGGCTCCGGCGGTGGCGGCCGAGGCGAGGACCAGGCCGCCGGTGGCCAGGGCGGTGGACAGCAGGGCGGGGAGCAGCGTGCGGGTGCGCATGGGGGGTGCCTTCCCGTCGAAGGATTCTAGGTTCAGCGTTCTCGTACGTGAACGTGGGGCGAGGTTCTGAACTTGCTGACCGTGAACGTAGGGATGGAGTGACGCCGTGTCAAGGTCTGGACCATTCTGGGTGAGGGTGGCGCACGGGGGAGCGGGGGAAACGCGTGGGACGCACGAGTAACTGACGGCTCGTGACACGGTCTCGTCGCGAACTCGGCGCCCCCGCTGAGGTGTTCATCGACCTGAACGTCAACGCCTCGCCGCACTGCACTCGCGGGTACCTGGGTAAACACCTCGTGAAGGGGTGCGGCCGGGAATGCACGTGCCCCTCGGGGCGTTCTTCTTCAGGAACACAAGGAGGAGCGGTAACCGTGGCTGATCCGCAGAGTTTGTACGAATGGGAGCCGAAGGGCCTGGCCGTCGTCGACATGGCGCTTGCCCAGGAGTCGGCCGGCCTGGTCATGCTCTACCACTTCGAGGGATACATCGACGCGGGTGAGACCGGTGAGCAGATCGTCGACGGTCTGCTCGAATCGCTGCCGCACCAGGTGGTGGCCCGCTTCGACCACGACCGCCTCGTCGACTACCGCGCACGGCGCCCCCTGCTGACCTTCCGGCGCGACCGCTGGACGGCGTACGAGACCCCGACGCTGGACGTCCGGGTGGTCCAGGACGCGACCGGGGCCCCGTTCCTGCTGCTGTCCGGGCCGGAACCGGACGTGGAGTGGGAGAGGTTCGCCGCCGCCGTCGAGCAGATCGTCGAGCGGCTCGGCGTGCGTCTCGCGGTCAACTTCCACGGCATTCCGATGGGAGTCCCGCACACCCGCCCGGTCGGCGTCACCCCGCACGGCAACCGCACCGACCTCATGCCCGGCCACCGCAGCCCCTTCGACGAGGCGCAGGTGCCCGGCTCCGCCGAGGCCCTGGTCGAGTACCGGCTGATGGAGGCCGGACACGACGTGCTCGGTGTCGCCGCCCATGTGCCGCACTACGTCGCCCGCTCCGCCTACCCCGACGCCGCGCTCACCGCGCTGGAGTCGATCACGGCGGCGACCGGACTCGTCCTGCCGGCCATCGCCCACGCCCTGCGCACCGAGGCGCACCGCACCCAGACGGAGATCGACCGCCAGATCGGGCAGGGCGACGAGGAACTCGTCTCGCTGGTCGAGGGCCTTGAGCACCAGTACGACGCGGTGGCGGGCTCCGAGACCCGGGGCAACCTGGTCGCCGAGCCGGTGGACCTGCCGTCCGCCGACGAGATCGGCCTCGAATTCGAGCGCTTCCTGGCCGAACGGGAAGGCGACAGCTGACCTCCGGCACGACGACCGCCGATTCCACCGGTCCGGCCCCCGCGGGCCTGGCACCAGTGCCTGTGTGGAGTGGTCCCGCGACGCCGCGGGGCAACTCCACACAGGCACTAGGCTGCCGCCCATGCTGAAAGTGGGCCTGACCGGCGGAATCGGCGCCGGCAAGAGCGAAGTGTCACGGCTGCTCGTCGGCCACGGAGCCGTCCTCGTCGACGCCGACCGGATCGCGCGCGAGGTCGTCGAACCCGGCACCCCCGGGCTCGCCGCGCTCGTCGAGGCGTTCGGCGCCGGGGTCCTGAACCCGGACGGCACCCTGGACCGGCCGAAGCTCGGCTCGATCGTCTTCTCCGACGCCGAACGGCTCGCCGCCCTCAACGCGATCGTCCACCCGCTGGTCGGTGCCCGCTCCGCCGAGCTGGAAAGGGCCGCCGGCCCCGGCTCCGTGGTCGTCCACGACGTTCCCCTCCTCGCCGAGAACGGCCTCGCGCCCCTGTACGACCTGGTCGTCGTCGTCGATGCCGCTCCCGGGACCCAGCTCGACCGCCTCGTGCGGCTGCGCGGGATGACGGAGCGGGACGCCCGTGCCCGGATGGCCGCGCAGGCCACCCGCGAGGAGCGGCTCGCCGTCGCCGACCTGGTCATCGACAACGACGGACCGGTCGAGGCCCTGGCGCCGCAGGTCAGCGAGGTCTGGTCCGAGCTGGTGCGGCGAGCCGCGGCGGGCTGACCCCGGAGCCGGGGCGGCGTGGCCCGGACCGGAATACCGGATCCCGGGGCGACGTTCACACCGAGGTGGCCGAGGGAAGGATGCAACTGTGCCCGAGAGGAACCCGGAGACCCACGTCATAGACTTCCGCGCGGCCGAGCAACTGCTGGCGGCGCGCGATCCCCGGGGCGCCGTGAAGCTGCTCGACTCGGTGATCGCCTCCCACCCGGAGAACACCGCCGCCCGGCTGCTGCGCGCCCGCGCCTTCTTCGCGGCCGCCCAACTGCGCCCCGCCGAGCTCGAATTCGAACTCGTCCTGGAGCGGGAGCCGGACAACGCCTTCGCGCACTTCGCGCTGGCCCGGACCTTCGAGCGGGCCGGCCATCCGGAACGGGCGACCCGCCACTTCAGGCTGGCGGCGGCGCTCGACCCCAACCCGGAGTACCTGAGGGCCGCCCGCTTCGACACGGAGGGCTGAGCGGCCGCCGGGTGACCTCCCCGCCGAGTGACCTCCGAGGCCCGCCGCCGCATACCGCCCCGCCCGACGCCGGGCCCGCGGTCAGTCCCCGTACCACCGTCGTCCCCCGCGGCCCGGTCCGTGCGGCGGGACGTCGCGGCCCGGCTGGTAGCCCGGGCCCTGGCGGATGCGGTGGACGATCACGGCCAGATCCACCAGCACCAGGACGAGCAGCACACCGCAGGCGGCCGCCCACCCCGGGCGGTCGGTCAGGGTGAATGCGGTCAGGCCGAGGACGGCCCAGGCCAGGCCCCATAGACTCAGCCAGAGCCGCAGTCGCAGAGAACTGCGTGCAGTCGTCGGTTCACTACCGGTACGCATGGCCATCGCCTCTTCTACCAGCATGGACCCGCGACGCGGAACGCGGCGGACCGACGAGTGATGCGGACCGGTGAGAGAGGGGGGCGGCGATGAGTGGCACGGCACGGGGGAACGACTCCGTCCGAAGGGCCCGGGTCCGGGGGTGCCTGCTGGGCGGGGCGATCGGGGACGCGCTGGGCAATCCGGTGGAGTTCCTGTCGCTCGCGGGCATTCGGCGGGCCCACGGAGAGCAGGGCGTACGAGGCCTCACGGCCGACGAGGACGGGGTGGCCGGGCGCGTCACGGACGACACCCAGATGACGCTCTTCACGGCCGAGGGGCTGATCAGAGCCCACTCCCGGGCCATGGCCAGGGGAATCGGCGGCGCCGAGACCGCGGTCGTCAGGCACGCCTATCTGCGCTGGCTGGACACCCAGAACCACCCCGCGCCGCCCGCCCCCGAAGGCGATGACATCGTCCGCACCGGCTGGCTCAGGCAGCAGCCCTGGCTGTACGCACGGCGGGCCCCGGGCAACGCCTGTCTGACCGGGCTCGCGGCCGGGTACACCCCCGACCCGAGGGCCCCGCTCGGTGAGCCCGGCCCGGTCAACACCGGCTCCAAGGGGTGCGGCACGGTGATGCGCTCCGCCCCCTTCGGCCTGACCGGCGGGCCCGCGGGTGCGAGCTTCGGACTGGCCGCCCGCTGCGCGCAGATCACCCACGGTCACCCCACCGGCGCCTACGCGGCCGGCGCGCTCGCGGCGATCGTCGCCCATCTCCTGGACGGGGACTCCCTGCCCGGTTCCGTGCTGCGGGCCATGGAGCTGCTGGCCCGCCACCCCGGACACGAGGAGACCACGGCCGCGCTCCGGGCGGCCTTCGAGCTGGCCGCCCAGGGGGCCCCGAGCGCGGAGAAGGCGGAGTCGCTCGGCGCCGGCTGGGTGGCCGAGGAGGCGCTCGCCATCGCCGTGTACTGCGCACTGGTTCTGCCGGGCGCCGGTCAGGTGGACGAGGCCCTGCTGCTCTCCGTCAACCACTCGGGCGACAGCGACTCCACCGGTGCCGTCTGCGGCAACCTGCTCGGTGCCCACCACGGCGACGTGCACCTTCCGCCGGCCTGGCTGGTGCGCACGGAAGGGCGGGCCGTGATCGCCGAGGTGGCCGACGACCTCTCCCTGGAGTTCGAGCACGCGGTCGACTGGCCGTCCGGCCGCTACCCGGGGTGCTGATGTGAACCGGGGCTGCCGGCGAGGAAGTCCGCCTCGACCGTGGCCCGTGGGACGCCGAGCAGGGTGAGCAGGACGGCTGCGCCCCAGCCCGTCCGCTTCCGGTCCAGTGGTCGTCGCAACACCCCGGCTCAGAGGATGCGATGGACTTCGAGATTCGTAAGGAACGCTTGAGCCAAGGGCCGAAGAAGCTGCACCGGGACGGTTTCGGTACGGGTCGGGAACGGCCTCCGGTGACGGTTCGTTCGGCGTACATGAGCGGACAACTGGTACGTGGGGGCTATTCAGGGACCGGTCCCGGCGCGATCACCCCGGACGGCTGCGCGGTGGAGCTGTACACCCGGCTGTCGGTCGGCAGCGAACCGGATGTGATCGCCGGGGCCGTCCCCGCCGGGTCGAGGATCCTGGAACTGGGCTGTGGCGCGGGCCGGGTGACGCATCCGCTGATCCGCCGCGGGTTCGACGTCACCGCGGTGGACGAGTCGGCGCAGATGCTGGAGAAGGTGCGCGGCGCGCGTACGGTCCAGAGCCCCATCGAGGCCCTGGAGCTCGGTGACGAGACGTTCGACGTGGTGATGCTGGCGTCGTTCCTGGTGCACTCGGGCGACCACCGGGTGCGGGACGGACTGCTGCGGACCTGCCGGAGGTACGTGCGCGACGGCGGGGTGGTGCTCATCCAGCGCGAGGGACCGGACTACCACACCGGACTGCCGAAGGAGCGCGCCGATCCGGCCGGGTACACCGTGCGCATCGTCTCCTCGCAGCCGGTCGGGGACGGGGTGCACTCGGTGTGCGCCGAGTACGAGTTCGACGACGCCCGGTGGTCGCAGACGTTCCTGTCACGGCCGCTGTCGAAGGAACAGTTCGAGGGGTGTCTGGCGGCGGCCGGCCTGGGCGTGGACCGCTATCTCACGGATGACGGCGTCTGGGTGCGGGCCGTGCCCCGGTAGTGGCGCGGGGCGGGGGCCGGCCGGGGCGGTGGCCCGGGTCAGTGCACCGTGCTGAAGCTGCGCCAGGGCAGCGAATCGGGCGCTCGCACGTCGGAGAGCGTGGTGGCGAGGTAGGTCGTGCCCGGTCCGGTGCAGTCCCGTGTGCGGTACAGGATGATGTCGATCAGGGTCCCGTTGTCCACTTCCTTGGCACCCGCGGGGGCGAGCGGGTGGCAGCCCCGCACCGAGGGGCTGTTCACCATGATCACGGCATCCCGTTCGGTCGTGTAGGTGACCGGACCGACCGCGGTCCGGCCGAGGCCCGAACAGCCCGCGACGGTGAGGGTCAGGAGGGCGGTCCCGGCTGCGATGCCGAGACGGCGGCGTCGGTTGTCGATCACGGGCATGGGCAGGTCCTCGTCTGTCTCGTCCGGCTCATCCGTACGCACTCCGTCACATAGCCCCCGTGCGCCACGGGGGTACGTGCTGACGCTGGTCACCTTGCCCGCTCGCCGCCCGCCCGGCATCCGGGAGGCGGCCGGGCGGGCTACGGGTGCGCGGAATGCGCGGACAGGGGTTCGACTGGCGCCCAAACGGGGCATATCGTGGTCATAGCGCCTCATGTGGCGTGGAGTGAGTGTTCAGATGTTTCCGGCTGGCAGGGGGCCGTCATGGTCCAGGAGCTCTTGATCGCTTTGGTGGTGGTGATCCTGGCGGGTGCCGCGTACACCATGGCCGCCGCCCGGGTCGTCAAGCAGTACGAGCGGGGCGTGGTTCTGAGGTTCGGCCGGCTCCGGGACGACATACGAGGGCCCGGATTCACCATGGTGCTCCCCGGTGCGGAGCGGCTGCGCAAGGTCAACATGCAGATCGTGACGATGCCTGTGCCGGCCCAGGACGGGATCACCCGGGACAACGTCACGGTACGGGTGGACGCGGTCATCTACTTCAAGGTGGTCGATGCCGCGAGTGCCGTCATCGCGGTGGAGGACTACCGGTTCGCCGTCTCGCAGATGGCGCAGACATCGCTGCGTTCGATCATCGGCAAGAGCGATCTGGATGATCTGCTCTCCAACCGGGAGAAGCTGAACCAGGGCCTGGAGCTGATGATCGACAGCCCCGCGGTCGGCTGGGGCGTACAGATCGACCGGGTGGAGATCAAGGACGTCTCGCTGCCGGAGACGATGAAACGCTCCATGGCGCGTCAGGCCGAGGCGGACCGTGAGAGGCGCGCCCGGGTCATCAACGCGGACGCGGAACTCCAGGCGTCGAAGAAGCTGTCCCAGGCAGCCGCGGAGATGTCCACCCAGCCTGCGGCACTGCAGCTGAGGCTGCTCCAGACCGTGGTGGCGGTGGCCGCGGAGAAGAACTCCACACTGGTACTGCCGTTCCCGGTGGAGTTGCTCCGCTTCCTGGAGCGGGCACAGCAGCCGACAGCGCCGCCGCAGCCCGGTACGCAGATGCCGCAGGACCCGGCGGCCGGTACAGCGCCGCCCGTGGAGCCCGCGTCGGCGTCTTCGCCTGAGTCCTCGCCCGAGTCCTCGTCGGCGTCCTCACCGGCCGAGACGCAGTCCACGGAGTCCGAGTCCGAGTCCGAGCCCTCGTCCGTATCGCCGTCTCCGTCACAGGATCCGGCGCGGACAGCGGCTTCCGCACCCAAGCCCGCCCCGCCTGCCGCGAGGCCCCGGCCGCGCCGCACCGGGTCGAAGCCGCTCGCCAGGCACTGAGGCCCACCGGCCCACGGGCCCGCCGCCGTACCCCGCCGGACCGAGGGGTCGGCGGCGGGCCCGTGGTCGGCTGTCAGACCCCCCGCCTAGACTCGCGAGTCAGAGGGATCCGGTGCCGATCAGGTGCCGGGGACTGCGGGCACAGAGCCCGTGACCAGGGATTCGGGCATGAGGGGAGGGGCCGGTGGCCATCGCATCACCGCCGCACGACGCGGCCGTCGGCCGCCTGCTGCGCTGCGCGGCCGTCTTCCTTCCCGCAGCGCTGCCGAGGGAGGGCCGCATCGCGTTCTGGGACCCGGAAGGGGCCCCGCTCCCCGGCCTCGGTGAAGCGTCCGGCAGCGGCTCCGCTTCCGGTACGGATTTCGCGGCCGGTACCGGCGACCGGGTCTCCGAGATCACGGTCGTCCGACGGCACGGCGGTCAGGGTGACGTCCGCCGGCACACCGTGCCCGCCCTCGTGCTGCCCCTGGCCGACGCCGTACCCCTGCTGGCCCGTGCCAGGCACCAGCAGTCCGCCCACCCCGCCACCCGCTGCTGGGGCGCCGCCACGCTCCACGCGCTCCATCTGGTGGCCCGAGGCCGGATGCTTCCCGGGCTGACGCCCGACGATCACGATGCCTGGCGGGCCGGTCCGCGCGCCGCCGAGGACGTCGCCCATCTGCGTGCGGTCGCCGCGGCCATGCCTTCCGAGGGGTACGCGGTGCCGTTCCCCGACCGCACGCCCCTCCAGGTTCCCGACCCCGAGCCGCTCATCGCCTCCTTCCTCGACGCGGTGGCCGACACGCTGCCCCGTACCCCGGCGGCGGCGTTCGCCATGGGGGCGCCCTTCGCCGCCAGGGAGGCCCAGCACCTGCCCGGCGCCCGGGAGTGGGCCGTGGCGGTCGCGGCCGGGCTGGACGCGGGCGTACGGGTGTCGCTGCGCCTTGACCTCTCCGCGTACGAACTCTTCGACACGACGGACTCCGGCGGCACGGCCGGCTCCGACGGCGCGACGGACTCCGACTCCGGCTCCGACGACGCGGCCGGCGTCTCCGGCGAGGTGGGGTCCGGTTCCGACGGTCCCGCCGCCGCGCGGCATGCCGCCGCGGCCGTCACCCAGGTGCACAGCCTCGCCGACCCGACCCATGTCGTCGACGCCGCCGCGCTGTGGACCGGCGGGGCGGGCGAGCCCTTCGGCCCGCGGGCCCGGATCGATGCCGTGCTCGCGCTGCGCCGTGCCGCCCGTGTCTGGGCCCCGCTGGAACGGCTGCTCGACCAGCCCGTCCCCGACGTACTGGCCCTCACCGAGGACGAGTTGTACGAGCTGCTGAGCGATGCCGGGGCCCGGCTCTCGGCCGCCGGGGTGAGCGTGCACTGGCCCCGGGAGCTGGCCCGTTCCCTCACCGCGGCCGCCGTGGTGCGGCCCGCGCCGGGCACCGCCACCGACGGGACGTCGTTCTTCGACGCCGAACAGCTCTTCGCCTTCAACTGGCAGCTCTCGCTGGGGGACCAGCAGCTCACCGAGGCCGAGATGGACGTGCTGGCCGAGGCCCACCGGCCCGTGGTGCGGCTGCGGGACCAATGGGTCGTCGTCGACCCCGCGCTCGTCCGCAAGGCGCGCAAGCGGGAGCTGGGTCTGCTCGACCCGGTGGACGCCCTCGCCGTCGCCCTGACCGGCAGCGCCGAGGTGGACGGCGAACAGGTCGACGCCGTGCCGGTCGGTGCGCTCGCCGCGCTCCGCACTCGCATCATCGACGACGGGACCACCATCGCACCGCCGCCCGGCCTCGACGCCACGCTCCGCGACTACCAGTTGCGCGGGCTGTCCTGGCTGGACCGGATGACCTCGCTGGGCCTCGGCGGCTGCCTCGCCGACGACATGGGCCTCGGCAAGACGATCACCCTCATCGCCCTGCATCTGCACCGTGCCCACCCCGCGCCCACCCTGGTGATCTGCCCCGCCTCGCTGCTGGGCAACTGGCACCGGGAGATCAACCGCTTCGCCCCCGGCGTACCCGTGCGCCGGTTCCACGGCACCGACCGCACCCTCGCGGAACCCGACGCCGGCTTCGTCCTCACCACGTACGGCACGATGCGCTCCAGCGCGGCCGAACTGGCCGCGCACAGCTGGGGGCTGGTCGTCGCCGACGAGGCGCAGCACGTGAAGAATCCGCACTCCTCGACGGCGAAGGCGCTGCGCACGATTCCGTCCCCGGCCCGGGTCGCCCTGACCGGAACCCCCGTCGAGAACAACCTCTCCGAGCTCTGGGCGCTGCTCGACTGGACCACGCCCGGACTGCTCGGCCCCCTCAAGGCGTTCCGGGCCCGGCACGCCCGGATCGTGGAGAACACCGGCACGGCCGCCGGGATCGGCAACGACGAAGCGGTCGAGCGGCTCTCCAGGCTGGTCCGCCCCTTCCTGCTGCGCCGCAAGAAGTCGGACCCGGGCATCGCACCCGAGCTGCCGCCCAAGACGGAGACCGACCACCCCGTCTTCCTCACCCGCGAACAGGCCACTCTCTACGAGGCCACGGTGCGCGAGACCATGGCGTACATCGAGGCCTCGGAGGGCATCGCCCGGCGCGGCCTCATCATGAAGCTGCTGGCCTCGCTCAAGCAGATCTGCAACCACCCCGCGCAGTATCTGAAGGAGGAACCGACCCGGCTCGTCGGCCGCTCCGGGAAGCTCGCCCTGCTCGACGAACTCCTCGACACGATCCTCGCCGAGGACGGCTCCGTCCTCGTCTTCACCCAGTACGTGACGATGGCCCGGCTGCTCTCCGCGCATCTCACCTCGCGGGCGATCCCCTCCCAACTCCTGCACGGCGGTACGCCGGTGCCCGAGCGGGAACGGATGGTGGACCGCTTCCAGTCCGGCGAGGTCCCGGTGTTCCTGCTCTCCCTGAAGGCGGCGGGCACCGGGCTGAACCTCACCAGGGCCGCCCATGTCATCCACTACGACCGCTGGTGGAACCCGGCCGTCGAGGAACAGGCCACCGACCGCGCCTACCGCATCGGACAGACCCAGCCCGTCCAGGTGCACCGGCTGATCGCCGAGGGCACCGTCGAGGACCGGATCGGCGAGATGCTGCTGGCCAAGCGCGCCCTGGCCGACGCCGTGCTGGGCGCCGGCGAGACCGCGCTGACCGAGCTCAGCGACCGTGACCTGGCCGATCTCGTCTCCCTCCGGAGGCCGTCATGAGCCCCCGCCCGCAGCCCCTGCCGTCCGCCCGCGCTTCCCGGCCCGTCGCCCGGTCCCGGCCGGGCCCCGACGACCTGCGGCGGACCTTCGAGGCGGTACCGGCGCGGACGTCCGGCGACGACGAGCCGTTCGCGGACACCTGGTGGGGCCGGGCCTGGGTGGCGGCGCTGGAAGCCCTCTCGATGGACGCGGCGAGGCTCGCCCGCGGCCGTGCGTACGCGGACGGCGGGCACGTCGCCGCGGTCACCGTCACCCCCGGCCGCGTCGTCGCCTATGTGCACGGCAGCCGCCCCCGGCCCTACCGTGCCGAACTGCGGCTGCGCACCTTCACCGACGCCGACTGGGACACCTTCCTCGCCGCGGTCGCCGCCGGCCCCGGCCACCTCGTCGCACTGCTCACCAAGGAGATGCCGCACTCCCTGGCCGACACGGCGGCCGCGTCCGGGGTCGCGCTGCTCCCCGCGGCCGACGACCTCGACCCCAGCTGTTCCTGCCCCGACCACGGCTGGCCCTGCAAGCACGTGTCGGCGCTCTGCTACCAGATGGCCCGGCTCCTGGACGCCGATCCGTTCGTCCTGCTGCTCTTGCGCGGCCGGGGCGAGCGCGAACTCCTGGAGGACCTGGGCCACCGCAACGCCGCGCACTCCGCACGGGAGCGGCCCGAGGCCCCCGCCGCCCCCTCCGTGCCGGCGCAGGACGCGCTCTCCGACCGCTTCCTGCCTCCGCTGCCCGCCCCGTTCCCGGTGGAGCCGCACCCCGGGCAGCCGCCCGCGTACCCGAGCCTGCCCGGCAGCCGCGACCCCCTCGCCCTCGACCAGCTCGCGACGGACGCGGCTGCCCGAGCCCATGCCCTGCTCACCACCGGCCTCGACCCGCTCGCCGGGCTCACCCCCTGGCAGGACGCGGTCCGGCTGGCAGCCGCCCGGCCCACCGCGGGGCTCACCGCCACCACCCGCGCCCTCTACCGCGAACTGGCGTCCGCCACCGGCCGCAACACCACCGACCTGGCCCGCGCCGTCGCCGCCTGGCGCCAGGGCGGGGCCGAGGGGCTGGACGTCCTGGAAACGCAGTGGGACCCCCCGGCCGGCCCGTTCGACCGGGCCCGCCCGGCCCTCGCGGCCGCCGGCTTCCCCCGCTTCCAGCCCCGGCGCAACCACCTCACCCACCCCGGCGGCACACTCCAGCTCCGCTTCGGCCACGACGGCCGCTGGTACGGCTACGAGTCCGACCCGGGGCAGGACGAGTGGTGGCCGCGTGCCGTACCCGACTCCGACCCGGTGGGCGCGCTCCTGGAGCTGAGCGGCGGCTGACGGGAGACCCCGTGTGCGGAAGCGCGGACGCGCGCACCCCGGTGCGTCCAGCGCCTCCGGTGCGGTAAAAACCGCTGGTGCAGGCCGTGTTGTTGTTGCTAGCTTCCTGGACGTGGCGAAACTCAATCAGATCATCGCAGTGGAGAAGGGCGTCAAGTCCAAGGCTCACCAGGACCTGACGGCGGCGCATCACGGCCTCCAGAAGGCCGGTCTGCTGGCCGGGATCTCCCGGACCTACCAGCCGAAGGACGAGGAGGGCGAGCAGTTGCCGCCCGAGTCGACGCCGGTGCAGATCAAGGCCGAGGACGTGCTGCGCGCGACGGCGACGACCCTCACCCGGCTCTTCGACGTGACCGCCACCAAGGACTGGGCGAACTGCGCGGCCCGCGCCGACATCTCGGTCGACGGCCGGGTGCTGGTGGCCGGCGTGCCGGTGTCGTATCTGCTCTTCCTGGAGAAGCAGCTCACCGACATCACCACCTTCATCCGCAGACTGCCGGTGCTCGAAGCCTCGGAGGCCTGGGCCCAGGACCCGTCCACCGACTCCTGGAAGACCGAGCCGGTGCGGACCCTGCGCACGAAGAAGGTGCCCCGCAACCACGTGAAGGCGGAGGTCACCGAGAAGCACCCGGCGCAGGTCGAGGTGTACTACGAGGACGTTCCGGTCGGCTACTGGACGACCGTGAAGTTCTCCGGGGCGCTGCCCGCACGGCGGATCAACGAACTGACCGACCGGGTCGAGAAGCTCCAGCAGGCCGTCAAGTTCGCCCGCGAGGAGGCCAACGGCGTGGACGTCACGGACCAGCGGGTGGGTGATGCGGTCTTCGGTTACCTCTTCGGGTGACCGGCCATGGAATCCCCGGCGGCGGTCGAAGCCGCCGGGGTGCGCGAGGAGCGCAAAGCTGAAACTGAAGTTTGTCGTGACGACGCGGTTCCGGTGGAGGTTCGAGTCCTCCCCCCGGCACTTCCGTACTTCTTACGGAGGCGGGCCGGGGTGGCCCAACTGGCAGAGGCAGGCCGCGATCAATCTCAGACTCTTGCTCCAGACTCAGCATGCGCCACCTATCGCCGAATCGACCGGGCCCGTGCCCGTGTGCGTCGAGATGCCGGTTCGACTCCGGCCCGTGGAGCTTCGGTCCGCGGTGGTCCAAAGGCAGGACGCGACGACATAAAACTGACACGGGACCTTAAAAGTGTCGGCGTGCCGTACAGGTGGCATCACAGGGCTCGGGGGTCGGCTACGCCCCCGGGCCCGCTCCCGTCCGGGGCCGGTGCGTCATGCCTGCGCGCGCAGCGAGACCCCGCGTCCGGCGAAGAAGTGCTCGAACTCCGCCAGCGGAAGCTCCGCCGACCGGGTCGCGGCCGTCGTGCCCGACGGGTTGTGGAAGTGGACGCCCGTGCCGTCGGCCGTACGGGACGTCAGGAGCACCAGGTGCCCGCCCCGTCCCGGCGCGGGCTGCCTCGGGTGGCGGATCGCGTAGTGCACGGAGGCCATGACGGACCGGCCCTCGTCCAGCAGGGCCGGGATCTCCGCGGGCGAGAGGTGCCGGTGGACCGTGGCGTCGAGGCCGTGCCGCTCCCGTACGTATGCGGCGAAGGGGGCGTAGACCAGGCCGCGGATCGCACCGTCCGGGTCCTCGGTGTAAGCGCCGTACCCGAGCGCTCCGTCGCGCAGCGCGAAGAGGGGCGGGGCGTCGGCGCCGAGTGCCATGCGCAGACAGGTCATCCCGCACAGATGGCCCGCCCAGCGCGCGTACTCCGCGGGCGACTTGGCGCCCGAGTCCGCCCACGCGGGGTCGGCGGCCGGGTCGAGCCCGCCCTCGACGATCGCCCCGACGAGATCGAACGAGGCGAACTGGGTGTGCACCGGGACCGGGCAGGTGGGGCAGGTGGGGTACATGGGGTGACTCACCATCGGTATCCGTTCATTCCCGGGCCTTCGTTCGTCCCGGGCGTCCGCTCATCCCCGGCATCCGGTCACTGCCGGTACCCGGTCAGGAAGCGGCCGATCCGGCTGATCGCCGCGTCGAGGTCGTCAGCGTACGGGAGGGTCAGGATCCGGAAGTGGTCGGGCCGCGGCCAGTTGAAACCGGTCCCCTGCACGACCTGGATCTTCTCGCGCAGCAGCAGGTCGAGGACGAACTTCTCGTCGTCGACGAGGGGATGAACCTTCGGGTCGATGCGCGGGAAGGCGTACAGCGCGCCCCTCGGCTTCACGCAGGACACTCCGGGGATCTCGTTCAGCTTCTCCCAGGCGCGGTCGCGCTGCTCGTACAGCCTGCCCCCGGGCGCCACCAGCTCCCGGATCGACTGCCGGCCGCCCAGCGCGGCCTGGATCGCGTACTGCGCCGGGGCGTTGGGGCACAGCCGCATGGAGGCGAGCATGGTCAGCCCCTCCAGATAGCTGCGCGCGTGCTGCTTCGGCCCTGACACCACCATCCAGCCCGACCGGAAGCCGGCCACGCGGTACGTCTTGGAGAGACCACTGAACGTGAGACAGACCAGGTCGGGGGCGAGGACCGCCACGCTGTGGTGCTCGGCGTCGTCGTAGAGGATCTGGTCGTAGATCTCGTCGGCGAACACCATCAGGCCGTGCCTGCGGGCCAGGTCGAGGATGGATTCGAGGACCTCGCGGGGGTAGACGGCGCCGGTCGGATTGTTCGGGTTGATGATCACGACGGCCCTGGTCCGGTCGGTGATCTTCGATGCCATGTCGGCCAGGTCGGGGTTCCAGTCCGAGGCCTCGTCGCACATGTAGTGCACGGCCTTCCCGCCGGCCAGGGTCGTCACCGCGGTCCACAGCGGGTAGTCCGGGGACGGGATCAGCACCTCGTCACCGTCCTCCAGCAGGCCCTGCACCGCCATGGAGATCAGCTCGGAGACCCCGTTGCCGAGAAAGATGTCGTCCACGTCGACCTCGGTGAGCCCCATCGCCTGGTAGCGCTGCGCCACGGCCCTGCGGGCGGAGAGGATGCCGCGTGAATCGGTGTAGCCGTGGGCCTGCGGGAGCATCCGGATCATGTCCTGGACGATCTCCTCGGGCGCCTCGAAACCGAACAGCGCCGGGTTGCCCGTGTTGAGGCGGAGCACGCTGTGGCCCGCCTCCTCCAGGGCGTTGGCGTGCTCGATGACCGGACCCCGGATCTCGTAACAGACCTCGTTGAGCTTGCTGGACTGGCGGAATTCCATGCGGTGCCTCCCCGACCCGACTGTGATACTTGGTTTTACCAAGCTTGAGCTTGGAAAGTCCAACAACATGTCTAGACTGCGTCGTATGCCACGTCAGCAACAGCCCGCGACCCGACCGGCCCGCCGCCGGAGTTACGACCAGTTCTGTGCCGGCGCCCGTGCGCTGGATGCCGTCGGCGACCGGTGGACCCTGCTGATCGTCCGTGAACTGCTGGCCGGTCCACGCCGGTACACCGATCTGCACGCCGACCTCCCCGGCGTCAGCACGGATGTCCTCGCCTCCCGGCTCAAGGACATGGAGCAGGGTGGACTGGCCACCCGCCGCAGACTGCCGCCGCCCGCCGCCGCCTCGGTGTACGAACTCACCGAGCGCGGTCACGGACTGCTGCCCGTCCTCGCCGCACTCGCCGAATGGGGCGCACCGGCACTCGCGGAGCGGCGGCCCACGGACGCGGTCCGGGCGCACTGGTTCGCGCTCCCGCTGCTGCGCGCGCTGGACGGACCCGGCGGGCCGGTCGGTGACGGGGTGCTCGATGTGCACCTCGACGAGGGCGAGTTCCATGTCCGTACGGGAGCGCGGGCGTCCGGCAGCGCTGTCTACGGGGACGGTCCGGCCGCCCGTGCCGATGCGCGCATCGCGCTCGACGCCGAGCTCTGCCTCGCGCTGGGGCGCGGCGAGGCGACGTTCGCGGAGGCGGTGAAGGACGGGCGGATCGAGGTGTCGGGCGAGGGGCCGCTGGCCGCGGAGCTGCGCGGCGCATGACGACGGCGGCGGGACGGTTCGCGCCGCCGACTCCTGGGTAGCGTCGGGGCATTTGGGATGTCAGGGACAGATGATGCCCGTGACACTGACGCAGAGGAGTTGCCCATGAGGTCTGGCAGACAGCAGGCACGGCCGGGACGGCAAGAGCCGGCGGGCAAACCGGCTTCCCGGGGGCGGCTGGGCAAGGCGCTCGTCATCGGGGGCTGCGTGGCGGCGCTCGGCTTCGTGCCGTCGGCGGCCGTCGCCACCCCGGGCAGTGGTGTGGCCGGCACCGTCGTCGCGGAGGGCACATCGCCGGGCAAGCTGAAGGTGAAGACGCCGAAGGGCCGTACCGACGTCACCTTCCGGAAGATCACCGTCGAGCCCGGCGGCTCCACCGGCTGGCACACCCATCGCGGTCAGCTGATCGCGGTAGTCGAGCAGGGGACGCTGACGCGCACCCTGGACGACTGCTCGGTCGAGGTGACACCCGCCGGAACGTCCTTCATCGAGCCGTCCGGCGTCAAGCACCGCCACATCGGACGCAATCTGGGGACCGAGCCCGTCGTCCTCTGGGTGACCTATCTGCTGCCCAAGGGCAGTGAACTCTCCGACGACGCCGACGCCGTGGACTGCGGCGGGAAGGGCGGCGGGAAGAAGTGAAGCAGGGCTGAGGCCCGCCCCCTGTCGTCCCGTCCGGCCATCGCCGGCGGGTGCCGACCGTCAGCGGGCGAGCGTCTCCCCGTAAGCGCCCAGGCCGCCGATCACCAGTCCGTCCCGGAACGTCAGCACCTCGTAGACCCGGCCGCCGATCTGGTTGCGGTAGTCGATCACCAGGGTGTCGACACTCACCCGTCCTGCCACCGCGCGGCGAACGTGCGGGCGAATGCGAGGTCCATGAGGAAGAGCGTACGAGGCGGGGGCGACGGGGTGGCAGGCCGTGAGTGAAGAGGGACCCGGGGGCCTCGACCCGGCGCGCCGGGCCGCGTTGGCGCAGGGGCTCCTGTGCGCGCTCCGCTCCCACTGCGCCGGTTCGCGGGCCGAACCGAGGGGTTCGCCCGCGCGGGGGACCGCCGACGCGTACAGCGATATCGACCTCCTGTGGACCGTGCCCGACGGGCGGTTCGATGCCTGCGTCGCCGCCGTCCCGGATCTGCTCGGCACGGTTCGCGGCGTCGCCTCCCTGCGGGTCGACCCCGAGCTGGGGAACTCCGGCAAGAGGCGGCTGCTCTTCGTCGACTTCGACCGGCTGCCCCTCTTCTGGCGGCTGGACCTGGAGATCGTCGCGCTGTCCGGCGCCGGCCGGCCCGGCTACGACCAGGACAATCCGGCGGCGCGCAGCGACGACTGGTCGAGGGCCGCCGGCGCGCTCGCCAATGCGGTCGCCGCGGTGAAGGCGGTGCTGCGCGGCCGGCCGCAGGCCGCCCGGGGCCTGCTGGAGCGCGGCTTCGCCCGCATCGGGGCGGTGGGCACCGCCACCGGTGACTGGTTCGCCGACATCACCCGCCTCGCCGAGGCCGCTGCCGCGATCGAGCCGGCCCGGGGCCCGCTCGCCGAGCGCGTCGTGCGGCTGGCGGCGGACCATCGGGCGGACCTCCGCCGACGGGCCCCGCCCGCCGCCCCGGGTGATGCGGGGCCGGCCTCGCGGCGGCGGGGTGATGATGGATGCGTGCGATATGAAGCGATCACCTGGGAACGGCTGGCGGACGCCCTTGCCGCGCACGTCGACGCGCTGAAGCCGTCCGACGGCGGGCCCTGGCTCAAGGTCGCCGTCGACGGGGCCCCGGCCGCCCGGACGGGCGAGCTGGCCGAGGCGGTCGCACAGGCGCTGCGGCTCCGCGGCCGGGGCGTGCTCCCCGTGTCCACCGCGGGGTTCCTGCGGCCCGCCAGTCTGCGGTTCGAGTACGGCAGACAGGACCCCGACTCGTACTACGGCAGCTGGTTCGACACCGGAGCGCTGTGGCGTGAGGTGTTCGGGCCGCTGGAGGCGGGCGGCAGCGGGCGGGTGCTGCCCGATCTCTGGGATCCGGCGACGGACCGGGCCACCAGGAGCCCGTACCGGCTCCTGCCGGAGGGCGGGGTGCTGGTGATGCACGGGCCGTTGCTGCTGGGGCACTGGTTCCCGTTCGACCTGAGTGTCCACCTGCGGCTGTCATCGGGTGCGCTGCGGCGGCGCACCGAGGAGGGGGAGCAGTGGACGCTGCCCGCTTTCGCGCGGTACGAGGACGAGGTGGCGCCCGCCGGGAGCGCCGACGCGGTCGTCCGGGCCGACGATCCGCGCCATCCCGCCTGGACGGGGCTGCGACGGGACGGATAGCCGGGAGGGCGTACGGCTGCCCCGGCTTACGGAGCCCGTGGGTGGCGCTTTCGGGAAAGCAGGGACCTGCTATTCGCCGTGGCATTTCCGGGTAGCCGCGATGACCGGCCGTGCACACATATTCTCGGCGGGTCCGTCGGCAGGCGTGAAAATGCCGACAGCCGAGAGGAATTCGGCCTCTGTCCCTTTCGGGTTCATGGCCTGCTCCTTTGCTCACGCGGCGGCCGGGCCGAATGAACAACCGAATGGACATGCGGCGCAACATTCCGGGCCAGGGCCGTATCCTGCCCCGAACTATCGCTCCTCGCACTTACGTTTCACTAGCGTTTCACTAACGTTTTGCTGACGTGACGCCCCTGGGCTGCGCGCTTGCGGAATCGGGTGCCGATCGGGCTTGCCCGGCCCCGGGCATTCGGTACAGCATGGCCGCCTCGCGTGACGTCGCGACCGGAATTCCCCCGAGGAAGGGAGCCTTGTCGGCGGATCATGGTGGCGTCAGGCCAGCGAAGCCGCGCGGGCGGGATCGATGGCATGCCGGAGCGGCAGGTCCTGTGCGAACCGGCGCAGTTCGTCGAGCACGAGCTTTCCCAGGCGGTGGCGTTCGGCGCCCAGGGCGCCGCCGAGGTGCGGTGTCAGGACGACGTTGGGGAGGGTGAAGAGTGGCGAATCATGAGCCGGGGGCTCGGGATGCGTTACGTCGAGCACGGCGGTGAGGTCGGGCCTGGCACGCAGGACCTGAGCGGCGGCCGTCTCGTCGATCAGCGCGCCCCGCGCGGTGTTGATCAGCGTCGCGCCGGGTCCCAGGGAGTTCAGCAGCCGCGCCCCGATCGTGCCGCGGGTCTCGGGCAGGAGCGGTGCGTGGAGGCTGACGACGTGGCAGGTGGCGAAGAGTTCCTCGACGGAGACGAGTCGGACGCCCGCCTGCCGGGCGGCGTCGGGGGAGGCGACGGGATCGGTGGCGAGGACCTCGACGTCGAAGCGGGCGAGGTGGCCGGCGACGAGCCGGCCGATGTGCCCGAGCCCCAGCAGGCCCACCCGTGACCGGTAGGCGCCCGGTACGTCGGGATCGCTCGGGAAGCGGCGGCTGCTCGCGACCTCCCGCGCGATGCGGTGTGCCTGCTTCAGCCCGAGGAGGACCTGGGCGAGGGTGAACTCCGCGACCGGGACCGCGTTGGCCGCGGCTGCGGAGACGATCGGGATGCCGCGCTCCCAGAAGGCGGGCGTGGTCAGGTGCCGGACGGACCCCGCCGCGACGAGAACGGCCCGCAGCCGGGGGGCGTGCGACAGGAAGGCGGTGTCGAGGACGGGCGCACCCCAGCCCGTGAGCAGGATGTCGACGCCCCTCAGCACCTCGGGGTCCTCGTCGAGCTCCTGCCGGGTGAGGGGCGGTCCCTGCCAGTGGACGAGCCGGCCGATCCCGGCCAGCACCTCGGGCGGGTAGACGTCCGCCCGGCGTTCTTCCTCCATGACCAGCAGGGCTGTGTGTGCGGTGGCCGGCTCGTTCATGTCGGGTCTGTCTCCTCGGCCTGTCCGGTGCTGGACCGGCGGCCGGACGGCCGGTCGGTCCCTGCTCGGGTCTGTGGGCGGATGTCGGACTGGGTGTCGTGAATTGGTGTGGCCTGTTTGCTCTTCAGGCCGGATGGTTCGCAGGGACGATACATCGGATCACTGGAATGTCCTCGCGTACAGCTCGGATGTCCAGTCCTCGTAGCCCGGGTGACGGCTGTCATGATCCACACCCGGGCGGATGGAGGTGGTCATTCGTGCGGATAGCTGAACTGGTCAGCTATCAGGCGATTTATGGAGGTGGTGCCTGCCTCGCGCGTTCCGGATTGCCGGGGCCGCGCCCGAGAGGGGTTCGGTGGAAGGGTGTGCCGGTCGGTGGAAACTTTTTGTATTCATCGGACTATTGACCGCTGATTCCGACCCCGTTACGGTCCCAGAAAGCGCTTTCCAGGCCAACTGTGAGGCGGCGAAAACGGGAGTTGTGATGCAGAGATCGCGTTGGATCGGTGCGGGTGTCCTCGCTTCGGCACTGGTCCTCACCAGCTGTTCATCCGGGCCTGCGGGAGTGGATGCCAAGCAGAATCCCAAGGCGACCCTGGAGCTGTGGACCAGGACGACACCGGGCGGACCGGGGGAGCAGGGCGCGCTCAAGGTAGCCACCGGCTTCGAGAAGGCCACGGGCTACAAGGTCAAGGTCACGGCCATCTTCGACGACTTCGAGACCAAGCTGCAGCAGCGGGCCGCCCAGAAGAACCTCCCCGACATCGTCATGAACGACGTGACGCAGCTCGGAGCCATGCACAGCCAGGGCCTGCTCCGGGAGATCGACCTGGACAAGATCAAGGACAGCGGGCAGATCGTCGGCCAGGGGCTGGACTCCGGGAAAGGCGTGGACGGCAAGCAGTACGGACTGCCGTACTCGGCGCAGGCGTCCGCGCTGCTCATCCGCAAGGACTGGCGGCAGAGGCTGAAGCTCGACGTCCCGCGGAACTGGGACGACTTCGCCACGATGGCCGAGGCCTTCACCAACCGGGACCCCGACGGCGACGGCAAGCAGAACACCGCCGGCCTCGCCGCCCCGCTGTCCACCAAGCGCGGCTACGCCTCCTGGTACTTCTCCAACTTCCTCTGGGCCGCGGGCGGCGACTTCATCACCGAGACCGGGAAGGGCACGTACAAGCCGGCGATGACCACGAAGGCATCGGTCGAGGCCATGCAGTGGTTCCGCGACCTGGGCTGCAAGGCCAAGGCCGTCCAGCCCGGTGCCGTGACCATGGACACCCCGCCGACGAACGAGTCGTTCGAGGCGGGCCGGGCCGGCATGTTCGTCGTAGGCCCGTATCTGCTGCCCCGCTTCGACGAGACCCTCGGCAAGGACAAGTACGAGGTCGTGCCGATGCCCAAGGGACCGAAGGACGCCACCGTCCTCGCCGAGGGCGGCTCCGTCTACCTGATGGCCGGCTCCGACAACCAGGCCGGCCAGGACGCCTTCGCCGGCTACGCCGTCTCCGCCGAGGGCCAGAAGACGGGGATGGAGGGTGCCAGCGGCTACATCGTGCAGCTTCCCGTCAACAAGACGGTGGACATCTCCCAGGTGCGTTCCGACCCCCGCTGGAAGACGTACGCCCAGGCGTACCAGGACTCCGGGCGGTACGCGCCGTCCATCCCGAACTGGACCCCGGTGCGGCAGGCGACGGCGGACACCGTGAACGCGCTCATGGCGGACTGCGGTCTCGACACCGAGGCCAAGCTGGGTGAGCTCGACAAGCAGCTCGCCGACATCCTCAAGGAGCAGGGGATCGCCGCGTCATGAGCCTCGACCAGGCGGAACCGGCCGCCCCTCCGGCGGCCGGACCCTCCCCCCGCAAGACGGGGCGCCAGGACGGCGGGGCCACCGGTTTCCTGGGGCGCAGCCGCAGATCGGGCCGGTGGTGGACGCCCTGGCTGTTCCTCGCCCCCGCTCTGCTCCTCTTCCTGTACTTCAAGTTCATCCCCATGGCGAACGCGCTGACCATGTCCTTCCAGGAGGTTCAGCCCTACCTGGGAAACAAGTGGGTCGGCACCGAGAACTACGCCACGGCGCTCCAGTCCCACGGATTCCGCGAGGCCGCCTGGCACACGCTCGTCCTCGCCGCCGGGCAGACGGCCGGCTCGATGGCGCTCGGCCTCGCCCTCGCCCTGCTGATGGAGGGGCAGAGCCGTCGGCTCAAGGTCGTGCGTTCCGCGGCGTTCCTCCCGGTGGTGGTGCCGATCGCGGTCGTCGCCGAACTGTGGCGGATCATGTACCACCCGACCGGGGACGGCATGCTCAACTCCCTCCTCGGCCTGGTGGGGATGGGCCCGTCGGGATTCATCAACGACCCCGACACCTCGATGGCCTCCATCATGCTCACCGGCATCTGGCGGGGCGCCCCCTACGACATGATGATCATCCTCGCCGGTCTGACGAGCGTGGACCGCGGTCTGTACGAGGCCGCGAAGGTCGACGGCGCGTCCAGGCGGCAGCGGGTGTGGCACGTGACGGTGCCCGGACTGCGGTCGGTGTTCTCGATCCTGTTCATCCTCGCCGCGATCCGCGGACTTCGGGTGTTCACCGAGGTGTTCCTGCTGACCAACGGCGGACCCGACGGTTCCACCGAGGTCGTCATGACCCTCATCTACAAGCTCGGGCTTGAGCAGAACCGGCTCGGCGTCGGAGCGGCGGGAGCGGTCCTGCTGTTCGTCGCGACGCTGATCCTTACCGTCGTCGTCCAACTGCTGCGGCGGAGGGAGAGCAAGTGAGTGCGCAGACCGAGACCGCGCTGGGCCTGACCGAGAGCCGGAGCGCCGGCGGACGGATCCTGAGGGCTGTCATCTACCTGCTGGTCCTGATCGTCTTTGCGGGGCCCCTGCTGGCCCTGCTCGTCAGCGCCTTCGGACACGTCAAGGACCCGACACAGCTGAGCGTCATCCCCTCGGGCATCACCCTGGACAACTTCAGGATCGCCTTCGACCAGGGGGTGCTCACGTACCTGCTGAACTCGTTCTTCGTGGTCGGCTTCGGGCTGCTGCTCCAGGTGGCCGTCTCCGTCCTCGCCGGGTACGCGCTGGCCAGGAAGGTCTTCCCCGGGATGACGCTGGTGCTCGTCGCCGTCCTGGCGACGCTGATGCTGCCCGAGGAGATCCTGGCGCTCCCGCTGTCCCTGATCCTCTCCGACCTGCCGGTCATCCACTTCAACCTCATCGGCACCCTGGCCGGAATGATCGTCCCGCTGGGTGCCTGGGGGTTCTCCATCCTGGTGATGACCGAGTTCATGAAGGACGTGCCGCGCGAACTCGAAGAGGCCGCCCGCATCGACGGCGCGGGAGACTTGCGGATCTTCGCCCAGATCATCCTGCCGATGTGCAAGCCCGCCCTCGGCGTCATCGGGGTCTTCGGCTTCACCATGATCTGGGACCAGTACCTGCTGCCGCTGCTCGTCTCCACCGACTCCTCCTCGTACACGCTCCCGCTGGCGCTGCGGACCCTGCGGATCGACCCCGCGGTCACCCCCGGAGTGGTGATGGCCGCCTCGCTGCTGGCCCTGCTGCCCTCCGTGGTCGTCTTCCTGTTCTTCCAGCGCTCCTTCGTCAGCGGGCTGTCCTCCGGCGCGCTGAAGGGCTGACCCCGCGCCCCGCCCTCGCACGCCACCGTGACGTACCCGTCCGCCGGCCACCGTCCCCGTACGACCGTCCCCGACGCGCACCGCGCACCCACCGGACGCCGAAGAGAAGGAGCGATCCCCCCATGACCACGAGCCCCGACACCCCGCAGGCCGGCCCGTCCGGCAACCGGGCTCCCCAAGGAGCCCCGGAGACGGCCTGGTTCACCGCCGCCCGGTTCGGCATGTTCGTCCACTGGGGGCTGTACTCCCTCGCCGCGCGGCACGAGTGGGTCAAGAACCGGGAGAAGCTGACCGACGAGCAGTACCAGGTCTACTTCGACCACTTCGACCCCGACCGCTACGACCCGGTCCAGTGGGCCAGGGCGGCCAAGGCGGCCGGCATGCGCTACGTCGTCCTCACCACCAAGCACCACGACGGCTTCTGCCTGTGGGACAGCGCCCTCACCGAGTACAAGGTCACCAACACCCCGCACGGCCGCGACCTCGTCGCCCCGTTCGTCGAGGCGTGCCGCGCCGAAGGGCTCAAGGTCGGCCTCTACTACTCGCTGATCGACTGGCACCACCCGTCCTTCCCGGTGGACGGCACCCACCCGCAGCGCGACGACGAGGAGTTCAAGGCCGCCAACGCGGACCGCGACATCCGCGACTACCAGCGCTATCTGCACGGCCAGGTCCGTGAACTGCTGACGTCGTTCGGACGCGTCGACTACCTGTTCTTCGACTTCTCCTACGCCGGGCGCACCTGGTGGGGAGGCAAGGGCCCCGACGACTGGGATTCCCCGAAGCTCCTGGAGACGATCCGGGAACTCCAGCCGCACGTCCTCGTCAACGACCGGACCGGCCTTCCCGGGGACTTCGTGACCCCCGAGCAGTACCAGCCCTCCGGCCCGATGACCGAGAACGGGCGTCCCGTGCTCTGGGAGGCCTGCCAGACGCTCAACGGAAGCTGGGGCTACGACCGCGACAACCTCGACCACAAGAGCGCCGACCTGCTGATCCGCATGCTCGTCGACGGGGTGTCCAAGGGCGGCAACCTGCTGCTCAACGTGGGCCCCACCGGCCGCGGCGACCTCGACCCGCGCGATTGCGCGATCCTCGGCGAGATCGGCCGCTGGACGGAGCTGCACGAGCGGTCGGTCCAGGGCTGCGGCCCGTCCCCGTACACACCCCCCGCCGAATGCCGGTACACCCAGCGCGGCGACCGGCTCTACGTCCACCTGTTCGCCTGGCCACTGCGCCACCTGCACCTGCCGGGCCTCGCCGGCCGGGTGCGGTACGCCCAGCTGCTGAACGACGCGTCCGAGATCATCCCGGTCCACATCGACCCGGACCGGCCCGCGGTCAACACCGAGATGGGCGGCCGGCCCGCCGGAACGCTCACGCTCCAGATCCCGGTCCGCCGCCCCGACACCCCCGTCCCCGTCATCGAACTGTTCCTCGACACCCCGGACGACCCGGCCGACGGCTGACCCGGCCGACAGCTGTTCCGGCCGTCGGCCGACCGGAAGCCGGAACAGGCTCCGTCCACCACACACACTCACGGAGGCACCATGCAACGCCGCACGTTCCTCACGAGCACCGCGGCAGGAGCGGCGCTGGCCGCCGTCCCCGTCGCCGCGGCGCCGGCCGCGAGCGCGGCCACGGTCCCGGCGGCCGTGCGCACACCGGCCGAGCTCCAGGCCGCGATCGACCGGGCGCGGCCCGGCGACCGGATCGTCGTCGCCGACGGAACCTACAGCGTCCCGCCGGACAGCCCCCTCACCATCCGGAACAAGCGGGGCACCGAGCGGGCACCCGTGACCATCGCCGCCCGGACCCCGGGCGGTGTCGTCCTGGAGGGCGAACACAGCTTCCTCCTGGAGGCGTCCAGCCACATCACCCTCAGCGGCTTCTCCTTCCGCCAGAGCAGCACCCTGGACATCCCCCCGGACTGCTCGCACATCAGGCTCACCCGCAACGACTTCCAACTGGCCGACATCGAGGGCCTGCACTGGCTGATGGTGCGCGCGGACGACAGCACCGTCGACCACAACCACTTCCACGGCAAGAGCACGCTCGGCATCTACCTCGGCATCGAGGGCGCGGGCACGGACGAGATGGCCCAGCGCGTCCACGTGTACCGCAACTACTTCTCCGACCACACCTTCGCCGGTTCCAACGGCGGCGAGCCGATCCGGCTCGGCGTCAGCCCCCGGGCACTGTCCGGAGCCCACGCGGTCGTGGAGTACAACCTGTTCGAGCGCGCCGACGGGGACCCCGAGGCGATCTCGGTGAAGAGCTCGGACAACACCATCCGGTACAACACCATCCGCGACAGCCTGGGCGGCATCGTCCTGCGGCACGGCAACCGCAACCGGGTCGAGGGCAACCACCTCGTCGACGGCCAGGAAGGCGTGCGGATCTACGGCAACGACCATGTGATCGTCAACAACTACCTCGCCGGCCTGTCGGGGCGCGCCCTGGTGATCGGCAGCGGTTCCGAGCGCGACCACCTGCCCGGCGAGACGCCCGAGTCGCGCCGCGGCAACGACGCCCCCGACCGGCTCCTCGTCGCGTACAACACCCTGGTCGACAACAACGGCACGCTCTCCGGCGAGAGCCAGCGCCCGCACGAGCCGCGGGACGTCACCGTCGCCGACAACCTGCTCGTCGCGGACACGGGCCGGCTTGTCGACATGGCGAACACCGTGCGCTTCACCTGGTCGGGCAACCTGCTGTGGGGCGCCGCCGCCGACGGCAACATCCCCGCCGGTGGCGGCACCCGCGTCGACCCGAGGCTGGAGAAGGACCCGCACGGCATCGCACGGCCGGCCGCCGACAGCCCGGCGATCGACGCGGGCACCCTCCGGTGGCCGCCCGTCACCCACGACATCGACGGGCAGCCGCGCGGCCGGGCCCGGGACGTGGGCGCGGACGAACACTCCCGCAGGACACCGAGGCGCGGACCCCTGACCCCGGCCGATGTCGGCCCCCTGGCCCGCTGAGCGCACCCGCCCACTTCGACGCAGGAGACACCATGCAACGACGCACGTTCCTCCGGAGCACAGCGGTGGCCGCACTCGCCGCCGTACCGCTCACCACCTCGCTGTCGGGGAGCGCGTCGGCGGCCGACATCCCGGTCGCCACCCTGGCCCAGCTCCAGAGCGCCATCAACAGCGCCGCGCCCGGTGACCGGATCGTCGTCGCCGACGGCACCTACACGGTCCCGTCGGGCAGCGCGATCAACATCACCGGCAAGAACGGCACCGCCGCCGCGCAGATCACCATCGTCTCGAAGAGCCGCGGCGGCGCCGTGCTGCGCGGCGAACGCGGCTTCGTGCTCAGCGGTTCGAGCAACATCACCATCAGCGGCTTCTCCTTCCGGCAGAGCACCACGATGGAGATCCCCGCGAACTGCTCGGCGATCCGGCTGACCCGCAACGACTTCCAGCTCGCGGACACCGGCGACCCGTACTGGCTCGTCGTGCGGGCGGACGACACGAAGATCGACCGGAACCACTTCCACGACAAGACCACCGCGGGCATCTTCATCGTCGTCGACGGCTCCGGACCGACCGCCATGGCCCAGAACCTGCACATCTTCCGCAACCACTTCTCCGACCACAGCTTCACCGGGGCCAACGGAGGCGAGCCCATCCGCCTCGGCGTCAGCAGCCGGGCACTGTCCGGCGCCCACGCGGTCGTGGAGTACAACCTGTTCGAGCGCTGTGACGGCGACCCCGAGGCCATCTCGGTGAAGTCCTCGGACAACACCATCCGGTACAACACCATCCGCGACAGCCGCGGCGGCATCGTGCTGCGCCACGGCAACCGCTCCGTGGTGGAGAGCAACCACCTGATCGGAGGCACGGACGGGGTACGCGTCTACGGCAACGACCACAGAATCGTCAACAACTACCTCAGCGGGCTGTCCGGGAGGGCCCTGGTGATCGGCAGCGGCACCACCCGCGACCACAACACCGGTGAGACGGAGGACGAGCGGCGGGGCAACGACGCCTGCGACCGCGCGGTGATCGTGCACAACTCCCTCATCAACAACACCGGCATGCTCTCGGGCGAGACCCGGACGTACGAGCCGCAGGACGTGACCGTCGCCGACAACCTGCTGGTCGGCGACTCGGGCAGCCTCGTCGCGATGGGAGCCACCTCCGGCTTCACCTGGCAGACCAACCTGCTGTGGGGCGCGGCCGGAGACGGCAACATCCCCTCCGGGGGCTTCACCCGGGCCGACCCGCTGCTCAGCCAGGGCACGGACGGTGTGCTGCGGCTGTCGTCGGGCAGCCCGGCGATCGGCGCCGCGACGCTGAGCAGCGCCGCCGTCGCCGATGACATCGACGGCGACCAGCGCGGCAGCGTACGGGACATCGGCGCCGACGAGTACGCGACGGCTCCCGTGCTCCGGCACCCCCTCACGGCGGCGGACGTGGGTCCGAACGCCGCCTGAGCGACCGCGGTGACGGGGCACCGCCCAGCCGGCCCGGTCCGCCCGCCCCGTCCGGGCGGACCGCACGAGAGCGCCCGAAGGCCCGACCGCAGGAAGGCAGTGTCATGACCGAGGAGAGCAGCCGGAACGCGGCGGGCCGTGCCCCGCTCCGACCCCCGGCCGGCCCGGAAGCGGGAAGGCTCAGGCCGGGCCTGTGCTCGGTCACCTTCCGCAGGATGCCCGCCGCCGAGGTCGCGCGCCGCGCCGCGGACGCGGGCCTGGAGGTGATCGAGTGGGGGGCGGACGTGCACGCGCCCCCGGGAGAGCCCGGCACCGTCGGCGCGGTCCGTGAGGCCACCGACCGGTACGGGCTGGCCTGTTGTTCGTACGGCTCGTACTTCCGCGCCACCCCGGGCGAACTGGCCGGGTTCCCTGCCGTCGCCCGCGCCGCGGTGCTTCTCGGGGCGCCGCGGATACGGGTGTGGGCGGGCGCGACCGGATCGCGGTCCGCCCTGCCCGATGAGCGGCACGAGACCGTGAGCTGTCTGCGGGAGGCGGCACGGATCGCCGCGGACCACGGGCTGCTGCTCGCCCCCGAGTTCCACGGGGGAACGCTCACCGACACCGTCGCCTCGACCGCCCGGCTGCTGGACGAGGTGGACGCGGACAACGTCCGCACGTACTGGCAGCCGCCGCTCGACACACCTCGTGAAGAGGCGCTGGCGGGGCTCGCGTCGCTCGCCGGCCGGGTCTGCGCCGTGCACGCGTTCTCGTGGTGGCCGGGCAACAACCGGCTGCCGCTGGCGGACCGTTCGGACCTGTGGGCGGCCGCCCTCGGCCTGTTGGACGGCCGGGGTGTCGAGGCGCTCCTGGAGTTCGTGCCGGGCGACGACCCCGCGGTGCTGGCGCGGGAGGCCGCGACACTGAGGGGATGCGCGGGCCGAACCTCCGCCGGCCGCCCGTAGCCGACCGAACTCCCGCAGGTCACCAGGGACGTTCCAGCGCCCCCGACGTCAGGACGGCAGACATGCACATCAAGAACGACGACACGCTTCTGTTCATCGGTGACTCCATCACCGACGCGGGCCGCGACCGTACGGATTCCGCGTCGCTCGGCACGGGTTACGTCCGCGAGATCGCGCGGACCCTGCGCGACCGCGCGGACCGTGGGCCCGGACCCCGCGTCATCAACAAGGGGATCAACGGCAACCGCGTGTACGACCTCGAAACCCGCTGGACCACCGATGTCATCGACCACCGGCCCACCGTGGTCACGGTCAAGATCGGCATCAACGACACCTGGCGGCGCTACGACCGGGGACTGCTCAGCCCGGTCGACGTGTTCGAGGCGTGCCTCGACCGGCTGCTCGCGGACACGGCGCGCGAGCTGTCCGCACGGCTCGTCGTCATCACCCCGTTCCTGCTCCCGGCCGGGCCGGACCAGGAGAGCTGGTTCGATGACCTGTCCCCCCGTACCGACGCCGTTCTGCGGGCGGCCCGGAACAACGGAGCCCAGGTGGTCCGCGCCGACCTCGTCGTGACCCGCGCGGCACGGGACCGGGAGCCGGCGGAGCTGGCCCCTGACGGCGTCCACCCGAGCCGTCTCGGGCACCGGCTGATCGCCGACGCCTGGCTCGCCGCGGTCGGCTCCGCCGCCCCGGGCCCGCGGAGGTAGCGCTGCCCTGGGCGAGACCGGGCCGGACGCTTCGCGGACTCGGCCGGGGCCCTGCCGGACGCTCCGGAGCGGTCGCTAGAGTGACCGCCCATGACCGCAATTGATCAAGTTCCCGCCTCTTTCGCCGTGCACATCCCGGACGCCGTGCTCGAACCGGAACCGCTCGATCCCGCACAGATCGTGTCGGGTGATCCGCAGGTCACCGGCAAGGTGCTGTGGGAGTCGGCCGACGGCAAGCAGCTGCGCGGGATCTGGCAGATCACGCCCGGAGTGGTCACGGACACCGAGGCCAACGAGCTGTTCGTGGTCGTCAGCGGGCGCGCGACCGTGGCGGTCGAGGGCGGCGCGACGCTGGAGATCGGACCGGGCGACGCCTGCGTGCTGCGCGAGGGCGACCGTACGACGTGGACCGTGCACGAGACGCTGCGCAAGGCCTACCACATCAGCCTCTGAAGCCCCTGAGGGGCGCGCCCCGCCCGGCTCAGGCCGGGGAGGGGCGGGTGAGGGACCGGCGCAGCGCCAGCGCGGCCATCGGCAGCAGCAGACACGCGCCGGTGAGGTTCAGCCAGCCGTAGCTCGCTTGGGAGACGATGACCCCGGCGACCGCGCCGCCGATGCCCGCCGACGCGTTCATGGTCAGGTCCGACAGGCCCTGCACGGCGGCGCGGGCGGGCTGCGGTACGGAGTCGGTGAGCAGCGCCGAACCGGCGACCAGCCCCGCGGACCAGCCGAGCCCGAGCACGAACAGGCCGGCCGCGGTCCTGCCGTGAGCGGCGCCCGCGGTCCCCGCCAGCAGCGCGGCCAGGGAGAGCAGCCCGACCGCCAGGCCGATGACCGTGAGCCGGCCGAAGCGGTCCGACAGCCAGCCCATCACCGGCGAGAACGCGTACATCCCCGCGATGTGGCCGCTGATCACCAGGCCGATCAGCTGGAGGTCCGCGCCGTGGTGGCCGAGGGCGACCGGGGTCATCACCATGATCGAGACCATCGCGGTGTGCGAGACGGTCACGGTCACCAGCGCCAGCCGGGCCATCGGCGAAGCCCGCACGGCTGCGATGCCCGCACGCAGCGAACGGCTCCCGGCCGACGCGTTCTCCTGCGGGGCCAGCGCGCGCGCCGTGAGCAGCGGGTCGGGCCGCAGCAGCGCCGCGACCACGAGTGCGGCGAGGAGGAAGATGCCGGCCGCCCAGACGAACGGCCCGGCCGTCTCGGACACGGCGGTGCCGCGGAAGACCCGGCCCGCCGGAGCCGCGATATTGGGCCCGAGCACCGAGCCGATGGTGGTGGCCCAGATGACGGTCGAGATCGCCCGGCCGCGCCGCTCGGGCTCGGCCAGATCCGCCGCGGCGAACCGTGCCTGCAGATTGGCGGAGGAGCCCGCGCCGAATGCGGCCATGCCGAGGAGCAGCAGGGGGAAGCTCTCCACCACGGTGGCCAGCACCACGAGGCCGGCGCCGAGCGCACCGATCAGATACGCCAGTACGAGGCCGGGGCGGCGGCCGCGCGAGGTCATCAGCGCGGCCAGCGGCAACGACAGCAGGGCGGTGCCGGTCACCGACGCGGTGGGCGCGAGGCCCGACAGCGCCTCGGAGCCGCTGACCTGTGTCGCCAGTACGGGGGCCAGGGTGATGCCGACGGGCACGCCGAGGCCGCCGAGTATCTGGCCGGCGACGAGGACACCTGTCGTCCTGCGCCGGAGCCCGGGGAGGTCGGCCGCGGTGACCCGCCCGGTGGAAGCGGGCTCGCCGGGGGTGTCGGATGCGTCGAGGGTGTTGGTCACCGACGCAGTGTGCCAGCGGTGGGGCGGTCAGAACAGCGGTGAGGGCAGCACGCCCTCCAGCGCCAGCAGCCGCCGCTTCGTCTCAAGCCCGCCGCCGAAGCCGCCGATCCCGCCGTCGCGCTCCACCACCCGGTGGCAGGGCACCACGACCGGCAGCGGATTGGACCCCATGGCCGCTCCGACCGCCTGGGCCGCCCCGGGCTGCCCGACCCGCTCGGCGAGCTCCCCGTAACCGGCGACAGCGCCGTACGGCACGCCCGCCGACAGCTCACGGAGCACCTGACGGTTGAAGCCGCTCGTCAGCGACCAGTCCAGATCGAGGGAGAAATCCCGCAGCGTGCCCGCGAAGTACGCCGCGAACTGGCGTATCGGCTCGGCCAGCCGGACGGAGCCGGGTGATTCGACCGGCTCCGCGCCGAGCCGGTCGCGCAACCGGGCCAGCGCCCTGTCCCGTACCGCCGGACGCGCGTGGAAGACCACGCTCACCAGCCCGGCGTCCGTCGCGGCCAGCAGCAGCGGGCCGATGTCGCTCTCCACGACGGCCCACTCGACAACCCCGTTGCTGTTCATGGCAACCACCGTACGGCCGGCCACTGACATTGATGCGCGTAAGCAGCTTCCGGTGGTCGTGGCTCAGCCACTGACTGACGCCCTGCTGGGCTGTCTTCGCGTTGTTCTGCCCGACCTCCGGGAGCTGCTTCCCAAGGCTTCGGCCGGGCGGATCATGACCTGACAGGAGCTCGGTCAGAAGCCCCTTCAATGTCCTGTCCGAGCCACCCGGCCGACGCCACCTCCAGTCAGGAAGGCGTTCACCAGCATGGCAGCAGCGGCCCGGGAAGGCATCGGAGTCACCACCCAGAACGTGTTCGCCGGCGTCGACTCCCATACCGACACCCTCCACATCGCTGTCATCAGCGACAACGGCGGCCACCTCGCCGACGCCGAGTTCACCACCACCACCGCCGGATACGCCGCCGCACTGGCGTTCATCCACGCCCACGGCCACGTGATGGCGATCGGTGTGGAAGGCACCTCCTCCTACGGGGCCGGCTTCACTCGTGCCGCCTGCTCAGCCGGACACCGGGTCATCGAGGCCAGCCGGCCGGACCGGGCCGAGCGCCGCCGGACCGGCAAGTCCGACCCCATCGACGCCTACACCGCGGCCCGCGCCGCACTGTCCGGACGGGCCTCCAGCGCACTGAAGAACGACACCGTCACCGGCATACACGCCCCGCACGACGCCGCCCGCTCCGCGGTGAAAGCCCGCACCGCCGCACTCAACCAGACCGGCAGCACCCTCATCACCGCCCCCGAAGCCATCCGCGGCAAGTACGGCCCGCTGAAATCAAGGACCGCGCCGATGCCCCGGCCCGGATACGGCCGACCGGAGACGCAGTCCACGTCGCGGTCCTGACCGCGCTCAAAACCCTCGCCCGACACGTCAAGGAGCTGACCGCCGAACACGAGGCCCTCACCCAGGCCATCGACACCGTCGTCACCGCCGACAACCCCGGCCTGCGAGCCGCCTACGGAGCCGGCCCCGACACCGCCGCGCACCTGCTGATCACAGCAGGCGGCAACCCCCAACGCTCCCGGGATCGCGGACCTACGTCCCCCGCGGCAGTCCAAGAACATCACGCTCACCGCCGCCGCACGACACCTCGGCGTGTGGCCGACCAGAATCTCCGACGTGAAACGCGGAATCCGCCGACTCGACAACCTCGCCCACGCATACCGCGACCGACTCCAGACCGCTTGACCACCAATAGGAGCATCAACGGTCGCCGGCCGGCCGCGACGGCGGTCCCGGGACGGTCAGCCGACGGCCTCACGCACCCCGACGGCCTTGCCTGCCCCGACGGCCTCACGCACCCCGGTGGCCGTGCGCACCACGTCCGGCGTGTTGGTGATGATGCCGTCCACGCCGTAGCCGGACACCTGGCGCGCGTGCGCCGCGTCGTTGACTGTCCACGTGTTGACCCGGAGCGTCTTGTGGTGCGGCCCCTTCAGCGCGTGCACCGCCGCCACGTAGTCGCCCGAAACCGAGGTGTACGCCGGGTTGATCTGGTCGGCGAACTCGGCGTACTCGGGCAGCTCGGCGACGGCCGGGGTGCCCAGGAAGCCCGTGACGACGTCCGGGCGCTGCTCGTGCACCTTGCGCACACTGTCCGCGCCGAAGCTCTGGATCACGAGGCGGTCGCGGACATGCCCGCTGTCGAGCCACCCCTCCTGGTTCAGCACTCGCAGGGTCGCCTGCTCGATCCCCGGGTAGATCTCGGGGCTCTTGATCTCCAGGAGCAGGTTCTGGCGGTTGTGCCCGATCCGGTCCAGGTACTGCCGGAGCGTGGGCACCCGGGTGCCGGCGTACTGCGGCCCGAACCAGCTGCCCGCGTCCAGCCGGGCGATCTCGGCCGCCGTGAAGTCCTTGACCGCCCACGGCGCGCGGTCCGGGAAGACCTTCTCGGCGTCGGTGGTCCGCTTCAGATCGGTGTCGTGGATGACGACGAGTACGCCGTCCTTGGTCAACTGGACGTCGTTCTCCACCCAGTCGAAGCCGAGCTCGTCGGCCTTGTCCACGGCCGCCAGGGTGTTCTCGGGGGCGTGGACCGACGCGCCCCGGTGGGCGATGACGAGCGGGCCGCCGGTCCGGGCCGGGGCGGGGTCGCCCGCCGTCCGGACCCCGGAACCGGTGGCCGCTGCCGTGCGCCGGGCGGTGGCGGCGTGGGTCCCCGCCACGGTGTGCCCGGCCGCGGTGGTGTCCGTGACCGGTGTGCCGGTGTTCGACAAGAGGAACGTGCCGGCGCCCAGCAGCGCGGCGGCAGCGACGGAGGCGGTTGCGGTGCCTGCGTACACGTGGACTCCTTGCGTCAGAGTTGCGGACGGCCCGAGGCTCGCAGCCGCCGCCGAACAAGGGACGGGCGAAGGATGGCCACGGTGTGAACGCACCCCGGGGACCGCGTCATGGGTTGGTGCCCCTGTCGATAAAATGCAGTTCTTCTGTTTGTTTGCCGGGCCTTGCGCCTTAGGGTCGTCCGCACCCGGGCTTCTGCGAAGGGCGTGTGTATGCAGGGCACAATCGACGGTTTCAGCTATGGGGCGGTGACCCCCGTCGCGGCGTTCCTCATGGCCTGCCTCGGCGCTGCGCTGGGGCTGCGCTGCACCACCCGGTCACTGCGCACGGAACGTTCCTTCAAGGCCGGCTGGCTGGCTCTCGGTGCGGCCTCCATAGGCTCGGGCATCTGGACGATGCACTTCATCGCGATGATGGGTTTCTCCGTCGAGGAGGTACCGATCGGCTACGACAAGCCGATCACGTTCGCCAGCCTCGCCGTCGCGATCGTCATGGTCGGTGTCGGGATCTTCCTCGTCGGGTACCGGGGCGCCACCCCGATGGCTCTGGTGACGGGCGGCACGATCACCGGGCTCGGCGTGGCCACCATGCATTACCTCGGCATGGCCGGGATGCGACTTGATGGGCGGTTCGAGTACGACACGATCACCGTGACGCTCTCCGTGGTCATCGCCGTGGTGGCCTCGACCGCCGCGCTCTGGGCCGCCGTCTCGATCCACGGCTTCCTGCCGAGCCTCGGTGCCGCCGTCGTGATGGGCGTCGCGGTCAGCGGAATGCACTACACGAGCATGGCCGCACTCCGGGTCCACCTGCACCCCGCCACGCTGACCGGCACCACCGCGGGCGACACCCCGACCGGCTTCCTCGTGCCCATGCTGATCGGCCCGGCCTGCTTCCTGCTGCTCGCCGGGATCGTCGTGATGTTCGACCCCCTGGTCGTCATGGGCACCCCGGACTGGGGCGACGCCGCGGCCGGACGGGCCCTCGGCATCCCCGCCCAGCGCCAGGTCCCCCGGTTCGGCACGCACGCCGACCCGGCGTCCTTCCACTCGCAGTGGCGCGACCCCGTGCGGCACGACGATCGCTGACCCGCCCCGTTGTCAGTGGGGGGTCGTACGGTGGATGCATGCGGCCCGTTTCGAAGATCGAACGTTCGGTGGCGCCTTTCGAGGTCGTCAGTCCCTACCAGCCCAGCGGCGACCAGCCGACGGCCATCGCCGAGCTGGAGCGGCGCGTCAGGGCAGGTGAGAAGGATGTCGTGCTCCTCGGCGCGACCGGCACCGGAAAGTCGGCGACCACCGCCTGGATGATCGAGAAGCTGCAGCGCCCCACCCTGGTGATGGCGCCGAACAAGACCCTCGCCGCCCAGCTGGCCAACGAGTTCCGCGAGCTCCTGCCCAACAACGCCGTCGAGTACTTCGTCTCGTACTACGACTACTACCAGCCCGAGGCGTACGTCCCGCAGTCGGACACCTACATCGAGAAGGACTCCTCGATCAACGAGGAGGTCGAGCGGCTGCGCCACTCCGCGACGAACTCCCTGCTCACCCGACGTGACGTCATCGTGGTCGCCTCCGTCTCCTGCATCTACGGCCTCGGTACCCCGCAGGAGTACGTCGACCGGATGGTCCAGCTCAAGGTGGGCGACGAGATCGACCGCGACCAGCTGCTGCGCCGCTTCGTCGAGATCCAGTACAGCCGCAACGACCTGGCGTTCGCCCGCGGCACCTTCCGGGTGCGTGGCGACACCATCGAGATCTTCCCGGTCTACGAGGAGCTCGCCGTCCGCATCGAGATGTTCGGCGACGAGATCGAGGCGCTCTCCACCCTCCACCCGCTCACCGGCGAGGTCATCAGCGAGGACGAGTCCCTCCACGTCTTCCCCGCCAGCCACTACGTGGCGGGACCGGAGCGCCTGGAGAAGGCGGTCGGCGGCATCGAGAAGGAGCTGGAGCAGCGGCTGGCCGAGCTGGACAAGCAGGGCAAGATGCTGGAGGCCCAGCGGCTGCGGATGCGCACCACGTACGACATCGAGATGCTGCGCCAGATCGGCACCTGCTCAGGTGTCGAGAACTACTCGATGCACTTCGACGACCGCACCCCGGGCACCGCGCCCAACACCCTCCTCGACTACTTCCCCGAGGACTTCCTCCTCGTGCTCGACGAGTCGCATGTCACCGTGCCGCAGATCGGCGCGATGTACGAGGGTGACGCCTCCCGCAAGCGGACCCTCGTCGACCACGGCTTCCGGCTGCCGTCCGCCCTGGACAACCGCCCGCTGAAGTGGGAGGAGTTCCTCGGCCGGATCAACCAGACGGTCTACCTCTCCGCCACCCCCGGCAAGTACGAGCTCTCCCGGGGCGACGGCTTCGTGGAGCAGATCATCCGCCCCACCGGCCTCGTCGACCCGGAGATCGTCGTCAAGCCCACCGAGGGCCAGATCGACGACCTGGTGCACGAGATCCGCAAGCGCACCGAGAAGGACGAGCGGGTCCTGGTCACCACCCTCACCAAGAAGATGTCGGAGGACCTCACCGACTACTTCCTGGAGCTCGGCATCCAGGTCCGCTACCTGCACAGCGACGTCGACACCCTGCGCCGCATCGAGCTGCTGCGCGAACTGCGCTCCGGTGAGTACGACGTCCTGGTCGGCATCAACCTCCTGCGCGAGGGCCTCGACCTGCCCGAGGTGTCGCTCGTGGCGATCCTCGACGCCGACAAGCAGGGCTTCCTGCGCTCGGGCACCTCACTGATCCAGACCATCGGCCGCGCGGCTCGTAACGTCTCCGGGCAGGTCCATATGTACGCGGACAAGATCACCCCGGCGATGGCGCAGGCCATCGACGAGACCAACCGGCGCCGCGAGAAGCAGATCGCCTACAACACCGAGCGCGGACTCGACCCGCAGCCGCTGCGCAAGAAGATCAACGACATCGTCGCGACGATCGCCCGCGAGGAGGTCGACACCGAGCAGCTCCTCGGCACCGGCTACCGCCAGACGAAGGGCGCCAAGGCGCCCGTGCCCACGCTGGGCGTCAAGGCCGGTTCCGCGAAGGCCAAGAGGGACGGGGCGGTGGTCACCGACCGCCCGGCCACCGAGCTCGCCGGGATCATCGAGGAGATGACGGACCGGATGCGCGCGGCCGCCGCGGATCTGCAGTTCGAGGTGGCCGCCCGACTGCGGGACGAGGTAGGGGAGTTGAAGAAGGAGTTGCGCCAGATGCGGGAGGCCGGCCTGGCCTGACCCCGCGGGGCGGGGTGTGTTGCAGGAACGACACAAAACGGCCCGCACCCGATGCGCCGGTGGCGCGACTGCGTAGGGTGCTGGAAACCGCGCAAGGACGGTTTGCGGGGAAGCGGAGAGGGGACAGCGCGTGACGGTCAACATGACCAAGGGCCAGGCCATCAGCCTGCAGAAGAGCGACGGGGGGACCCTGACCGCGGTACGGATGGGACTCGGCTGGCAGGCGGCGCCGCGTCGCGGGCTGTTCGGTTCGCGCACCCGGGAGATCGACCTGGACGCCTCGGCGGTCCTGTTCGCCGACAAGCAGCCGGTCGACGTCGTCTTCTTCCGGCACCTCGTCAGCGACGACGGCTCCGTCAAGCACACCGGGGACAACCTGGTCGGCGGCGCGGGCTCGGGCGGCGACGACGAGGCGATCCTGGTCGACCTCCAGCGGGTGCCGGTCCACATCGACCAGATCGTCTTCACGGTGAACTCCTTCACCGGCCAGACGTTCCAGGAGGTCCAGAACGCCTTCTGCCGCATCGTCGACGAGACCAACGGCCAGGAGCTGGCCCGCTACACGCTGGACGGCGGCGGGCAGTACACCGCCCAGATCATGGCGAAGGTGCACCGCGCGGGGAACGGCTGGCAGATGACCGCCATCGGCACCCCGGCCAACGGCCGCACCTTCCAGGACCTCATGCCGGCGATCCTGCCGCACCTGTAGGCAGGGCCGGACCAGCCGGTCCGTATTCGTAACCGCAGCTCCCGGAGGCATCGGCCGCCGGGAGCTGCACCGCATCGCGGCACCGTGCCGCGCGGTGGCAACTCGTCGAGGGGACAGGGCAATGACGGCCGAGCTGGTCCGGGGGCAGAACCACACCTTGCCCCAGACGCGTCTGGAGATCCGGATTTCGGCAGGGGCGCCCGTCGTGGCCGGGGCCACGCTCGGCGACGAGCACGGCACCGTGCACGGCGTCGAGCGGATCGCCCACCCCGGCTCGCCGCACCTGCCGGGGCTCGAAGTGTCCAGGCAGGCGGCGGCCGACCACCGCCTCGCCGTCGACCTCGACGCCCTGCCCGACGGGGTGCACCGGGTCACCGTGCTGCTCGCCCTGCCGCTGGAGGCGGGCGGCCCGACCCGGTTCGGAGCCGTGGCCGCGCCCTTCGTCGCCGTCACCGGACTCGAAGGCACCGAGATCGCCACCTTCACGCTGACCGGCCTGGACACCGAGTCCGCGGTCGCCGCCCTGGAGCTCTACCGCCGTCAGGGCGGCTGGAAGGTCCGTGCGGTCGGCCAGGGCTATGCGGGGGGTCTCGCCGCGATGCTCGCGGATCAGGGCGTGGACCGGGCGGCCGAACTGGCCGGTTCGATCCAGGAGGCGGTCGCCCGCGGCCTGGCCCGCTCCGTGTCACCGCCCCCGCCCCGCAGCCCGGAGGGCGACCGGGTACGGCACGCGGAGGGCCCCGCACCCGCCCCGGACGGCGGGCAGCCCCCTGTCCGGCCCCCGGCCGCCCCGCAGCCCGAGCCCCCGGCCGCCGTCCCGTCCGGCCCCATCGACTACGCGCACCCGCGCCGCCAGTCGGCCGCGCCCCCGCCGCCCCCTCCCGCCGCGCCGCCCGCCGGGCCCGGAGAGCCGGCGCGGCCCGTTGCCGGGGACGCGACCGGATGGTCCATGGACGAGCGCCTCTACAACCAGATCTGGGGGATGTTCGAGGACCTGGCCAGGGCCACCGCCGCGTACCGCAGCGCCGTCGACTTCGCCGAGTCCCGGATGGACCAGGAGCTGGAGCGCACCCTGTCCGACCCGCGCAGCCGGATAGGCGGTGCGGGCGACCTGGCCCGTGAGCAGGCCCGCGCCAAACGCGACGAGCTGACCGGCCGGGCCCGCGAGGCGCTGGACCGCGACCTCGCCCAGCTGGCCGCCGAGTCCGCCGTGGTGGAACCCGCGCTCCCCGCCCCCTACGCGGGCTGGGACAACCCCGTCTGGCACGCCTACCGGGTTCCGATGGAGATCCCGATGGCGCTGCGGATCGGTGATCTGCACCTGCCGGAGAGCGCCGCCCTGCGCATCCCGCTGCTCGTACGGCTGCCGCTGGAGCGCGGGATCTGGATCGACAGCGGGCGCCCGGCCTCCGAGGCCGCCGCCCTGACGGACAGCGACCAGTTGCACCGGCTGGCCATGGAGAGCGCGGTCCTGCACGCGGCCCGGCTGCTCGCCGTCTACCCGGCGGGCGAGTTCTCGGTCCACGTCATCGACCCGGCGGGCTCCGCCGCGGCCGCGCTCGCCCCGCTGGTCCGCTCCGGGGTGCTCGCGGGCCCGCCCGCTTCCGGTCCCGGGGGAGTGTCCTCGGTCCTCGCCCAGCTCACCCGGCGGGTCGATCTGGTGCAGATGGCGGTCCGGGCCGGCGCCGCGGATTCGCTGCCGCCCGATCTGGACCCGGCCGAGCAGCTGCTGATCGTCAACGACTTCCCGCACGGCTTCGACGACCGGGCCGTCACCCAGCTGCGCTACCTCGCGGACGAGGGACCGTCCGTCGGCGTCCATCTCCTGATGGTCGCGGACCGGCAGGACGCCGCCGGGTTCGGGCCGGTGCTCGATCCGCTGTGGCGCTCGCTGCTCCGGATCACCCCGGTCGCCGACAACCATCTGGCCGACCCCTGGGTGGGTCACGCCTGGACGTACGAGCCGCTGCGCACGCCTCCCGGCAGCAGCGTTCTCGAGCTGGTGCTCGCCCGCGTGGCGGCCGCCCGCCGCACGGGACCCCGCTGACCTGTCTCGTCCCCGTCCACCCACCACTGCTCTGACCTGGGCTTTTGGGGTCTATTTGGTCTCCTCTTTACCTTCTCTTGGTGATTCCTGTACTGTTTCTTGAGCGGAGGGGAGTACTCCCGATCGCGGCGTTCCCGTCAGTACGGACTGTGACCGGTCCCGGGGCGCCGGCCAGGCGCGCAGCCCGCGCGCCCAGGTGGAAGAGACCTCCGGCAGCGACGACGCTGATCAGTAGCCGTAGCGAACTGCCGGAGGCGCAGTGGACGTTTCATGGACCCTCTGGGCGCTGACCATTCTTGGTCTGAGCGCCCTCATCGCCGTCGACTTCTTCATCGGGCGCAAGCCCCATGACGTGTCGACGAAGGAAGCCGGAATCTGGACGGTCGTCTGGATCGCGCTGGCCGCCCTCTTCGGGCTCGGCCTGCTCGTCTTCGGCGAGACTCAGGCCTCGGGCGAGTTCTTCGCCGGCTTCATCACCGAGAAATCGCTGAGTGTCGACAACCTCTTCGTCTTCGTGCTGATCATGGCGAAGTTCTCCGTGCCCTCCCACCTCCAGCAGCGGGTGCTGCTCTTCGGTGTACTGATCGCACTGGTGCTGCGGGCGGTCTTCATCGCCGCGGGCGCCGCGGTCATCGCCAACTTCTCGTGGGTCTTCTACATCTTCGGCGCGTTCCTGATCTTCACCGCCTGGAAGCTCATCCAGGAGGCGCGGGCCGACGAGGAGGAAGAGGAGTTCGAGGAGAACCGGCTCCTGAAGACGATCGAGCGCCGCTTCGGTGTCGCCGACAGGTACCACGGCACCAAGCTCTTCATCCGCAACAACGGCAAGCGCGTCCTGACGCCCCTGATGGTCGTCATGCTCGCCATCGGCACCACCGATGTGCTCTTCGCGCTGGACTCGATCCCGGCGATCTTCGGGCTGACCCAGGACCCGTACATCGTCTTCACCGCCAACGCCTTCGCCCTGATGGGGCTGCGGCAGCTGTACTTCCTGATCGGCGGTCTGCTGAAGAAGCTGGTCCACCTCAGCTACGGGCTCTCGGTCATCCTCGGGTTCATCGGCGTCAAGCTGGTGCTGCACGCCCTGCATGAGTCCGGAGTGCACGTCCCCGAGATCTCCATCCCGGTCTCGCTCGGTGTCATCTGCGGCGTGCTGGTGATCACCACGATCACCAGCCTCCTCGCCAACAAGAAGACGGCCGAGGCGGAGGCACGGAAGGCCGAGGGCAGCGCGGACAAGGACGCCGGAATCAACGCCTGAACCGGCCGTCAGGCCCGGTGACGCCTGCGGTGCGACCCCGGTGACGTCCGCTGCGCGGACGTCACCGGGGTCGTTTCACCAGCCGCGGGCGCGCCACTCGGGCAGCCTCGGACGCTCGTCGCCCAGCGTGGTGTCGCTGCCGTGGCCCGGGTAGACCCAGGTCTCGTCCGGCAGCGGGGCGAAGAGCTTGGTCTCCACATCGTGCAGCAGGCTCACGAACGCCTCGGGGTCCTCGAACGTGTTGCCGATCCCGCCCGGGAAGAGGCAGTCCCCGGTGAACAGGTGCGGAGCGCCCTGCGGGTCGTCGTAGATGAGCGCGATCGACCCCGGTGTGTGCCCGGCCAGATGGCGGGCGGTCAGGGCGACCCGCCCGACCCGGATGGTGTCGTTGTCCTCGACGAGCACATCGGTCGGGACCGGAATCCCCTCGGCGTCGTACCGCCCGGCGTACGTACGCGCGCCCGTGGCCGCCACGACCTCGCCCAGCGCCTGCCAGTGGTCACCGTGCCGGTGCGTGGTGACGACCGAGGCGATCGAGTCGTCACCGATCAGCCCCAGCAGGGTGCCGGCGTCGTTGGCCGCGTCGATCAGGAGCTGCTCGCCGGTGGCCCGGCAGCGCAGCAGATAGGCGTTGTTGTTCATCGGGCCGACGGCGACCTTGGAGATCATCAGATCCGTCAGCTCGTGCACGTCCGCCCGCCCGCCGACCTTGACCGCTCCGCTGTACGTCATGCCTCTCAGCCTATAGCGGGAGCAGCGCGGGCAGGGAGTGCCCGCCCTCGACGGTCAGTGCCGACCCGTCGCGGCGCCCGCTGAGCCAGCCGAGCAGCTCGGGGGCCGTACCGCGGACCGTGACGGGGCCGCCCTCCGCTCCGCCGCCTGTCGTCCAGGACCGGCCCTTGTCGTCGGCCACGCTTGTGGACACGACGTCCGGGTGCCCGGCGAACCGCTCGGCCAGGAAGTCGATCTCCCGGGCGATGAAGTCGTCGGGCAGATCCTCCAGCTCGTACCCCACCCCCAGGTCGACATGGTGCATCTCGACCTCGATGCGGCGGCGGAAGGGAATGAGGGAGGCGGAGTCCGTCACACCGTTGCGCAGCGCGACAGTGCGTGACCAGTCGGCCGGGGCCGAAGCGGCGGCCACGAAGCGGGCCGCGCTCTCCGACAGGTCGGCCAGCTGTTCGGCCCGCGGCCGGGGGGCGTCGCGCTCGATGTCGCGGTCGCGGGTTTCGCTGTCTGCGTACATCGGCCGGCCCTGGAGAACATTTACGAGCGCGTCGGCGTTACGTGAGAGGTGCGCGACGACATGACCCCGGCTCCAGCCCGGCAGTCGCGACGGCGAGGCGAGCGCGGAGTCGTCCAGTTTCTCCGTGGCGCTGAGCAGCCGTCCGGTCGCTTCACGTAGGGCGTCCAGGTCGTGCACGTGATCAATCATGGGGCCGAGCGTAGCCCCCCGCCACTCATTTGGGTGAAGGAGTTATCAGCCGTCCGTAAATCGAATGCGCGTGCTATACGCTCGGAGTCGAAAGCTCCGTACAACGCTGTGGCACCCCCCATACCCTGGGGCAGGGGCTCAGTTCCCCCGCTTCTCTCTAGAAAGGTGCGGACCGGCGTGGCCGACCGTCTCATCGTCCGTGGCGCTCGCGAGCACAACCTCAAGAACGTCTCGCTCGACCTTCCCCGCGACTCCCTCATCGTCTTCACCGGGCTCTCCGGATCGGGCAAGTCGTCGCTCGCGTTCGACACGATCTTCGCCGAGGGGCAGCGCCGTTACGTGGAGTCGCTCTCCTCGTACGCCCGGCAGTTCCTCGGCCAGATGGACAAGCCGGACGTCGACTTCATCGAGGGTCTGTCGCCCGCCGTCTCCATCGACCAGAAGTCGACCTCGCGCAACCCGCGCTCGACGGTCGGCACCATCACCGAGGTCTACGACTACCTCCGGCTGCTCTTCGCCAGGATCGGCAAGCCGCACTGTCCCGAGTGCCGCCGGCCGATCTCGCGCCAGTCGCCGCAGGCCATCGTGGACAAGGTGCTCGGCCTGCCCGAGGGGAGCCGTTTCCAGGTCCTCTCGCCGCTGGTGCGCGAGCGCAAGGGCGAGTTCGTCGACCTCTTCGCGGATCTGCAGACCAAGGGCTACAGCCGGGCCAGGGTCGACGGCGAGACCATCCAGCTCTCCGAGCCGCCCGCGCTCAAGAAGCAGGAGAAGCACACCATCGAGGTGGTCATCGACCGCCTCACCGTCAAGGACAGCGCCAAGCGCCGGCTGACCGACTCGGTCGAGACCGCGCTGGGCCTCTCCGGCGGCATGGTCGTGCTCGACTTCGTCGACCTCCCCGAGGACGACCCCGAGCGTGAGCGGATGTACTCCGAACACCTCTACTGCCCGTACGACGACCTCTCCTTCGAGGAGCTGGAGCCGCGCTCCTTCTCCTTCAACTCGCCCTTCGGCGCCTGCCCCGACTGCACGGGCATCGGTACGAGGATGGAGGTCGACCCGGAGCTGATCGTCCCGGACGAGGAGAAGTCCCTCGACGAGGGCGCGATCCACCCCTGGTCGCACGGCCACACCAAGGAGTACTTCGGGCGGCAGATCAACGCGCTCGCCGAAGCCCTCGGATTCCGTACGGACATCCCCTGGGCCGGGCTGCCGCAGCGCGCCAAGAAGGCCCTGCTGCACGGCCACAAGATCCAGACCGAGGTCCGCTACCGCAACCGGTACGGGCGCGAGCGCGCCTACACCACCCCCTCCTTCGAGGGCGCGGTGCAGTTCGTCAAGAGGCGGCACTCCGAGGCGGAGAGCGACTCCAGCCGGGAGCGCTTCGAGGGCTACATGCGCGAGGTGCCCTGCCCCACCTGTGAGGGCACCAGGCTCAAGCCGATCGTCCTCGCGGTGACGGTGATGGAGAAGTCCATCGCCCAGGTCGCGGCGATGTCGATCAGCGAGTGCGCCGAGTTCCTCGGCCGGATGAAGCTGAACGCCCGGGACAAGAAGATCGCCGAGCGGGTGCTCAAGGAGGTCAACGAACGGCTGAAGTTCCTGGTCGACGTCGGCCTGGACTACCTCTCGCTGAACCGCGCGGCCGGCACCCTGTCCGGTGGCGAGGCCCAGCGCATCCGGCTCGCCACCCAGATCGGCTCCGGCCTGGTCGGCGTGCTCTACGTGCTGGACGAGCCGTCCATCGGCCTGCACCAGCGCGACAACCACCGGCTGATCGAGACCCTGGTCCGGCTCCGCGACATGGGCAACACCCTCATCGTCGTCGAGCACGACGAGGACACCATCAAGGTCGCCGACTGGATCGTCGACATCGGCCCCGGCGCCGGTGAGCACGGCGGCAAGGTGGTCCACTCCGGATCGCTCAAGGAACTGCTGGCCAACGACAAGTCGATCACCGGTCAGTACCTGACCGGCAAGAGGTCGATCGCGATGCCCGACGTCCGGCGTCCCGTCGACCCCTCGCGCCTGCTCACGGTGCACGGCGCCCGGGAGAACAACCTCCAGGACATCGACGTCTCCTTCCCGCTCGGTCTGCTGACCGCCGTGACCGGTGTCTCCGGCTCCGGGAAGTCGACGCTGGTCAACGACATCCTCTACACCCACCTGGCGCGCGAGCTGAACGGCGCCAAGTCGGTCCCCGGCCGGCACACCCGGGTCGACGGGGACGATCTCGTCGACAAGGTGGTGCACGTCGACCAGTCGCCCATCGGCCGTACGCCCCGGTCCAACCCGGCCACGTACACCGGTGTCTTCGACCACGTCCGCAGGCTGTTCGCGGAGACGATGGAGGCCAAGGTCCGCGGCTACCTGCCGGGCCGGTTCTCCTTCAACGTCAAGGGCGGCCGCTGCGAGAACTGCTCCGGCGACGGCACCATCAAGATCGAGATGAACTTCCTGCCGGACGTGTACGTTCCGTGCGAGGTCTGCCACGGAGCGCGCTACAACCGGGAGACCCTGGAGGTCCACTACAAGGGCAAGTCCATCGCCGAGGTGCTGGACATGCCGATCGAGGAGGGCCTCGCGTTCTTCGAGGCCGTGCCGACCATCGCGCGGCATCTGCGGACGCTCAACGAGGTCGGGCTCGGATACGTCAGGCTCGGCCAGTCCGCGCCGACGCTCTCCGGCGGTGAGGCACAGCGGGTCAAGCTGGCGAGCGAGCTCCAGAAGCGCTCGACCGGCCGCACGGTGTACGTGCTCGACGAGCCGACCACCGGTCTGCACTTCGAGGACATCTCCAAGCTCATCAAGGTGCTCTCCGGGCTGGTCGACAAGGGCAACACGGTGATCGTCATCGAGCACAACCTCGATGTCGTCAAGACCGCCGACTGGGTCATCGACATGGGTCCCGAAGGGGGCAACGGCGGCGGTCTGGTCATCGCCGAGGGCACCCCGGAGTACGTGGCCGGTGTCCCCGCCAGCCACACCGGAAAGTTCCTCCAGGGCATCCTGGACGCGGACCGGGTCAGCGAGGCGGCCGTTCCCCCGGCCCGTAAGCCGGCCCGCAGGACGGCCGCGAAGAAGGCGGTCGCCGCGACCTCCGCCCCCGCCAGGAAGACGGCGACAGCGAAGACGGCCCGGAGCACCACGGCGAAGGCCGCCGGAACGGCCGCGGCGAAGAAGCCCGCGGCGAAGAAGACGGCCGCGAAGAAGGCGGCCGGCGCGCGCAAGGCCTGACGGCCGGCGAGGCGGTGGTTCCCGGCACCGGGAGCCACCGCCTCGCCGTGTGCCCGGAGCCGGCCGGCCCGCCACGGGGCCCCGGCCCGACGGCCACGGCTCTGACCAGGCACGACCGGGTGTGACCGGGCCGGGCGCAGGGGCGTCGGTCTCCGCCGGTATCGTCGGTTACGTCACCGATGCCTCCGCTGGCTCTGCTGTCCCGGGCACCTCTGGCGCACCGAAATCCCCTCCGACCAGTGGAGACCGCATGCCCGGCCTGCCCGCCGCCCGCCGTACCGTGCTGAAGGGCGCCGCTCTCGCGGGCGTCGCCGGGCTGGGAGCGGCCGCCTGCTCGACCGACTCGAAGCTCGGGCACGCCCAGACGCCGACCCCCACCGCACCTGTCGAGCTCGGCGCCCCGGACGAGATCCAGGTCGGCCAGTCCAAGCTCTACCGCGAGCAGCGCGTCATCGTCAGCTGCCCGGCCAAGGGCGAGTACAAGGCGTTCAGCGCCCAGTGCACCCACGCGGGCTGCCTGCTGGACAAGGTCGAGGAGAACGAGGGGCACTGCCCCTGCCACGGCAGCCTCTTCGACACCACCACCGGCAAGGCCGTGCACGGTCCGGCGACCGTGCCGCTGCCCTCCGTCCCGGTCCGGGTCGAGGGCGGCCGGCTGGTCGTGGGCCCCAAGGCCTGAACCGGCCGGCCCGGCAGCGGCGGCGGCCCGTCTCACTCCCAGTCCCAGTCGATGCCGACCAGACCGGGCCGCACCCCCTGCTCCACCAGATGGACCGTCCGGTGCCGGCCGGTGAGGGTGAGGTCCGTCCGGGCGCCGCGCGGCGCGCCCGTGGACACCTGGGCGAAGCGCCGGCACCGTACCGGCAGCGCCTCCTCGTCGAACCGGACCTGGAGCACGTACTGCCCGCCGCCGAAGCTGAAGCCGCGCACGTACTCGCCGCACGGCCCTCCCGTACCGTCCTCGAAGCCGTAGCCGAAGAGGTACGTCTCGCCCGCCCGCAGCCGGGTGTCGAAGAGCAGCTCGGCGACCAGCACCCCCGTCTCCGCGTCCCAGCGGATCCGCCCCGTCCGGCAGTTCTCCCGGGCGCTCACCCCGACCCGGGCCGGATCGCAGCCCGGATCGCCGCGGTACACGGCGAGATAGCGGTCGATCCCGTCGCGGTGGGCGCGCACCACGTGCTGGGAGCTCCGGCGCTGCATCCGGCGGCCGGGCCCGATCCGTACCCGCTCCTGGTGCCCCACCGTGTGCAGCCCGCCGTCCGCGGGTGACTCCATCGTGGTGAGCAGCCGCTCGACCGCGCCGGACGCGTCCACCAGGGAACGGTACGAGCGGGCCGGCGGACGGTCGGCCTCGGTGCGGGGCTCCCCGGCCCCCAGCAGCCCGAGCAGCGAGTTCCCCGGCAGCCCCAGCACCTCCTCCAGCGCCTTCACGGCCCGCAGGGACTCGGGGCGCTGCGGGCGCCTGGCCCCCTGCTGCCAGTAACTCAGGCTGGTCACACCGACCTTGACCCCGAGGTGCGCCAGATGGTGCTGCACCCGCTGGAGCGGCAGTCCGCGCACCGAGAGCGCGGTGCGCAGCGCCAGGTGGAACGGGCCGGTGTGCAGCACCTGCGCCAGTTCGGCCTCGGTGTGCTGCATGGGTCCTCCAGGTGAACGTTCACGTCGTGCGGGAGCGGGGCCGCGCCGACGGATGCCGGTCCGCAGGTGGCCAGGGGGAGGCGTTCACGCGTCCGCCCCTGGCGTTCACACCGCGGTGTTCCCCCGCATTGAAGCGTGTTGACCCGTTCCCGACAACGGTTGATGCTCCTCGGCAGCGTCCGGACGCGCTCCTTGGAACCCCCACCCCCCGCCCCGGGAGGACCTCATGCGCAACCGAAGAGTCAGGCCCCGACGGCTGTCGGTCACGGCCGTACTCGCCGCCCTGCTGCTCGCCGTACCCGCGGCGACCGCCACCGCGTCGGAGCCGAACCGCTCCGCACCGACCGCCACGCTCGCCGCGGCCCAGCGGCTGAACATCACCATGCAGGCCCAGCAGAAGACCAACTGGTGCTGGGCCGCGTCGGGCAACACCGTCGCCGCCTGGTACGGCCGCAACTACGCCCAGAACGAGTTCTGCAACGCCGCGTTCGGCCGGGCCCAGGGCTACGAGTGCCCCAACTCGCAGGCCTCGCTCGGCAACGTCCAGAACGGTCTGTCCTGGGCGGGCATCAGCCCCGGTTCGTACGTCACCGGCTGGCTGCGCTATCCCACCGTGCAGGCCGAGATCGCCGCCGGGAGGCCGGTGGAGACCCGCATCCAGTGGTCATCGGGCGGCGGCCACATGCACGTCCTGTACGGCTACGACGACGCGAACAGCTGGGTCTACTGGGGCGATCCCTGGCCCTCCGACAACCGCTACAACTGGGCGTCGCACGCCTGGTACGTGAACAACAGCGAGTTCTCCTGGACCCACTCGCTCTACCGGATCGGGGCGTGACGGCATGACCTCCACCGGAATCCCGGTTCACCCCGCCGCACGCACCGCGCGCTCCGCCGCGGCGGCCCTCGCCGCGGCCGGCGTGCTGGCCGGGTCCGCACTGCTCACCGTCGCCGCCCCGCAGGCGGCCGCCGCCACCGGCCCCGCGGCCACTCCGGCGGCCCTGGCAGCGGCCCACGAGGCGGCCACCGACGCCGCCACCCTGGACACGCTGTCCCGGTTCTTCGCCCGGAAGGGCGCGGTCACCCGGGCGGCGGCCGCGCCGCGGATCGAGGGCGCGGCCGTGCCCGTACGCACCCTGGCCGCGGACTTCGTCGCCGGTGAACCGGGGGCCCCGGTCGCCGGCCTGGACTACCTCGCCAGCACCGCCGTCTCCTCGGACGGGCAGAAGGCGTCCCTGTGGACGCTGCCCGAGCCGGGGAAGGACGGCCGGTGGCAGGTGGTGAACATCGCCACCGGCGACGACGAGGCCCGGTACACGGCCGCGGGCGCCCGCGAACTGCCCGGCGGCATCGTCTTCCGGGAGCCGCAGATCAACGCCTGGTACGTCCAGAAGGGCAACCGGGTGCTCCCGCTGGACCAGGACGCGGTGAACGCGGTCGGAGAGCGGGGCACCACCCTGGCCGCCTACCGCACCCGGGTGCGCGCCGCGTACGCGGACAAGCTCCCCGGCTCCCGATACGCCCGCTCGGGCCGGGCGGGCGGCTACGGACCCGCCGGAGCGGAACCGGCCGCCGGACACCCTGCTGCCGCCGCCCGGCCGGGGCCGGCCATCGCGGCGGACACCGGCGCTGACCAGGGAGCGGACACCGCGCTGACGGCGGCCTCCGGCGCCGCGGCGGCGGGCGCCGCCGCCGTGCTCGGCCTCTGCGGCGCGAAGGCCCTGCGCCGCCGCCGGGCCAGGTGAGCGGCTGACCGCGGGAGCCGCCCGCGCCCGATGACCCCGTGCTCCGGGGCGCGTACCCGACGCGCGCCCCGGAGCACGGTGCCGTCCACGGGCACGCCGCGCTGTCACTGCCCGCAAGTAGGGTGGGAGACATGGCAGACCCCTCCAGCTACCGCCCCAGGCCGGGACAGATCCCCGACTCCCCGGGGGTCTACAGGTTCCGCGACGAACACCGCCGGGTGATCTACGTCGGGAAGGCGAAGAACCTGCGCCAGCGCCTGGCCAACTACTTCCAGGACCTGTCGGGCCTCCATCCGCGTACGCGCACGATGGTGACCACCGCCGCGTCCGTGGAGTGGACCGTCGTCTCCACGGAGGTCGAGGCGCTCCAGCTGGAGTACTCCTGGATCAAGGAGTACGACCCCAGGTTCAACGTCAAGTACCGCGACGACAAGAGCTATCCGTACCTCGCGGTCACGCTCAACGAGGAGTTCCCGCGCGTCCAGGTCATGCGCGGGGCCAAGAAGAAGGGCGTGCGCTACTTCGGCCCGTACGGTCACGCCTGGGCGATCCGCGAGACGGTCGACCTGATGCTGCGCGTCTTCCCCGTCCGCACGTGCTCCGCCGGGGTGTTCAAGAACGCCGCCAGGACCGGCCGCCCCTGCCTCCTCGGCTACATCGGCAAGTGCTCGGCCCCCTGCGTCGGCCGGGTGACTCCACAGGAGCACCGCGAACTCGCCGACGACTTCTGCGACTTCATGGCCGGCCGCACCGGCGCGTACATCCGCCGCCTGGAGAAGGACATGATGGCGGCGGCCGAGGAGATGGAGTACGAGCGGGCGGCCCGGCTCCGCGACGACGCCGAGGCGCTCAAGCGCGCCATGGAGAAGAGCGCCGTCGTGCTTGCCGACGCCACCGACGCCGACCTCATCGCGGTCGCCGAGGACGAGCTGGAGGCCGCGGTCCAGATCTTCCACGTCCGGGGCGGCCGGGTGCGCGGGCAGCGCGGCTGGGTCACCGACAAGGTGGAGAACGTCGACACCTCCGGACTGGTCGAGCACGCGATCCAGCAGTTGTACGGCGAGGAGGCCGGGGACGCCGTCCCCAAGGAGGTCCTCGTCCCGGCCCTCCCCGAGGACCCCGACGCGGTCTCCCAGTGGCTGGCCGGCCGCCGGGGCTCCCAGGTCAGCCTGCGCATCCCGCAGCGCGGCGACAAGAAGGACCTGATGGCCACGGTCCAGCGCAACGCCCAGCAGGCCCTGGGGCTGCACAAGACCAAGCGGGCGTCCGACCTGACGACCCGCTCCCGGGCCCTGGAGGAGATCTCCGAGGCGCTCGGCCTGGACACGGCACCGCTGCGCATCGAGTGCTTCGACATCTCCCACCTCCAGGGCGACGACGTGGTGGCGTCGATGGTGGTCTTCGAGGACGGGCTGGCCCGCAAGGGGGAGTACCGCCGCTTCCAGATCAAGAGCTTCGAGGGACAGGACGACGTCCGCTCGATGCACGAGGTGATCGGCCGGCGCTTCCGGCGCTACCTCCAGGAGAAGGAGCGCACGGGGGAGTGGGAGGAGACCCCGGCGGACCCGGGCCCCGCGCAGACGGGCCCCGCGCAGACGGGCCCCGTGCAGACGGGCCCCGTGCAGACGGGCCCCGCGCCCACGGACTCCGCGCCCGGGAGCCCCGCCCCGGACTCCGCCGCCGAACCCCGCGAGGACGACGGCCGCCCCAAGCGGTTCGCCTACCCGCCGCAGCTCCTCGTGGTCGACGGCGGGCAGCCCCAGGTCGCCGCGGCCAAGCGGGCGCTGGACGAGCTGGGGATCGACGACATCGCGGTCTGCGGCCTCGCCAAGCGCCTCGAAGAGGTCTGGCTGCCCGATGACGACGACCCGGTGGTCCTGCCCCGCTCCAGCGAGGGCCTCTACCTCCTCCAGCGCATCCGCGACGAGGCGCACCGTTTCGCCATCACCTACCAGCGCGCCAAACGGGCCAAGCGCATCCGTTCCAGCCCCCTGGACGCCGTCGCCGGTCTGGGCGAGACCCGGAAGCAGGCCCTCATCAAGCATTTCGGCTCCGTGAAGAAGCTGAGGCAGGCGACAATCGACGAGATCTGCGAGGTTCCGGGGATAGGCCGCAGGACGGCGGAATCAGTGGCCGTCGCGCTGGCCTCGACCACCCCGGCCACGCCCGCCGTGAACACGGCCACAGGAGAGATCATTGAAGAGGACGACGGGGGCAGTACGACATGACTGAGCGCGAACATGAACAAGGGCACGACCGCACCGACCGAGCAGACGGAGCAGGACACGTGAGTACGGGTACCCCGGCCGAGACGGGCGACAGCACGGTGGCCATCCCCGAGCTGGTGATCATCTCCGGTATGTCGGGCGCCGGACGCAGCACCGCGGCCAAGTGTCTGGAAGACCTCGGCTGGTTCGTCGTGGACAACCTGCCGCCCGCGCTGATCCCCACCATGGTGGAGCTCGGCGCCAGGTCCCAGGGCAACGTGGCCCGGATCGCCGTCGTCGTCGACGTACGGGGCCGCCGCTTCTTCGACAACCTCCGGGAGTCCCTCGCGGACCTGGAGGCCAAGGGCGTCACCCGGCGGATCGTCTTCCTGGAGACCTCCGACGACGTGCTGGTCCGCCGCTTCGAATCGGTCCGCCGGCCGCACCCCCTCCAGGGCGACGGCCGCATCGTCGACGGCATCGCCGCCGAGCGCGACCTGCTGCGCGAGCTGCGCGGCGACGCCGACCTGGTGATCGACACCTCCAGCCTCAACGTCCACGAGCTGCGCGCCAAGATGGACGCCCAGTTCGCGGGCGACGAGGAGCCGGAGCTCCGCGCCACGGTGATGTCCTTCGGCTTCAAGTACGGGCTGCCGGTCGACGCCGACCTGGTGGTGGACTGCCGCTTCCTGCCCAACCCGCACTGGGTCCCCGAGCTGCGCCCCTTCACCGGGCTCAACGAGGAGGTATCCGCGTACGTCTTCGACCAGCCGGGTGCCAAGGAGTTCCTCAACCAGTACACGGAGCTGCTCCAGCTCATCGCCGCCGGATACCGCCGCGAGGGCAAGCGCTACGTGACCATCGCCGTGGGCTGCACGGGCGGCAAGCACCGCTCCGTCGCGATGTCGGAGAAGCTTTCGGCCCGGCTGGCCACCGAAGGGATCGAGACCGTGCTCGTACATCGGGACATGGGGCGCGAGTGACCAGCCGCACCATACGTCTGCGCCGGCTGCGCAGGGCCACCTCCGCGCTGTCCGGCCGCAAGGGCGGCGCACAGCCCAAGGTCGTCGCCCTCGGCGGCGGCATGGGGCTGTCCGCCTCACTGACGGCGCTGCGGCGGATCACGGGTGATCTGACCGCCGTCGTCACCGTCGCCGACGACGGCGGCTCCAGCGGCCGGCTCCGCGAGGAGCTGGGCGTACTGCCGCCCGGCGATCTGCGCAAGGCGCTGGCCGCCCTGTGCGGCGACGACGACTGGGGCCAGACCTGGGCCCAGGTCATCCAGCACCGCTTCCAGTCCAAGGGCGACCTTCACGAGCACGCGGTCGGCAACCTGCTGATCGTCGCCCTGTGGGAGCAGCTCGGCGACCACGTCCAGGCCCTGGACCTGGTCGGCAAGCTCCTCGGGGCGCAGGGCCGGGTGCTGCCGATGTCCGCCGTGCCCCTGGAGCTCCAGGCGCTCGTACGGGGACACGACCCGCAGCGCCCGGACGAGGTGCAAACGGTGCGCGGGCAGGCCACCGTGGCGCTCACCCCGGGCGAGGTGCAGTCCGTGCATGTCGTCCCGGCCGACCCGCCGGCCGTCCCGGAGGCGGTCGCCGCGGTCCTGGACGCGGACTGGGTGGTGCTCGGTCCCGGGTCCTGGTTCTCCTCGGTCATTCCGCATCTGCTCGTCCCCGATCTGCTGGACGCGCTGATCGAAACGAAGGCCCGAAAGGTCCTCTCGCTGAACCTCGCGCCGCAACCCGGTGAAACAGATGGCTTCTCTCCGCAGCGTCATTTGGAGGTTTTGGGACGACACGCCCCTAAACTCGCCTTGGACGTGGTGCTGGCCGACGAGGCTGCCGTGCCCGACCGCGAGTCCCTCTCCGATGCCGCAGAACGGCTCGGTGCCGCGGTCGAGCTGGCGCCGGTGGCCTCACCCGACGGCGTTCCGATTCATGATCCGGAGCTGTTGGCCGCCGCGTACGACCGTATTTTTCGGATGCATGGAAGGATCGGCCCATGGCGATGACGCCAGCGGTGAAGGACGAAATCTCTCGGCTTCCCGTAACCCGGACCTGCTGCAGGAAGGCAGAAGTCTCGGCGATTCTTCGGTTCGCGGGTGGGCTGCACCTGGTGAGCGGCCGGATTGTGATCGAGGCGGAGCTGGACACCGCGATGGCGGCGCGCCGGCTGAAGCGGGACATTCTCGAAATCTTCGGGCACAGCTCGGAGCTGATCGTGATGGCACCCGGCGGGCTGCGGCGCGGCTCCCGCTACGTCGTACGGGTGGTGGCGGGCGGCGACCAGCTGGCCCGGCAGACGGGTCTGGTGGACGGCCGCGGCCGTCCCATCCGCGGGCTTCCCCCACAGGTGGTCTCGGGGGCCACCTGTGATGCCGAGGCCGCCTGGCGCGGGGCCTTCCTGGCGCACGGCTCGCTCACCGAGCCGGGGCGCTCCTCCTCACTGGAGGTGACCTGCCCGGGGCCGGAGGCGGCGCTCGCGCTGGTCGGTGCCGCCCGGCGGCTCTCCATCGCGGCGAAGGCCCGCGAGGTGCGCGGCGTGGACCGGGTCGTCGTCCGCGACGGCGACGCGATCGGCGCCCTGCTCACCCGGCTGGGCGCCCATGAGTCGGTGCTCGCCTGGGAGGAGCGGCGGATGCGGCGCGAGGTCCGCGCCACCGCCAACCGCCTCGCCAACTTCGACGACGCGAACCTGCGCCGTTCGGCCAGGGCCGCGGTGGCCGCTGGTGCCCGGGTGGGGCGTGCGCTGGAGATCCTGGGCGAGGAGGTGCCCGAGCACCTCGCGGCGGCCGGACGGCTGCGCATGGAGCACAAGCAGGCCTCCCTGGAGGAGCTGGGCGCCCTCGCCGATCCGCCGCTGACCAAGGACGCCGTCGCGGGCCGTATCCGCCGGCTCCTCGCGATGGCCGACAAGCGGGCCCAGGACCTGGGGATCCCGAGCACGGAATCCACCCTCAGCGAAGAGCTGGCCGACGGCCTGGTCGGCTGATCAGGGCCCCCGCCGGCGGACCGGAGCAGGAACGCGCCACGTTCCCGGGGGCGTTGACACTGCGTAATCGTCGCAGCGGGCGGGGGAGGGCAACCGGAGGCCGTACTCCTACTGGGGAGTACGGGCCTTTGCCCTTCCTCCCGCCCCGCTCGATGTCACTCCCGGGGCCTCGGAGGGGTAGTGTCGTAGGCGGTCGGGGACATCCCATACAACACGCCGGCGTCGAAAACCGGCGTACCTAACGAGGAGATCGGTTCGTGACGATCCGCGTAGGCATCAACGGCTTTGGCCGCATCGGTCGTAACTACTTCCGCGCGCTGCTGGAGCAGGGTGCGGACATCGAGATCGTGGCTGTCAACGACCTGGGTGACACTGCGACCACGGCTCACCTGCTGAAGTACGACACCATTCTGGGTCGTCTCAAGGCCGAGGTCAGCCACACCGCCGACACCATCACCGTCGACGGCCACACCATCAAGGTGCTTTCCGAGCGCAACCCGTCGGACATTCCGTGGGGCGAGCTGGGCGTCGACATCGTGATCGAGTCGACCGGCATCTTCACCAAGAAGGCCGACGCCGCCAAGCACATCGCCGGCGGCGCCAAGAAGGTCCTCATCTCGGCTCCGGCCAAGGACGAGGACATCACCATCGTGATGGGCGTCAACCAGAACAAGTACGACGCGGCCAATCACCACGTCATCTCCAACGCCTCCTGCACCACCAACTGTGTGGCGCCGATGGCCAAGGTTCTCGACGAGAACTTCGGCATCGTCAAGGGCCTGATGACGACGGTCCACGCGTACACGAACGACCAGCGGATCCTGGACTTCCCGCACTCGGACCTGCGCCGCGCCCGCGCCGCCGCCGAGAACATCATTCCGACCACGACCGGCGCCGCCAAGGCGACCGCTCTGGTCCTTCCGCAGCTCAAGGGCAAGCTCGACGGCATCGCGATGCGTGTCCCGGTCCCGACCGGTTCCGCCACCGACCTCGTCGTCACCCTGGAGCGCGAGGTCACCAAGGACGAGGTCAACGCCGCGTTCAAGAAGGCCTCCGACGACGGCGACCTCAAGGGCTTCCTGACGTACACCGAGGACCCGATCGTGTCCTCGGACATCGTCGGTGACCCGTCGTCCTGCACCTTCGACTCCTCCCTGACCATGGTCCAGGAGGGCAACACGGTGAAGATCCTCGGCTGGTACGACAACGAGTGGGGCTACTCCAACCGCCTCGTCGACCTGACCGTCTTCGTCGGCAGCCAGCTCTGACCTTCGAACCGGCAGGCACCTCGATGTGAGTACGGGGCTCGAACAGCGCAATGAAGCGCCGTTCGAGCCTCGTTGCATGTCCCTCGTCCTTCCAAGGAGTCCAGAAGATGAAGACCATCGACGAACTTCTCGCCGAAGGGGTCACCGGCAAGCGCGTATTCGTCCGCGCCGACCTCAACGTGCCGCTCAGCGGCACCACCATCACCGACGACGGTCGCATCCGCGCCGTGCAGCCGACCGTGGAGAAGCTGGCCGCGGCCGGTGCCCGGGTCGTCGTCGCCTCGCACCTGGGCCGCCCCAAGGGCGCCCCGGACCCGGCGTTCTCGCTGGCGCCCGCGGCCACCCGGCTCGGCGAACTGCTCGGCACCGACGTGGCCTTCGCGACCGACACGGTCGGCGAGTCCGCCCGTGCCACGGTCACCGCTCTCACCGACGGCAAGGTCGCCGTCATCGAGAACCTCCGCTTCAACGCCGGCGAGACGTCGAAGGACGACGCCGAGCGCGGCGCGTTCGCCGACCAGCTGGCCGAGCTCGCCGACGTGTACGTGGGTGACGGCTTCGGCGCCGTGCACCGCAAGCACGCCTCGGTCTTCGACCTGCCGGCCCGGCTGCCGCACGCGGCGGGCGACCTGATCGCCACCGAGGTCGGCGTCCTGAAGAAGCTCACCGACGACGTGCGGCGGCCCTACGCGGTCGTGCTCGGCGGCGCCAAGGTCTCCGACAAGCTCGGCGTCATCGACCACCTCCTGGAGCGGGCCGACCGCATCCTCATCGGCGGCGGCATGGCGTACACCTTCCTCAAGGCCCAGGGCCACGAGGTCGGCAGCTCGCTGCTCCAGGAGGACCAGATCCCGGTCGTGCTGGAGTACCTCAAGCGCGCCGAGGAGAAGGGCGTGGAGTTCGTGCTCCCCGTCGACGTCGTGGTCGCCCCGGCGTTCCCCGACCTCAGGACCAAGGCTCCGGCCCACCCCACCACCGTCGCCGCCGACGCCATGCCGGCCGGCCAGATGGGGCTGGACAACGGTCCGGAGACCAACAAGCTCTACGCATCGAAGCTCGCCGACGCGGCCACCGTCTTCTGGAACGGCCCGATGGGCGTCTTCGAGCACCCCGATTTCGCCGAGGGCACCAGGGCGGTCGCCCAGGCCCTCGTCGACTCGTCCGGCTTCAGCGTGGTCGGCGGTGGCGACTCCGCCGCGGCCGTCCGCATCCTGGGCTTCGACGAGAACGCGTTCGGACACATCTCGACCGGTGGCGGCGCCAGCCTCGAATATCTTGAGGGCAAGACGCTTCCCGGCCTCGCCGCACTGGAGGACTGACCTTTCATGACCACCCGCACCCCGCTGATGGCGGGCAACTGGAAGATGAACCTCAACCACCTTGAGGCCATCGCCCACGTCCAGAAGCTCTCCTTCGCCCTGGCCGACAAGGACTACGACGCCGTCGAGGTCGCCGTCCTGCCGCCCTTCACCGACCTGCGCTCCGTGCAGACACTGGTCGACGGCGACAAGCTGAAGATCAAGTACGGCGCCCAGGACATCTCGGCGCATGACTCCGGCGCGTACACCGGTGAGATCTCCGGTGCCATGCTCGCCAAACTGAGGTGCACCTATGTCGCCGTCGGACACAGCGAGCGCCGCCAGTACCACGCCGAGACCGACGAGGTCTGCAACGCCAAGGTGAAGGCCGCGTACCAGCACGGCCTGACCCCGATCCTCTGCGTCGGCGAGGGCCTGGACATCCGTAAGGCCGGTGAGCAGGTCTCCTACACGCTCGCCCAGCTGGACGGCGCGCTGAAGGACGTCCCGGCCGAGCAGGCCGAGTCCATCGTGATCGCCTACGAGCCGGTCTGGGCCATCGGCACCGGCGAGGTCGCCACCCCCGACGACGCGCAGGAGGTCTGCGGTGCGATCCGCGGCCGTCTCGCGGAGCTGTACTCGCAGGAGCTGGCCGACGCGGTCCGCATCCAGTACGGCGGCTCGGTCAAGTCCGGCAACGTCGCCGCGATCATGGCGCAGCCCGATGTGGACGGCGCGCTGATCGGCGGCGCCGCGCTGGACGCCGACGAGTTCGTCAAGATCGTCCGCTTCCGCGACCAGTGAGTATGCGGTAGCGCGGATCCGTCGTACCCTTGCGGGGGCCGAGGAGGGCACAGCCTCCCGGCCCCCGTTGTTCGCATACGCAGTCCAGGAATTCCGGAAAGTAGGGACCAGCCGTGATTTTGGCGTTCGAGATCACCCTGATCGTCTTCAGCCTGCTGCTGATGCTGCTGGTGCTGATGCACAAGGGAAAGGGCGGCGGTCTCTCCGACATGTTCGGTGGCGGCATGCAGTCGTCCGTCGGTGGCTCCTCGGTCGCCGAGCGTAACCTCGACCGGATCACCGTCGTGGTCGGTCTGTGCTGGTTCGCATGCATTGTGGTGCTTGGTCTGCTCATCAAGCTGGACAACTGACCCGTCGTACGCGATTCCTGTGAGGGTGTAACTCCAATCACTGGACGCGCGTTGGGCCTTACGTAGACTGGGGCATCTTCGAGCACCATCACGCAGGGAGTTACGACCGTGGCAAGTGGCAACGCGATCCGGGGAAGCCGGGTCGGAGCGGGGCCGATGGGGGAGGCCGAGCGCGGCGAGTCCGCGCCACGCGCCCGCATCTCCTTCTGGTGCTCGAACGGGCACGAGACGCAGCCGAGCTTCGCCCATGACGCGCAGGTACCGGAGACCTGGGACTGCCCGCGCTGCGGCTTCCCGGCCGGCCAGGACCGCGACAGCCCGCCGGACCCGCCGCGCACCGAGCCGTACAAGACGCACCTCGCGTACGTGCGCGAGCGGCGCAGCGATGAGGACGGCGAGGCGATTCTCGCCGAGGCTCTCGCGAAACTCCGCGGCGAGATCTAGGGCGTGTTTCGAAAGTAGCGCCGTCCGCCCGAAGGGCGGGCCCGGCGGTGTCTGGTGCGTGCGATCGCAAGGCGGAGGGTCGCCCCGATACTGGTTGTATCGGGGTGATCCCGACAACGCGGCGAGTGTGCGTGCCAGACACCGCCGGGCAGGCGGGACTTTCGAAACACGCCCTAGAAGCGTTCACCGGCCGGACACCCCCAGGGTGCCCGGCCGGAATGCTTGCGCCGTGCCGCAGCCCGCCGCCGTCCCGTCCGTCCCCCTGATCAATTAAGTTGGTGGGGCAGCGGGGAACTGCGGTGACGAGGAGAAGTGGGCTGATGTCCGGGATGAACGCACAAAGTCGAACCAGGCTCAACCAGACGCCGGAATGGACCGCGCTGGGAAAGCACCGTGAGCAGCTCGGGACGACCCATCTGCGCGAGCTGTTCGCGGACGATCCGGAGCGCGGCACCGGATACACCCTGCGGGTCGGTGACCTGTACATCGACTACTCCAAGCAGCTGGTCACCGATGAGACGCTCCGGCTGCTGCGCGAGCTCGCCGGGGCCACCGGGGTCGCCGGGCTGCGGGACGCGATGTTCCGCGGCGACAAGATCAACACCACCGAGGACCGCGCCGTCCTGCACACCGCGCTGCGCGCCCCGCGCGACGCCGTGATCGAGGTCGACGGCGAGAACGTGGTGCCCGCCGTGCACGCGGTGCTCGACAAGATGGCCGCCTTCTCGGAGCGCGTCAGGTCGGGCGAGTGGACCGGTCACACCGGCAAGCCGATCAAGAACATCGTCAACATCGGCATCGGCGGCTCCGACCTGGGCCCCGCGATGGCGTACGAGGCGCTGCGCTCCTTCACGGACCGCTCGCTGACCGTCCGCTTCGTCTCCAACGTCGACGGCGCCGACCTCCACGAGGCCCTGCACGGTCTCGACCCGGCCGAGACGCTTTTCGTCATCGCGTCGAAGACCTTCACCACGATCGAGACGATCACCAACGCCACCTCGGCCCGCGACTGGCTGCTGACCGGCCTGAGGGCCGGTCAGGACGCGGTGGCCAAGCACTTCGTGGCGCTGTCGACGAACGGCGGGAAGGTCGCGGACTTCGGTATCGACACCGCGAACATGTTCGAGTTCTGGGACTGGGTCGGCGGCCGCTACTCGTACGACTCCGCCATCGGCCTCTCGCTGATGATCGCCATCGGCCCGGACCGGTTCCGCGAGATGCTCGACGGCTTCCACCTCGTCGACGAACACTTCCGCACCGCCCCGGCCGAGGAGAACGCCCCGCTGCTGCTGGGGCTGCTCGGCGTCTGGTACGGCGCGTTCTTCGACGCCCAGTCGCACGCCGTGCTGCCCTACAGCCACTACCTGTCCAAGTTCACCGCGTACCTCCAGCAGCTGGACATGGAGTCCAACGGCAAGTCGGTGGACCGCGACGGCAACCCGGTGGACTGGCAGACCGGACCGGTCGTCTGGGGCACCCCGGGCACCAACGGGCAGCACGCGTACTACCAGCTGATCCACCAGGGCACGAAGGTCATCCCGGCCGACTTCATCGGCTTCGCGGAGCCGGTCGAGGGTCTGCTGCCCGGACTGGTCGCCCAGCACGACCTGCTGATGGCCAACTTCTTCGCCCAGACCCAGGCGCTGGCCTTCGGCAAGACACCGGACGAGGTGCGCGCCGAGGGCGTCGCCGAGGAGCTGGTGCCGCACAAGACGTTCCGTGGCAACCACCCGACCACGACGATCCTCGCGGACCGGCTGACGCCCTCGGTGCTCGGCCAGCTGATCGCCCTGTACGAGCACAAGGTCTTCGTCCAGGGCGCCGTCTGGAACATCGACTCCTTCGACCAGTGGGGTGTCGAACTCGGCAAGGTCCTCGCCAAGAAGATCGAGCCGGTGCTGACCGAGGGCAGGGGCGGGGAGCAGCTGGACAGTTCGACGGCCGCCCTCGTCGCTGCCTACCGCGAGCTCAGGGGACGCTGAGCCCATGGCCACGGGGGTGGGGGCGGTACGGCTGCGGGCTCCGGCGCACACGCTGGACCCGCGGGCCGTCCGCTGGTGGCGGACCCGGTGGCTGCTGCTGACCGCCGGTCCGGTGGCGGTCCTGGCCGTGCTGGGCGGGTTCATCGCGCCCGCCCGGTTCTGGCTGCTGCTGCCCGCCGCGGTGCTCGCGGTGCTCGGCGCCGGCTGCGCCGTCCTCGTCCCCCTCTGGTGGTTCCGCACCCACCGCTGGGAGGTCACCGACGAGGCGGTGTACGTCCGCACCGGGCTGCTGTGGCAGGAGTGGCGGATCGCGCCGATGTCCCGGATCCAGACCGTGGACACCGAGCGCGGCCCCCTCGAACAGCTCTACCGGCTCGCCACGGTCACCGTCACCACCGCCTCGTCCAAGGGCGCGGTCCGGATCGAGGGCCTCGACCACGAGCTGGCGGCCGAGCTCGCCGAGCGGCTGACCCGGATCACCCAGGACACCCCCGGGGACGCCACATGAGCACGGCGGCCCCGGGCGGGGACTGGCGGTCCCTCGCCCCCCGTACGGTCTGGCTCACCGCCCTCGTCACCGCCGGGGTGGCGGCCGGTGCCGCCGTGCCGACCACACTCGGGCTCTCCGGACGCCTCGGCTTCGGCCCCGCCGCCGCGTGGGTGCTGACGGGCGCCGCCCTCCTGATCGCCTTCGGCGCGGGCGCCGACTACGTACGCTGGCGCCGCACGCGCTACCGGGTCGGCACGGACCGCGTCGAACTCCATACCGGCCTGCTGCTGGTCAAGAAGCGCTCGCTGGCGCGCGAACGCATCCGGAGCGTGGACCTCACCGCCCATCTGCTCCAGCGCGTCCTCGGGCTCGTCACCGTCCGGATCGGCACTGGTGAGCACACCGGCGGCGAATCCACCCTGGAGCTCGACCCGGTCCTGCGGGCCGAGGGCGAACGGCTGCGCCGCGCCCTCCTGGAGCGAGGCCTCACCGCCACCCCGGGCAGCCACCGCGAGGGCGAGCTCGTCTCCCTCGACCCGCGCTGGATCCGCTACGCGCCGGTCTCGTTCGTCGCACCCGCGCTCGGCGGCGCGGCGGCCGGGGCCGTGCTGCAGGTCAGCGACTGGTTCGGGGCGCAGGGCCAGGTCATCGCATGGGTCGGTGACCGCTACCGGGACACCTCCCTGCTCTCGGTGATCGTGCTCCTCGCCGTCGCCGGAGTACTCGCCGGGGTCGTCGGCGCGCTGGGCCTCTGGGTCGAGATGTGGTGGAACTACCGCCTCGAGCGCGAACCCGGCGGCACCCTGCGCATCCGGCGCGGACTGCTCACCTCCCGGTCCGTCTCCATCGAGGAACGCCGGCTGCGCGGCGTCGACCTCGTCGAGCCGCTCGGCGTCCGGCTGCTGGGCGCCGCCCCGGGTCGACGCCATCACCACCGGCCTGGCCAAGGACGACGACGAGCAGCACGGCGACCACAACACCCTGCTGCCCGCCGCGCCCCGGCCGGTCGCCGGTGCCGTCGCCGCCGCCGTGCTCCGCGAGAGCGTGTCCCCGACCGGCGCCCCGCTGACCGCGCACCCCGCCACCGCCCGTGCCCGGCGGCTGCGCCGGGCGCTGTGGGCGGTCCTCGTCCCGGTCCTCGTCCTCGCGCTGCTCGGCGCCCTGCTGACGCCCGTCCTGCTCTGGGTCGCGCTCGGCTGCGCGGCCGTGGGCCTCCCCCTGGGGGTGCTGCTGGCCCGGGACGCCTACCGGGCTCTGGGACACGCGCTCAGCGGCGCGTACCTGGTGACCCGCTCGGGCGCGCTGCGCCGCTCCACGGCCGCGCTGGAACGGGCCGGGGTGATCGGCTGGACGGTGCGCCAGTCGTACTTCCAGCGGCGGGCCGGGCTGCTGAACATCACCGCCACGACAGCCGCCGGAGCGGGCGCGTACACGGTGTACGACGCGGACGAGGCCGAGGGGCTGGACTTCGCCTCCGAGGCCGTCCACGGCCTGCTGGAGCCCTTTCTGGAGCGGGTCCCGGCGGGGGAGTGAGCCCGGTGCGGCGTGGGGTGAGCCCTTCACGCAGCGGGCCCGGTCCGCTCCGAGGAGCAGGCCGGGCCCGCGGGTACCGCCCCTGCCGGCCGGTCAGGCGGAGGCCGGCGGATAGAGGGCGCGCGGCAGCCGGGATGCCGCCGCTGCGTCCAGCAGCCACAGCGTGCGGCCGCGCCCGTAGGCGCCCGCCGCCGGGGCCTGGATCTCCCCGGCGCCCGACAGGGCGATGGCCGCGGCCTCCGCCTTGTCCTCGCCCGCAGCGAGCAGCCACACCTCGCGGGCCGCCCGGATGGCGGGCAGCGTGAGGGTGACCCGGACGGGCGGCGGCTTGGGCGCCCCGCGCACACCGACGACGGTGCGCTCGGTCTCCCGTACCGCGGGCAGCTCGGGGAAGAGCGAGGCGACATGCGTGTCCGGGCCGACGCCCAGCATCAGCACGTCGAACACCGGCACCGGGCCGTGGTCCTCCGGACCGGCGGCGGCGGCCAGCTCGGCGGCGTACGCGGCCGCCGCGGCTTCGACGTCCCGCCCGTACGGGCCGTCCGAAGCGGGCATCGCGTGCACCCGGGACGGGTCCAGCGGCACCGAGTCCAGCAGGGCCTCGCGGGCCTGCGTGACATTGCGTTCCGGATCACCCTCCGGCAGGAACCGCTCGTCGCCCCACCACAGGTCGAGCCGCGACCAGTCGACCGCGTCCCGGGCGGGTGCCTGGGCGAGCGCCGCCAGCAGGCCGTTGCCGTTGCGTCCGCCGGTGAGCACCACCGAGGCGTGACCGCGTGCGGCCTGGGCGTCCACGACCTTCGTGATCAGCCGGGCCGCCGCGGCCTGTGCCATCAGCTCCTTGTCGCGGTGCACGACGAGCTGGGGGACGACGCTCACTTCGACGCCGCCTTCTTCGCCGCGGCCGTCTTCCTGGCCGGAGCGGCGGGAGCGGCGCCCGCGGTGGACGCGTCGGCCGGCTTCGCGGCCGCGGCGGCCTTGGGAGCAGCGGCTTCCCCGAGCCGTTCCACGCCGAACTTCACCGAGGACTCATAGGTGTTGTCCGGGTCGAGCCGGCGCAGCTCCTCGGCCAGCAGCTCCGCGGTCTCCCGGCGCTTGAGCGCCACCGCGCGGTCCGGCTGATCCACCATGGAGAGCGTGGCCAGCGAACCGTCGGCCCGGTCCAGCACGATCGTGCCGTTCCTGGTCTCCATCCGGACGGCCGTCAGACCCGGGCCGCCCGACATGGTGCGCTCCACCGGAACCTGGAGCCGGTCCGCGAGCCACATGGCCAGCAGCTCGCAGCTCGGGTTCTCGGACTCGCCCTCCACGGAGGCCGAGACGACCTCCACGGACTGCTGGTCGAGCGCGGCCGCCAGCATCGAGCGCCACGGCGTGATCCGGGTCCAGGCCAGATCCGTGTCGCCGGGGGTGTACGACTTCGCGCGCACCGCCAGTTCGGCGCTCGGGTGCTCCGCCGAGTACGCGTCCGTGATCCGGCGCTGGGCGAGCGCGCCCAGCGGGTCCTTCGCCGGATCGGCGGGCGCCGCCTCGGGCCACCAGACCACGACCGGCGCGTCGGGCAGCAGCAGGGGAAGGACCACCGACTGCGCGTGGTTGGCCAGTTCGCCGTAGAGCCGCAGCACCACGGTCTCGCCGGTGCCCGCGTCGGAGCCGACCCGGACCTCGGCGTCCAGCCGGGCGTCGCGCCGGCTGCGCGGCGAACGGCTGACCCGCTTGATCACCGCGATGATCCGCGAGGGGTGCTCGCGCGAGGCGTCGCCCGCCGACTTGAGGGCGTCGTAGGCGTTCTCCTCGTCGGTGACGATGACCAGCGTGAGGACCATGCCGATCGCCGGGGTGCCGATGGCACGGCGGGCCGACACGAGCGCCTGGTTGATCTTGCTGGAAGTGGTTTCCGTGAGATCGATCTTCATGGCCGGCGCCAGCTCCGTCCGTCTCGTGCGAGCATCTCGTCCGCCTCGGCCGGGCCCCAGGTGCCCGACGGGTACTGCGCGGGCTTGCCGTGCTTGTCCCAGTACTCCTCGATCGGGTCGAGGATGTCCCAGGAGAGTTCGACCTCCTGGTGGCGGGGGAAGAGGTTGGCGTCGCCGAGCAGCACATCGAGGATGAGCCGCTCGTAAGCCTCCGGGCTGGACTCCGTGAAGGACTCGCCGTAGGCGAAGTCCATCGTGACGTCCCGGACCTCCATCGAGGTGCCGGGCACCTTGGAGCCGAACCGCACGGTCACGCCCTCGTCCGGCTGGACCCGGATGACCAGGGCGTTGCTGCCCAGCTCCTCGGTCGCACCGGACTCGAAGGGCAGGTACGGGGCGCGCTTGAAGACGATCGCGATCTCGGTGACCCGGCGGCCGAGCCGCTTTCCGGTCCGGAGATAGAACGGCACACCCGCCCAGCGGCGGTTGTTGATCGTCAGCTTGATCGCGGCGAAGGTGTCGGTCGTCGACTTGGGGTCGATACCGTCCTCCTCCAGGTAGCCGAGGACTTCCTCGCCGCCCTGCCACGCGTGCGCGTACTGGCCGCGCACGGTGTGCTTGCCGAGGTCGTCCGGCAGCTCGACGGCCGTGAGCACCTTGAGCTTCTCGGCCACCAGCGCCTTCGGGTGGAAGGAGCCGGGCTCCTCCATCGCGGTCAGCGCCAGCAGCTGGAGCAGGTGGTTCTGGATGACGTCCCGGGCGGCGCCGATGCCGTCGTAGTAGCCGGCCCGGCCGCCGATGCCGATGTCCTCGGCCATCGTGATCTGGACGTGGTCCACGTACGAACGGTTCCAGATCGGCTCGAACATCGTGTTGGCGAACCGCAGCGCCAGGATGTTCTGGACCGTCTCCTTGCCCAGGTAGTGGTCGATCCGGAAGACCTCGTTGGGCGGGAACACGTCGTGCACGAGCTGGTTGAGCTCCTGCGCGCTCTTCAGGTCGTGGCCGAAGGGCTTCTCGATGACGGCGCGCCGCCAGGAACCCTCCTTCTGGTCGGCGAGCCCGTGCTTCTTGAGCTGCTGGACGACCTTGGGGAAAAACTTCGGCGGCACGGAGAGGTAGAAGGCGAAGTTGCCGCCCGTCCCCTGTGCCTTGTCGAGCTCCTGGATGGTCGCCTTCAGGGTCTCGAAGGCGTCGTCGTCGTCGAAGGTGCCCTGGACGAAGCGCATCCCCTGGATGAGCTGCTGCCAGACCTCTTCACGGAACGGAGTACGGGCGTGCTGCTTGACGGCGTCGTGGACCTCCTGGGCGAAGTCCTCGTCCTGCCATTCGCGGCGCGCGAAACCGATGAGCGAGAAGCCCGGCGGCAGCAGGCCGCGATTGGCCAGGTCGTAGACGGCGGGCATCAGCTTTTTACGGGACAAATCGCCCGTGACGCCAAAGATGACCAGGCCCGACGGCCCCGCGATACGCGGGAGCCGTCGATCCTGGGCGTCACGGAGCGGGTTGGCTCCGGGAACACCAGACAAAGTGGTCAGCCCTCCGAAGGGGCGAGGCGCTTGAGTTCCGCCTCTGTCGAGTTGAGCAGGTCGATCCAGGCCGCCTCGAACTTCTCGACGCCCTCGTCCTCGAGCAGCTGGACGACGTCGTCGTACGAGACGCCGAGCGTGCCGATGGCGTCGAGCTCGGCGCGGGCCTGCTCGTAGGTGCCGGCGATGGTGTTGCCGGTGATCTGCCCGTGGTCCGCGGTGGCGTCCAGGGTTGCCTCGGGCATGGTGTTCACCGTGCCGGGCGCGACCAGGTCGTCCACGTACAGGGTGTCCTTGTACGCGGGGTCCTTCACACCGGTGGAGGCCCACAGCGGACGCTGCTTATTGGCGTGCGCCTTGTCCAGCGCCGCCCAGCGGTCCGAGGAGAAGACCTCCTCGAACGCCTCGTAGGCGAGCCGGGCGTTGGCGAGAGCGGCCTTGCCCTTCAGTGCCTTGGCCTCGTCGCTGCCGATCGCGTCGAGCCGCTTGTCGATCTCGGTGTCCACACGGGACACGAAGAAGGAGGCCACCGAGTGGACCTTGGAGAGGTCCAGGCCCGCGGCCTTCGCCTTCTCCAGGCCCGCCAGGTAGGCGTCCATGACCTCGCGGTAGCGCTCCAGCGAGAAGATCAGCGTGACGTTGACGCTGATGCCCCGGCCGATGGTCTCGGTGATCGCCGGCAGGCCGGCCTTGGTCGCCGGGATCTTGATGAGCGTGTTCGGCCGGTCCACCAGCCAGGCCAGCTGCTTGGCCTCGGCGACGGTGGCGTCCGTGTGGTGCGCCAGGCGCGGGTCGACCTCGATGGAGACCCGGCCGTCCTGGCCGTCCGTGCTGTCGAAGACCGGACGCAGGATGTCGGCGGCGTCACGGACGTCCGCCGTCGTGATCATGCGGATGGCCTCGTCGACCGTGACCTTGCGGGTGGCGAGGTCGGTGAGCTGCTGCTCGTAACCGTCACCGTGCGAGATCGCCTTCTGGAAGATCGAGGGGTTGGTCGTGACACCCACGACGTGCTGCTGGTCGATCAGCTCGGCCAGGTTGCCCGAGGTGATCCGCTTGCGCGACAGGTCATCGAGCCAGATCGCCACGCCCTCGTCGGAGAGGCGCTTGAGTGCGTCTGTCATGAGAATTGCATCTCCTACTAGTCGTATAACGGCGTCAGCGCGCGGCGGCCGCGAGAGATTCCCGGGCGGCGGCGACGACGTGCTCGGCGGTGAAGCCGAACTCGCGGAAGAGGACCTTGGCGTCCGCCGAGGCACCGAAGTGCTCCAGCGAGACGATCCGGCCGGCGTCCCCGACGTACCGGTACCAGGTCAGCGCGATGCCCGCCTCGACGGCCACGCGTGCCTTCACGGACGGCGGCAGGACGCTGTCCTTGTACGCCTGGTCCTGCTCCTCGAACCACTCGACACACGGCATCGAGACCACCCGGGTCGGGATGCCGGCCGCCTGCAGCTCCTCGCGCGCCCCGACGGCGAGCTGTACCTCGGAACCGGTGCCGATCAGGATGAGCTGCGGCGTCGCGACGTGCCCGTCGGGCGTCTGCGCGTCGAAGATCACGTAGCCGCCCTTGGCCGCGTTCTCGTTCGCGTCGTACGTCGGCACGCCCTGGCGGGTCAGCGCCAGGCCGTGCGGGGCGCCCTTGCCGAACACCTTGGTGTAGCGGCGCAGGATCTCGCGCCAGGCGATCGTGGTCTCGTTGGCGTCGGCCGGGCGGACGACGTTCAGGCCAGGGATCGCGCGCAGCGAGGCCAGGTGCTCCACCGGCTGGTGGGTCGGGCCGTCCTCGCCGAGACCGATGGAGTCGTGCGTCCATACGTACGTCACGGGTGCGTGCATCAGCGCGGACAGGCGTACGGCGTTGCGCATGTAGTCGGAGAACACCAGGAAGGTGCCGCCGTAGATGCGGGTGTTGCCGTGCAGCGCGATGCCGTTCATGGCGGCGGCCATGGCGTGCTCGCGGATGCCGAAGTGGATCGTGCGCCCGTACGGGTCGGCGCCCGGCAGCGGATTGCCGACCGGGAGGAACGACGACGTCTTGTCGATCGTGGTGTTGTTCGAGCCCGCGAGGTCGGCGGAGCCGCCCCACAGCTCGGGGACGATCTCGCCGAGCGCCTGGAGCACCTTGCCGGAGGCGGCGCGGGTGGCGACACCCTTGCCGGTCTCGAAGACCGGAAGCCTGTCCTCCCAGCCCTTGGGAAGCTCGCCCGCGCGGATGCGGTCGAACTCGGTGGCGCGCTCCGGGTTCGCGGTGCGCCAGGCGGCGAAGGTCTTCTCCCACGTGGCCCTGGTCTCACGGCCGCGGTCCAGCGCCTCACGGGTGTGCGCGATGACCTCGTCGGCGACCTGGAAGGACTTCTCCGGGTCGAAGCCGAGGACCTTCTTGGTCGCGGCGACCTCGTCGGCGCCGAGGGCCGAGCCGTGCGCGGCCTCGGTGTTCTGGGCGTGCGGGGCGGGCCACGCGATGATCGAGCGGGCCGCGATGAACGACGGGCGGGTGGTCTCGGCCTTCGCGGCCAGGAGCGCCTCGTACAGACCCGCCGGGTCCAGGTCACCGCTGGGCAGCTGCGCGACACGCTGGACGTGCCAGCCGTACGCCTCGTAGCGCTTCAGGGTGTCCTCGGAGACCGCGGTCTCCGTGTCGCCCTCGATGGAGATGTGGTTGTCGTCCCACAGGAGGACCAGGTTGCCCAGCTTCTGGTGCCCGGCCAGCGAGGACGCCTCCGCGGAGATGCCCTCCTGGAGGCAGCCGTCACCGGCGACGGCCCAGATCGTGTGGTCGAACGGAGAGGTGCCGGGGGCCGCCTCGGGGTCGAACAGGCCGCGCTCGTAGCGGGAGGCCATGGCCATGCCCACGGCGTTCGCGACACCCTGGCCCAGCGGGCCGGTGGTCGTCTCCACGCCCGTGGTGTGGCCGTACTCCGGGTGGCCCGGAGTCTTCGAGCCCCAGGTGCGGAAGGCTTCGAGGTCCTCCAGCTCCAGGCCGTACCCGGCCAGGTAGAGCTGGATGTAGAGGGTCAGGCTGCTGTGGCCCACCGAGAGCACGAACCGGTCACGGCCGGTCCACTCCGCGTCGGCGGGATCGTGCCGCATCACCTTCTGGAAGAGGGTGTACGCGGCGGGAGCCAGGCTCATGGCCGTACCCGGGTGGCCGTTTCCGACCTTCTGTACGGCGTCCGCGGCGAGAACGCGGACAGTGTCCACGGCCCGCTGGTCCAATTCGGTCCACTGGAGGTCTGTGGTGGTCGGCTTGGTGCTCACCCTGAGTCAGGGCTCCTCTCCACTGTTGTAAACCGGTGGCTGTGACCGCACCGGACATTGTCGAGCCTACCCCCGTCGCAACCCGCGATTTCCGGGTAATCCCAGGGTGCGGGCGGCCCGCCGGATTCGCCTCCCGTATGAGCGCGCAGGCTCACCGATGCGCCACTCCGATGAGCGCGGAAACCCACTCCTGAGGTGCTCCGGAGCACCCCCGGGCGGGTCCTGCGGGCGCCCGCGGATCCCGGCGTGTCACCTGGACGAGCCAGGCCCTGCGCGCAGGTGCCGCAACGGCCCTCCGCGCCACATCAACACGACCCCACCCCCGCGAAGATCGGCATGTCCCCAACGTCTACAGTGGACTGGTTCGCGCAAGTCTTTACCGGGCCTTCACGCCTGGAGCTTGCTGGGATTTCTCTGTCAGGGGTGTGCGTGACGGCCGTCGAGTCCCGACCCGCAGGGGTCGCCTTGACTCCGAGCCCAGGGGGCCATCGCCCATTCGGGGCCCGTGTCAAGGCATTCGTGGCACTGACCAAGCCTCGGATCATCGAGCTGTTGCTGATCACCACTGTTCCGGTGATGTTCCTGGCCGCTCAGGGTGTACCCGACCTGTGGCTCGTGCTCACTACCACCATCGGCGGCTATCTGTCCGCCGGCGGTGCCAATGCACTGAACATGTACATCGACCGCGACATCGACGCGTTGATGGACCGTACGTCGCAGCGACCGCTGGTCACCGGCATGGTGAGCCCGCGCGAGTGCCTGGCCTTCGGTATCGCCCTCGCGGTGATCTCGACGGTCTGGTTCGGGCTGCTGGTGAACTGGCTGTCGGCGGCGCTGTCGCTCGGCGCCCTGCTCTTCTACGTCGTCGTGTACACGATGCTGCTGAAGCGCCGCACCTCGCAGAACATCGTCTGGGGCGGTATCGCGGGCTGCATGCCGGTCCTCATCGGCTGGTCCGCCGTGACGAACTCGATGTCCTGGGCCGCGGTGATCCTCTTCGCCGTCATCTTCTTCTGGACGCCGCCGCACTACTGGCCGCTCTCCATGAAGGTGAAGGACGACTACGCGCGGGTCGGTGTTCCGATGCTTCCGGTCGTTGCCACCAACCGGGTGGTCGCCCGCCAGATCGTGCTCTACAGCTGGGTCATGGTCATCGTCTCGCTGCTGCTGACCCCGCTGGGCTACACCGGCTGGTTCTACACGGTGGTGGCCGTGCTCACCGGCGGCTTCTGGCTCTGGGAGGCACACGGCCTGCAGAGCCGTGCCAAGGCCGGCGCCGCAGGGGCCAAGCTCAAGGAGATGCGGCTGTTCCACTGGTCGATCACCTATGTGTCGCTGCTCTTCGTCGCCGTCGCGGTGGACCCCTTCCTGAGGTAGTCCGCTTCTGCTGCCTCCGCCGACGGGCGGGGTGCGTGGCCCACGCCACGCGCCCCGCCCGTCGCCAGTTGAGCTACCCGTCGGTAGCATCCTGTTCATGGCAGAGACGGCTGAGACCCAGCAGGTGGACGGCAGGCAGGCGGCGCGCGCGGAGCGCAGGGCGGCGCGCCTCGCCAAGCAGATCGGTGCCTTCGCGAAGGCACACGGCGGTGCCGAGGGGCAGCTCGCCTACCTCGGACAGGCGGGCACTCGCGTCGTCCTCGTCGGCGAGGACGGCGGCTGGGGTGATCTGGTCGCCCCGTCGTACGCGGTCGCCGAGAGCGCCGCGCAGAAGTCCGGGATCACGATGCACGAGTCCTTCGACGGCGAGTTCGCCGCCAAGGTGCGCACGGGGCCGTACGAGTGGACGCGGATGGCCGGCATTCAGGTCGGCGGCCCGGCCAACGTCGGCGGCCCGGCCGACAGGGGCTGAGGGGCGAACGGGCCGCGCAGACCGAACAGACACCGCGGCGGAGGCCGGTCGGACATCAGTCCGACCGGCCTCCGCCGTTTCCGTGCCCGCCCGCCACCAACCAGATTTTCACTTAATTAGTAATTAATCTTGCGATGGATCACTCGCACCGTCACTCTGTATCAGCCGAGGAACACCACAGCACGGAGCCGCTGGAGCACCGCCGAACCCGAGGAGTCGACCCGCACCATGAACGCAAACCCCCGCTTCGCCGGCAAGGTGGCCGTGGTCACCGGAGCCGCCTCGGGCATCGGCGCGGCCACCGCCGAACGGTTCGCCGCGGAGGGCGCCGCGGTGATCCTCGCGGACATCGCGGAAGGCCCCGGCGAGAGTGTCGCCGAAGGCATCCGCGCCAGGGGCGGCCGGGCCCGCTTCGTGCGCACCGACGTCTCCGAAGAGGGCGACTGGCAGCGGGCCGTGGCCGCCGCGCACACCTTCGGCCCCGTCGGCGTCCTGGTGAGCAACGCCTACACGGTCGACGTCACCCCCGCCCACGAGATGACCCTCGCCTCCTGGGAGCGGCAGCTCGCGGTCAACCTCACCGGCACCTTCCTCGGCGTCCGGGCGGTCCTGCCCGACCTGCGCGCACAGCGCGGCGCCGCGGTGCTGACCTCCTCGGTCCACGCCCACAAAGGCATCCCCGGACACCCCGCGTACGCCGCGTCCAAGGGCGCGCTGCTGTCGCTGTGCGGACAGCTCGCGGTGGAGTACGGGCCCGAGGTGCGGGTCAACGCCGTACTGCCGGGTCCCATCCTCACCGGGGCCTGGGACCGGGTGGGGGAGGAGGACCGCCGCAAGAGCGTCGCCGAGACCGCCGCGGGCCGGTTCGGCACCCCCGAGGAGGCGGCCGCGGCCATCGCCTTCCTCGCCGCCGACGAAGCGTCCTACATCACCGGATCGAGCCTGCTCGTGGACGGCGGCTGGTCCGTCGTCAAGGCCTCGGCCTGACCACCGCCATATCCCATCGCACAGCAGAAAGGCACACGGACATGACGCCATACGCGCGCCGCGGAGTGCACGGCCAGACCGTGGAGACTCTCGCGCGCCGGGTCCTGAGCGGCGAGATCCCCGAAGGGGCGACGCTCGACCTCGTGGCGCTCCAGGGCGAGCTCGACGTCAGCCTGACCGCCCTGCGCGAGTCCCTGAAGGTCCTCGCGGCCAAGGGGATCGTGGACGCCCGTCAGAAGCGCGGCACCTTCGTCAGGGCCCGCGCGGACTGGAACCTGCTCGACGCGGACGTACTGCGCTGGCAGTTCGCCGGCGGCACCGGATCGGGCGTCGACCTGGCACTCCTGCGCAACCTGGGCGAGGTCCGCGGCATCATCGAACCGGCCGCCGTCCGGCTGGCCGCCGACCGCCGCACCGACGCGGACCTGGTCGTCCTCGAAGCCGCGATCACCGCGATGGGCGAGCAGGAGGGCGGCCCCGCCCACGCGGTCGAGGCGGACCTCGCCTTCCACCGCGCCCTCCTCGCGGCCACCCACAACGAACTGCTGGAACGCATGGAGATGGTCATCGAGTCCGGCCTCGCCCACCGCGACGAGATCGTGCACAGCTCCCAGCACGGCGAGGACCCGGTCCCGAGCCACCGAGCCGTCCTGGACGCCGTCCGCGACCGGGACCCGGCCGCCGCCGAGCACGCCATGCGGGCCCTGCTCGACCAGGCGGTACGCGACCTCGACCGGGCCCACGGCACCGCGGACGTCCGTGGCACCTCCGGTACCGACGAGGGGACCGTGAACCCGTGAAGATCACCCGTATCGAGACCTTCCTCGTCCCGCCGCGCTGGCTGTTCTGCCGGATCGAGACCGACGAGGGCGTCGTCGGCTGGGGCGAACCCGTCGTCGAGGGCCGCGCCGAGGTGGTCAGGGCCGCCGTCGACGTCCTCGCCGAATACCTGATCGGCCGGGACCCGCTGCGTATCCAGGACCACTGGCAGGTGCTCAGCAAGGGCGGCTTCTACCGGGGCGGCCCGGTGCTCTCCAGCGCCGTCGCCGGAATCGACCAGGCGCTGTGGGACATCGCCGGGAAGACGTACGGCGCCCCCGTCCACGCACTGCTCGGCGGCCCCGTACGCGACCGGGTCCGGGTCTACGCCTGGGTCGGCGGCGACGAACCCGCCCGCCTCGCCGAGGAGGTCACCGCCCAGGTCGAGGCCGGCTTCACCGCCGTCAAGATGAACGCGGCCGGCCGCACCTCACCGCTGGCCACGGCCGCCGAGACCGCCGCCGTCGTCGAACGGGTCGCCGCCGTCCGCGACGTGCTCGGCCCCGGCCGCGACGTCGCCATCGACATGCACGGCAGATTCGGACCGGCCGGGGCGCGCCGGGTCCTGCACGCCATCGAGGCGCTGCACCCGCTGTTCGTGGAGGAACCCCTCCTGCCCGAGCAGGGACATCTGCTGCCCGCCCTCACCGCCGCCACCTCCGTCCCCATCGCGACCGGCGAACGGCTCTACGGGCGCGCCGAGTTCCTGCCCGCGCTGACGGCCGGGATCGCGGTCGCCCAGCCGGACCCCTCGCACGCCGGGGGCATCTCCGAGGTCCACCGCATCGGCTCGCTCGCCGACACCTTCGGGGTGCAGCTCGCCCCGCACTGCCCGCTGGGCCCCATCGCGCTGGCGGCCGGCCTCCAGATCGCGTTCGCCACCCCGAACTTCCTCATCCAGGAGCAGAGCCGGGGTATCCACTACAACAAGGACGCCGACCTGCTGAGTTACGTCGTGGACACCGAGCCGTACCGCTTCGACGCCGGCCACGCCCGGCGCACCGACCGGCCGGGGCTCGGTATCACCGTCGACGAGAACGCCGTCCGCGCGGCGAACCGTTCCGGACACGCCTGGCGCAACCCGGTGTGGCGGCACGACGACGGATCCTTCGCCGAATGGTGAGAGCCCCGGCCCCGGTACGGATCGAGACCGACCCGGCGCACGGCGGCCGGTGTACCTCGCTGCGGGCGGCCGGCCGCGAACGGCTCCGGCACCGGGCGGAGCCGCGCCGCCCCGGCGTCCGTCCCGGCGACGCCCTCGCCGACGCCTGCGGTCCGGAGGAGTGCGTGCCGACGGTACGCGGCACCCCCGACCACGGTGCCGCCTGGTCCCGGCCCTGGCAACGGGCGGCCGACGGCACCGAGTCCGCCGACTGCCCCGACTTCCGGATCAGCCGGCGGCTCCACACCGACGGGGACCGCGCGGCGGCCGAGTACCGGCACACCGCCGAACCCGGCTACCGTTTCCTGTGGGCCGCCCACGCCCTGCTCGGCCTCGCGCCGGGCGCCCGCATCGGGATCGCGGACGGCGCCCCGGTCCGCCGCTACCCGGACGGCGGCGACCGGTGGACACCCTGCGCCTGGCCCTCGGGCCTCGACCGGATCGGCCCGGACGACGGGCCGGCCGCCGGCGCGGTCGTCGACGCCCGGCAGGTGTCCGTCCACGACGCAACGGCCGTGCTGCGGCCGGCCGTCGAGGCCGGGGACCAGCCGGTGTCCGTCGCGCTGTGGCGCAACCTCGGCGGCTTCCCCGCGCACGGCCCGTACCGCTCGGTCGGCGTCGAACCGGTGCTCGGCCGTGTCTTCGGCCTGGCGGCCGCAGGGGAGGGCGACGCCGCCGTCGTCCCGGCCGGCGGCGAGGCCCGCCGGCGCCTCACCGTGACGGCGCACACCACGGCAGCCGTACCGGACATGGACACGGACACGAACACGGACACCACGACAGCCGTACAGAACAACCAGAAGGGAACCCGCACGTGGAGCTGCTGACCGCGCTGCGCGCCCACCGGATCGTCGCCATCGTGCGCGGCGCCGACGCGGACGCCGCACTCAGGACCGTACTCACCCTGGCCGAGGAGGGACTCCCGCTCATCGAGGTCTCCCTCAGTGGACGGGACGCACTCGGCGTCATCCGCCGGGCCCGTGCCGCCCTCGGCCCGGCCGCGCCGCTCGGCGCCGGCACCGTGCTGACCGCCCAGGACGCGCAGGCGGTACGCGACGCGGGAGCCGACTTCGTCGTCACCCCGGCCGTCTGCGAGGGCGTCACCGGGGCCAGGCGCCTCGGACTGCCCGTGCTGGCCGGAGTGATGACCCCGAGCGACATCGTCGCCGCGCAGCGGCTCGGCGCCGACGCGTACAAGCTCTTTCCCGCCGCGCAGGCCGGCGGCCCCGGCTATCTGTCGGCGCTGCGCGGGCCGTTCCCGAACGCGCCGTTCGTCCCGGTCGGGGGAGTGGACGCCGAAGCGGCCCGCGACTACCTCGCCCGGGGCGCCACCGCGGTGGGCGTCGGCTCCCCGCTGATCGGCGACGCGGCCGACGGCGGCAGTACCGACGCGCTGCGCGAGCGCACCCGCGCCTTCCTCGCCGCGGTGGGCACCCCGTCGGACGCCGGGCGATGAGCGGCGGCGCCCCGGCCGCGCTGTGGCCGGACCGGCTCGGGCTCGGTGAGGGCATCCCGGCGGTCGACGGCCGCGTCGTCCTCGTCGACATCCTGACCGGCCGGCTGCCGGCCGGCCCCGCCGACCGCCCCGCCCCGCTCGTCCCCCTGGCCAGGTTCGACGAACCGCTGGGCGCGGTCGCCCCCGTCCACGGGCGCCCCGGCCACTGGATCGCGGCCGCCGGCACCGGCGTCTGCCTGATCGGCCCGGACGGCGTCCCGGAGTCCCCGGCCCGGCCCGGGGACGGGGCCGCCGGTCCGCGGGGCCGGTTCTGGGCGGGCAGCATGGCGTACGGCGCCGGCTCCCTCTATCGGGCGGGCCACGACGGCACGGTGTTCTCCGAACGGGTCGACGTTCCGGGCCTGCCCACCGCCGCCCACCGGCAGGAGAGTTCCGTATGACCGCCGCAACCCGTGCGTGGGTCGGACGGCCCGCCCGACCCCCGGTGGCCTGCATCGGGGAGACGATGGCCGCGCTGGTCCCGGACCCCGTCGCCCCGCTGGAGGGGGCCGACCGGCTCGGCCTGCGGATCGCGGGCGCCGAGTCCAATGTGGCGGTGTACCTCGCCGGCCACGGGGTGCCCGCCCGCTGGGTCTCCGCGCTCGGCGACGACCCCTTCGGCCGCCGGATCCTGAGCGAGGTGGCCGCTTCCGGGGTCGACGTCAGCGGGGTGCGCACCGACCCGCACCGCCCGACCGGGCTCCTCGTCAAGGACCCCGGCACCCACTCCACCCGGGTTCACTACTACCGCCGCGGCTCGGCGGCCTCCGCCCTGACGGCGGACGTGCTGAACGACGACGCGGTACGCACCGCCGGGCTCGTCCACCTCAGCGGCATCACCCCGGCGCTCTCCCCGGGCTGCCACGACCTGGTCGCCGCGTTGCTGGAGGTCCCCGCGGCCGGACGGCCCCGCCCGGTCAGCTTCGACGTCAACCACCGGCCCGCCCTGTGGCCGGACGGCACGGCGCCCGACGTGCTGCTCGGCCTCGCCCGGCAGGCGGACATCACCTTCGTCGGCCTCGACGAGGCGCAGGCCCTGTGGGGCGCCGGAATGACCGACGCGGCCGCCGTGCGCGAGCTGCTGCCCCAGCCGCGCGTCCTCGTCGTCAAGGACGGCGGGCGGGCCGCCACCGCCTTCGACGGCGACCGGGCGCACACCGTGCCCGCGCCCAGGGTCGCGGTCGTCGAACCGGTGGGCGCGGGTGACGCGTTCGCCGCCGGGTTCCTCGCCGGGCTGCTGCGCGGCGAGGAACCCGTACGGGCGCTGCGCCTCGGCCATCTCACCGCCGGCGCCGCACTGCGGGTGACCGGCGACCACGGCCCGCTGCCGGAGGCGGCCCGGCTGGCCGCGCTGCTGGCCGCGGGGGACGCGGAATGGGCCGCGGGCGAATGACGGGACGCGGGGGAGCCGTTCGGGCGCCGGGGCTCAGGCCGTCGCGGGCTCCGGCTGCTCGGCCGCCGGGCCGGGCAGCCGAGCGGCGTCCACCGGACGCTCGCGCTGCGACAGCAGGACGCGCAGCACCCCGATCCACACCAGGCACGAGCCGAACATGTGCAGCCCGACGAGGATCTCCGGCGTGTCCGTGAAGTACTGGACGTACCCGATCACTCCCTGCGCCATCAGGATCAGGAAGAGGTCCCGGGCACGGTGCAGCGGGCCGATGGGCGCGTCGACGGCCTTCAGGACGAACCAGAGCGCGACGGTCAGCGCCACCACGACCCAGGCGAGATCGGCGTGCAGCTGCGTGATCATCTTCCAGTCGATCGGGATGCGGTGGACGTCGCTGGAGTCCCCGGCGTGCCGGCCGGCCCCGGTGACCACCGTGCCGACCGCGATCAGCAGCCCGGCCGCCACCACCAGCAGCCAGGTCAGCTGCGAGACCGCCTTGCCCACCAGCGGCCGGGGCGCGGTGTCGCCCTCCCCGACGCGGTGCCAGGTCAGCAGGGCGATCGTGAGGAGCGCGGTGGCCAGCAGGAAGTGCGCCGCGACGGTGTACGGGTTCAGGCCGACGAGTACGACGATGCCACCCAGCACCGCGTTGCCCATCACCACCCAGAACTGCGCCCAGCCGAGCCGGGTGAGACTGCGCCGCCGGGGCTTCGCGGACCGGGCGGCGATGATCGCCCAGCCGACGACGGCACACAGGACGTACGTGAGCATCCGGTTGCCGAACTCGATGGCGCCGTGCAGGCCCATCTCGCTCGTCGCCGTCAGCGAGTCGTCGGAGCACTTGGGCCAGGTCGGGCAGCCGAGACCGGAACCGGTCAGCCGGACCGCACCGCCGGCCACGATGATCACCACGGCCAGCACGATGGACGTCAGGGCGGCGCGCCGGACGGTCCGGGGGGACGGCGTCCAGCGTTCGGCGATGTACTGAAGCGGGTTTCGCACGGCTTGAGCGACTTCGGCTCGGATCAGCTTGGGCACGGGGACCATCGTAGGCCGCCGCTTGTGCAAGCTTTCACGAGGGGGACGAACCAGGACCTGCCGCGTGTCCGGGGTCACTCCCAGCGGAAGAAGCGCGCCGCCGCGCCCAGGCCCAGCACCGCCCAGACGGCCAGGATGCCGAGGTCGCCCCACGGCATCGCCGCACCGTGCTGGAGGACGTCCCGCAGGCCGTCGGAGAGGGCCGCGATCGGCAGCAGCCCCAGCACCGACTGGACGGCGTCCGGGAACTTGTCCAGCGGCACGATGACCCCGCCGCCGACCAGCAGCAGCAGGAAGACCAGGTTGGCCGCGGCGAGGGTCGCCTCCGCCTTCAGCGTCCCGGCCATCAGCAGGCCGAGCCCGGAGAACGCGGCGGTGCCGAGGACGAGCAGCAGCAGGACGGCGAACGGGTTGCCGTGCGGCGACCAGCCCAGCGCGAAGGCGATCACCGTGAGCAGCACCACCTGGAGCACCTCGGTGACCAGCACGGCGAGGGTCTTGGCGGTCATCAGCGCCCAGCGGGGCAGCGGGGAGGCGCCGAGCCGCTTGAGCACTCCGTAGCGCCGCTCGAAGCCGGTGGCGATGGCCTGGCCGGTGAAGGCCGTCGACATCACGGCGAGCGCGAGGATGCCGGGGGTCAGGAAGTCGACCGACGCGCCCGAGCCGGTGTCCACGATGTCGACCGCGCTGAACAGGACCAGCAACAGCGTCGGGATGACCACGGTCAGCAGCAGCTGCTCGCCGTTGCGCAGCAGCATCCGCGTCTCCAGCGCGGTCTGCGCGGCGATCATGCGGGGCAGCGGGGCCGCGCCCGGCCGGGGGGTGTACGTACCGGCGCTCATGCGCGCAGCTCCTTGCCGGTCAGTTCCAGGAAGACGTCCTCCAGGGTGTGGCGCTCGACGGAGATGCCGGAGGGCATCACGCCGTTCTGCGCGCACCAGGAGGTGACGGTGGCCAGCAGCTGCGGGTCGACCTGGCCGGTGATGCGGTACGCGCCCGTGCTGAGCTCGACCGCCTCCGTTCCGTCGGGCAGCGCCTTCAGCAGGGAGCCGAGATCGAGACCGGGGCGGCCGGTGAAGCGCAGGGTGTTCTCGGCGCCGCCGCGGCAGAGCGTCTCCGGGCTGCCCTGGGCGATGAGCCGGCCCGCGTCGATGATCGCGACGTCGTCGGCGAGCTCCTCGGCCTCGTCCATGAAGTGCGTGGTGAGCACGACGGACACGCCGTCGCCGCGCAGTTCCCGTACGAGGTCCCAGGTGGAGCGGCGGGCCTGCGGGTCGAGGCCCGCGGTCGGCTCGTCGAGGAAGACCAGCTCGGGGCGGCCGACGACGGCCATCGCGAGGGCGAGCCGCTGCTGCTGGCCGCCGGAGAGCCGGCGGTAGGTGGTGCGGCCGCAGCCGCCCAGGCCCAGGCGCTCGATCAGGGCGTCCACGTCCAGCGGGTGGGCGTGGAGTTTCGCCGTGTGGCGGAGCATCTCGTCGGCGCGTGCGCCGGAGTAGACGCCACCGGACTGGAGCATCACGCCGATCCGGGGGCGCAGCCGCGCCGCGTCGGCGACGGGGTCGAGGCCGAGGACCCGGACCGTCCCCTCATCCGGACGGCGGTACCCCTCGCAGGTCTCGATCGTGGTGGTCTTCCCGGCGCCGTTGGGGCCGAGGACCGCGGTGACCGCACCGGCGCCGACGCACAGGTCGAGGCCGTCCACCGCCGTCCGGTCGCCGTACCGCTTCACCAGCCCACGGACCTGGACAGCCGGGCCGGACGGGGGTGGGGCGGGCTCGCTCTTCATGGGCGGTAAGTCTAGGCAGCCGCCTCCGGGGGCCCCGTCCCGGGGCTTGATTAGGTAACCCTAAGTGATTGATTCCACGGGAGATCGTTTCGGACCGTGGTTGTCAGAGCCGGATGAATTACGCAACAATGGCGTTGTGAAATACGTTGGCGAGGCTCCGCAGGAGGAACTCGCGACCGGTGAGCGCTCGACGCGCAACCGGATCGCGCGCTCCGTCCTGGACCACGGCCCGTCCACCGCCGCCGATCTCGCCAAGCGCCTGGGGCTCACCCAGGCCGCCGTCCGCCGTCAGCTCGACGCCCTCGTCTCCGACGATGTCGTGGAGGCCCGCGAGCAGCGGGTGTACGGGGCGCGGACCCGTGGCCGTCCGGCCAAGGTGTTCGCCCTGACCGACTGCGGCCGGGACGCCTTCGACCAGTCCTACGACGCGCTCGCCGCGGACGCCCTGCGCTGGATCGCCGAGACCGCGGGCGACGGAGCGGTCATGGCGTTCGCCCGTGCCAGGGTCGCCGACCAGGTGGCCTCATACCGGGCGGCGATCGACGCCGCGGACCCCGAGACCCGTACGGAGGCCTTGGCCAAGGCCTTGTCCGCCGACGGGTACGCTGCTACGGCTCGTAGCGCGCCGGACCCGCAGCAGGGCGAGCAGCTGTGCCAGCATCACTGCCCGGTCGCACACGTCGCCGAGCAGTACCCGCAGCTGTGCGAGGCGGAGACGGAGATCTTCTCCAGCCTCCTGGGGACCCATGTGCAGCGTCTCGCCACCATCGCCCACGGCGACGGGGTGTGCACGACCTACATCCCGCGCAGCGGTCACCCCACGTCACAGACCACTGATTCAGCATCCACAAGCAAGTCCGGGAGGAACCCCGCATGACGCTCCCTACGGAGACTGCCCACCCTGAGCTCGATGGCCTGGGCACGTACGAATTCGGCTGGGCCGACTCCGACGCGGCAGGCGCGGCGGCCAAGCGCGGCCTCTCCGAGGCTGTCGTCCGCGACATCTCGGACAAGAAGAACGAGCCCGAGTGGATGCTGAAGCTGCGGCTCAAGGGCCTCAAGCTCTTCGGCAAGAAGCCCATGCCGAACTGGGGCTCGGACCTGTCGGGCATCGACTTCGACAACATCAAGTACTTCGTGCGCTCGACGGAGAAGCAGGCGGAGTCCTGGGAGGACCTGCCCGAGGACATCAAGAACACGTACGACAAGCTCGGTATCCCGGAGGCTGAGAAGCAGCGCCTCGTCGCCGGTGTCGCCGCGCAGTACGAGTCCGAGGTCGTCTACCACCAGATCAACGAGGAGCTGGAGGCGCAGGGTGTCATCTTCATGGACACCGACACCGCGCTGAAGGAGCACCCGGAGCTCTTCAGGGAGTACTTCGGCACCGTCATCCCCGTCGGTGACAACAAGTTCGCCTCGCTGAACACGGCCGTGTGGTCCGGTGGCTCGTTCATCTACGTGCCGAAGGGCGTGCACGTCGAGATCCCGCTCCAGGCCTACTTCCGTATCAACACGGAGAACATGGGCCAGTTCGAGCGGACGCTGATCATCGTCGACGAGGACGCCTACGTCCACTACGTCGAGGGCTGCACCGCGCCGATCTACTCCTCGGACTCGCTGCACTCCGCGGTCGTCGAGATCATCGTGAAGAAGGGCGGCCGCTGCCGCTACACGACGATCCAGAACTGGTCGAACAACGTCTACAACCTGGTGACCAAGCGCGCCGTCGCCTACGAGGGCGCGACCATGGAGTGGGTCGACGGCAACATCGGCTCCAAGGTCACCATGAAGTACCCGGCCATCTACCTGATGGGCGAGCACGCCAAGGGCGAGACCCTGTCCATCGCCTTCGCGGGTGAGGGCCAGCACCAGGACGCCGGCGCCAAGATGGTCCACATGGCCCCGAACACCTCGTCCAACATCGTCTCCAAGTCGGTGGCACGAGGCGGCGGCCGCACCTCCTACCGCGGTCTGATCGAGATCGGCGAGGGCGCGCCGGGCGCGAAGTCCAACGTCCTGTGCGACGCGCTGCTGGTCGACACGATCTCGCGTTCCGACACCTACCCCTACGTCGACGTCCGCGAGGACGATGTGTCGATGGGGCACGAGGCGACCGTCTCCAAGGTCTCCGAGGACCAGCTCTTCTACCTGATGAGCCGCGGCATGACCGAGTTCGAGGCGATGGCGATGATCGTGCGCGGCTTCGTCGAGCCGATCGCCAAGGAACTCCCGATGGAGTACGCCCTTGAGCTCAACCGGCTGATCGAGCTGCAGATGGAGGGTTCGGTCGGCTAGCACGCCGGCGACCGAATCCCCCTGACATCTGTCTGACTGAGAAAGAGAGCACTACGACAGCCATGGCTGAGGCTCAGAACATTCCGGCGGGCTCCACCACCGCCGGCTCCATCGCGGTGGCCGCCGAGTCGACCGTCGCCACGCGCATGAGCGCGCCCCCGTCCTTCGACGTCGCGGACTTCCCGGTCCCGCACGGCCGCGAGGAGGAGTGGCGGTTCACGCCGCTGGAGCGGCTGCGCGGGCTGCACGACGGCACGGCCGTCGCCAACGGCGGCGGTGTGAAGGTCGCGATCGAGGCCCCCTCGGGCGTCACGGTCGAGACCGTCGGCCGCGACGACGCCCGCCTCGGCAAGGCCGGCACCCCGGTGGACCGGGTGGCCGCACAGGCCTACTCGTCCTTCGAGCAGGCCTCCGTCGTCACCGTCGACAAGGAAGCCGTGCTCACCGAGCCGATCCGGATCGCGGTGCACGGCGAGGGCGGCGTGGCCTACGGACACCAGGTCATCACCCTGGGCGCCTTCGCCGAGGCCGTCGTCGTCATCGACCACACCGGTGACGCGGTGCTCGCCGCCAACATCGACTACGTCCTGGGCGACGGTGCGAAGCTGACCGTCGTCTCCGTCCAGGACTGGGACGAGAACGCCGTCCACGTCGGCCAGCACAACGCGCTGGTCGGCCGGGACGCCTCGTTCAAGTCCATCGTCGTCACCTTCGGCGGCGACGTCGTCCGGATCCACCCGCGGATCGCCTACGCGGGCCCCGGCGGCGAGGCCGAGCTCTTCGGCCTGTACTTCACCGACAAGGGCCAGCACCAGGAGCACCGCCTCCTGGTCGACCACAACGCCCCGCACTGCAAGTCCAACGTGGCCTACAAGGGCGCGCTCCAGGGCGACGGCGCGCACGCCGTGTGGATCGGTGACGTCCTGATCCAGGCCGGCGCCGAGGGCACCGACACCTACGAGATGAACCGCAACCTGGTTCTCACCGACGGTGCGCGGGTCGACTCGGTGCCGAACCTGGAGATCGAGACCGGCGAGATCGTCGGCGCCGGCCACGCCTCCGCGACCGGCCGCTTCGACGACGAGCAGCTGTTCTACCTCCAGTCCCGCGGCATCCCCGCCGAGGAGGCCCGCCGCCTCGTCGTGCGCGGCTTCTTCGCCGAGCTGGTCCAGCAGATCGGCCTGCCGGACGTCGAAGCCCGTCTCCTCGACAAGATCGAGACCGAGCTGAAGGCGTCGGTCTGATGGCCTTCGTCAAAGCCTGTGCGCTGAGCGAGCTGGAGGACGACACCCCCAAGCGGGTGGAGCTCGACGGCACGCCGGTGTCCGTCGTCCGCACCGAGGGCGAGGTGTTCGCGATCAACGACATCTGCTCGCACGCGAACGTCTCACTGTCCGAGGGCGAGGTCGAGGACTGCATGATCGAGTGCTGGCTGCACGGATCGAGCTTCGACCTGCGCACCGGCAAGCCGTCCGGCCTTCCCGCGACGCGCCCCGTCCCCGTATACCCCGTCAAGATCCAAGGGGACGATGTGCTCGTCTCCGTCACCCAGGAGACCTGAGTCACCCATGGCAACGCTTGAAATCCACGACCTGCACGTCACCGTCGAGGCCGACAACGCCACGAAGGAGATCCTCAAGGGCGTCGACCTGACCGTGAAGCAGGGCGAGACCCACGCCATCATGGGCCCCAACGGGTCCGGCAAGTCCACCCTCGCGTACTCCCTCGCGGGCCACCCCAAGTACACGGTCACCAGCGGCACGGTGACCCTGGACGGCGAGAACGTCCTGGAGATGACCGTCGACGAGCGCGCCCGCGCCGGTCTGTTCCTCGCCATGCAGTACCCGGTCGAGATCCCCGGTGTCTCGGTCTCCAACTTCCTGCGCACCTCCGCCACCGCCGTCCGCGGCGAGGCCCCCAAGCTGCGTACCTGGGTGAAGGAGGTCAAGGAGGCGATGTCCGAGCTCCACATGGACCCCGCCTTCGCCGAGCGCAACGTGAACGAGGGCTTCTCCGGCGGTGAGAAGAAGCGCCACGAGATCCTTCAGCTGGAGCTCCTCAAGCCGAAGATGGCGATCCTCGACGAGACGGACTCCGGTCTGGACGTCGACGCGCTGAAGACCGTCTCCGAGGGCGTCAACCGGGTCCGCGAGTCCGGCGAGGTCGGCACGCTGCTGATCACGCACTACACCCGCATCCTCAAGTACATCAAGCCCGACTTCGTGCACGTCTTCGCCAACGGCCGCATCGCCGCGTCCGGCGGCGCCGAGCTCGCCGACAAGCTGGAGAACGAGGGCTACGAGGCCTACACGAAGGGTGGCGCTTCCGCGTGACTGACGCCCGACAGGGGCTCTCCGGCCTCCTCGACACCGAGGCGATCCGCAAGGACTTCCCGATCCTGGACCGCACGGTCCACGACGGCAAGAAGATCGTGTACCTGGACAACGCGGCGACCTCGCAGAAGCCGCGCCAGGTGCTCGATGCCCTCAACGAGTACTACGAGCGGCACAACGCCAACGTCCACCGCGGCGTGCACGTGCTCGCGGAAGAGGCCACGGCGCTGTACGAAGGCGCCCGTGACAAGGTCGCGGCGTTCATCAACGCGCCCAGCCGCAACGAGGTGATCTTCACCAAGAACGCCTCGGAGTCGCTCAACCTCGTGGCCAACATGCTCGGCTGGGCCGACGAGCCCTACCGGGTCGACCACGAGACCGAGATCGTCATCACGGAGATGGAGCACCACTCCAACATCGTGCCGTGGCAGCTGCTCTCGCAGCGCACCGGCGCGAAGCTGAAGTGGTTCGGCATCACCGACGACGGCCGGCTCGACCTGTCCAACATCAACGAGATCATCACCGAGAAGACGAAGATCGTCTCCTTCACGCTGGTCTCGAACATCATGGGCACGATCAACCCGGTCGAGCAGATCGTCCGGCGCGCCCAGGAAGTCGGCGCCCTGGTCTGCATCGACGCCTCGCAGGCCGCCCCGCACATGGTGCTCGACGTGCAGGCGCTGCAGGCCGACTTCGTGGCCTTCACCGGCCACAAGATGGTCGGACCGACCGGCATCGGCGTGCTCTGGGGACGGCAGGAGCTCCTGGAGGACCTGCCGCCGTTCCTCGGCGGCGGCGAGATGATCGAGACCGTGTCGATGCACTCGTCGACGTACGCTCCGGCGCCACACAAGTTCGAGGCCGGTACGCCCCCGATCGCCCAGGCCGTCGGCCTCGGCGCGGCCGTGGACTACCTCTCGGCGATCGGCATGGAGAACATCCACCGCCACGAGCAGGCGATCACCGAGTACGCGGTGAAGCGGCTCCTGGAGGTCCCGGACCTCAGGATCATCGGTCCGGCCACCGCCGAGGACCGCGGGGCCACGATCTCCTTCACGCTCGGCGACATCCACCCGCACGACGTGGGCCAGGTACTCGACGAGCAGGGCCTCGCCGTCCGGGTCGGACACCACTGCGCCCGGCCGGTCTGCCTGCGGTACGGAATTCCTGCGACGACGCGAGCGTCGTTCTATCTGTACTCCACGCCCGCCGAGGTCGACGCCCTGGTGGACGGTCTGGAACACGTCCGGAACTTTTTCGGTTAGACAGCGGCGAGGGTTGACTGGTGAAGCTTGATTCCATGTACCAGGAAGTGATCCTGGACCACTACAAGCACCCCCACGGGCGTGGCCTGCGGGACGGCGACGCCGAGGTGCATCACGTCAATCCGACGTGCGGTGACGAGATCACGCTGCGCGTGCGGTACGACGGCGAGACCATCGCCGATGTGAGCTACGAGGGCCAGGGCTGCTCCATCAGCCAGGCCAGCGCCTCCGTGCTGAACGAGCTGCTGGTCGGCAAGGAACTGGGCGAGGCCCAGAAGATCCAGGCCGCGTTCCTGGAGCTGATGCAGTCCAAGGGACAGCTGGAGCCGGACGAAGCGATGGAAGAGGTGCTGGAGGACGCGGTCGCGTTCGCCGGCGTCTCCAAGTACCCGGCCCGGGTCAAATGCGCGCTGCTGAGCTGGATGGCGTGGAAAGACGCGACGGCGAAGGCGCTGTCCGAAGGGAAGACGGCATGAGCGAAAACGAGACTCTCACCACCAAGCCGGCCTCCGAGGAGGAGGTCCGCGAGGCGCTGTACGACGTCGTCGACCCCGAGCTGGGCATCGATGTCGTCAACCTGGGCCTGATCTACGGCATCCATGTGGACGACGCGAACATCGCCACCCTCGACATGACCCTGACGTCCGCGGCCTGCCCGCTGACCGATGTCATCGAGGACCAGGCGAAGTCCGCCACCGACGGCATCGTCAACGAGCTCCGGATCAACTGGGTCTGGATGCCGCCGTGGGGTCCCGACAAGATCACGGACGACGGCCGCGAGCAGCTGCGCGCGCTGGGCTTCAACGTCTGAGCACCCCCGTACGAGCGTGAACGGTCCCCGGCGCAAGCCTGCCGGGGGCCGTTCGGCGTTGTTCCTCCGCGGTATCCCCGGCGTCCGCCCGGTCGAACCCCAGGGTTCGCGCTCCCCACGGCCGTGCCCGCCGGTCCGCCCGGCGAGCGCGGCCGTTTCGCTGTCCGTCGACGGTACGGCCCCGCCGAATGCGCCGCCCGGCGAGCGTCACCAGGAGGCCGAGAACGGGGTCTACCACGGTGAACACGTCGGGGCACCCGGATTCCAGCCGAGCCATGGAGTGGTCCTGCTGGTCGAGGTCGTCGCCCCAGGCCAGGAGCGCGTGGCGCACACCGGAGCTCTGACGGATGACCGTACGTAGGTCCATTCCGCCGGACCACGCGGAACCGCACGCAGCGCCGGGCCCGTCCACGAGACGGAGCGCCTGCCGCCGCAGCCACCGCAGGGCGAGCCGGCGATTCCTCACCACGGCCCCGCCGAGCGAGACGGCGCGCTGCCCGGTCGTCGCGGTGACCTCCACCGCGTAGCCCGCACCGGTCACGCGGCACGCTCCCCGCCCGGGTGCCGCTTCACGACCGCTCCCCGTGCTCGGCGGCCAGATGCCGCTTGCGCAGCACACGGCAGTCGGTCGCCCGGCTCTCGTCCCTCTCCCGCCGGGCCACGGCTTCGGCGAGATCGAGTTCCTGGCACGCACGGCACTCACGACACTCGGTGTCGCTGCTGAACGTCATGCCACTTCCCCCCGGCTCCTGGCGTTCTCGTACGCGGTACGGGCGCGGAGGCGCTCGTCGCGGGTGGCGGGGCGGATGAATTCGGGGACGGCTTCCCACTCGGGACCACCGCCGATCGGCCGCAGTGACCAGTAGGGGCCGGAGGCTCCTCGGAACTCCCCGACGCGGTCGTTACGGCTGCTGTCCACCATGAGCGTGCCGGCGGGCGGGAGCTGGGCGCGTTGCTGCTCAGACACTGCCGCTCCTCTCTGTAGTCGTTTCACTACCAAGGGCGTTCAGCGTGGCTTAGGGTCGGAACGAGTTCAACTTGCAGCAACTGAGTGGGGAGTTGGATTTCCGAATGGTGAACCGCAAGGAACTGGACCCGGACAAGTCGCCCAGTGCGCGCTTCGGTCAGCTTCTCCGCACGCTACGGGATGAGCGAGGCTGGACACAGGACGAGCTGGCCGAGCGTATGGGGTGCTCAGGCACGCATATTTCTGCCGTTGAAACTGGTCGTCGTCCTCCAACTCCTCAGTTCGCGAGGAGTGCTGACAGGGTGTTTGGCACGGGAGACCGATTCGAACGCATGAGTCGGGCAGTGAGGTACACGGCATTACTTGAAGGATTTCCGGAGTACGTCGCGCATGAGGCACGCGCGGCGGAGATCCGGCTGTACGAAGTGGGTGTCGTCCCTGGCCTGCTCCAGACGCGGGAGTACGCGGCAACGCTGGAAGCTGATGCAGTTCGGCGTGAAGCCATCACCCCTGAACAGGCCGACGAACGAGTGGAGCTAGTGGTGCGGAGGCAAGCCACGCTTGCCTGTATCCCGTCACCCTTGATCTTTGCTGTGCTCGACGAGGGCTGCATTCGTCGACCTATGGGTGACCCCGCGATCATGGAGGCCCAGTTCGATCGCCTGCTGGCGTTCGCTGAGCGGCCGAACACTGTGCTGCAAGTAGCGCCGTTCTCCATGGGAGCGCGGCGACCGTTCAGCCTGCCCATCACCGTACTCACGATGCCGGACCGCTCTCTCATGTCCTACGCGGAATCCGCCCAGCGCGGGCATTTTGAACGGGAAACCGCCTTTGTGCTGCCCATACTGACGGCCTACCATCAACTGCAGGCCGAGGCGCTCTCCCAAGCGGCATCCGTGGCCATGATCGAGCAGTTACGAAAGGGCACCCCGTGACGACCGAATCCCCCCGCTGGTTCAAGTCCTCGTACAGCGACAACGGCGGCCAGTGCGTCGAGGTCGCTACCAACCTCGTCGACTCGCGCGGCGTCGTTCCGGTCCGTGACTCCAAGGACCAGGCCAGCCCGGTTCTGAACGTCGCTGCCGGTTCGTTCGCCTCCTTCGTGGCCGGCGTCAGGGCAGGAGAGTTCGGCGCCGTCTGACCACTGTGTGGATGTTCCGTCTTGATCGACCAGTTGCGAAAGGGCACCCCGTGACGACCGAATCCCCCCGTTGGTTCAAGTCCTCGTACAGCGGCAACGGCGGCCAGTGCATTGAGGTTGCCACCAACCTCGTCACCCCGCATGGCGTGGTCTCCGTACGTGACTCCAAGAGCCTCGCCGGCCCGGTCCTGAACGTCGCGGCCGCTTCGTTCGAGTCCTTCGTGGCAGGCGCCAAGGCCGGAGAGTTCGGCGCCGTCTGACCGCTGTGTGGATGTTCCGTCTTGCGTGGGTCCAATGGTGGGCCGGAGGGCCCTCGCAGGCGGCATCCGCTCAGCCGGCAGTGAACTGCTGGCCGAGGAAGTCAGCGAACACGCGCTGCGGGTCGCCGGCGACATACGTGTTCTGCAGGAACTTCAACTTGTGCTCGCCGTCCCTGGTCCGGATGATCATCCGGCCGCGCCCAAGGAAGAGCTTCCGATACTCCGCCGAGACGATCTCGTCCCAGGGCACGAGGGTCTTGCGTGGCGATGCGAGCAGACCCTCGACCCCGTGGCGCAGCACCTTCTCGATGAACGGGCTGCCGTACACCGAGTTCGGTCCGGACGCCGCGACCGCGGCACCTCCGCCCAGAGCCACGCTTGCTCCCGCCGTGACCCCCCGAGCGACACCGACCGCACCAGCCTTGCCCGAGACGATCGCCTTGTGGATCACCACGCCCCGGCCCAGGACGACGACTATGCGTCCCATCCCCGCCGGCGCCCACGCAGCGAGCACGTCGTCGGCCTGCGGTTGGTCCATCGGCTCCATCGGGCTCCCCAAGTCCTGGCTGGCGCGGTGCCAGTGCGCGAGGCAGCGTAACAACCGTGTACATGGCCAGCGGTGACGACGGCAGCGCCGGCAACTGATCGATATCGGCGTGAGGCGCTCCGCCACGACTTCTGGTGGGTTGGCTCGTCTGCGTGCGGAGGGTGCTGGGGTTCACGAGGTCCCGGGGCCCGACGGAGAGGGGCCAGTTGCGGCGGCGGCTCGCCCCCCCACCTCGGTACTGTGGCTTCGCATGACCGACACCGAGATCGAGATCGAGATCACCGCAGACCTGGTCCGCGACCTGCTGCAGGAGCAACATCCAGACCTTGCCGGGCTGGCCATCCGCGAGGTGGCGGGCGGCTGGGGCAACCAGATGTGGCGCCTCGGGGACGAGTTGGCCGTGCGTATGCAGCGCATGGACCCCACTCCGGAGCTCCAGCTCAAGGAGCGGCGGTGGCTACCCGTGCTGGCCCCGCGCCTGCCGCTCCCGGTGCCGACCCCGGTGCGGTTCGGCGAACCGTCCGAGCGCTTCCCCAAGCACTGGACCGTGATGACGTGGGTCCCCGGCGAGCCGCTGGATCACGGCTCGATCAGCCGCGGCGCCCACGCGGCCGACACGTTGGCGGGTTTCCTCCGGGCGCTCCATGTGGAGGCGCCCGCCGAGGCGCCGGTGTCCACGGGCCGCGGTGCCCATCCCAGGAACTGCACGGACGACTTCGAGATCTTCTTCCAGGCCGTCGCCCTCGACGACATCGCTGTCGACGTCCGGGCCGTCTGGGACGACGCCGTCGCGGCCCACGCGTGGGAGGGCCCGCCGGTGTGGGTGCACGGCGACCTCCATCCCGCGAACGTCGTCGTCTCGGACGGAACGCTCTCGGGCATCGTCGACTTCGGTGACATGTTCGCCGGCGATCCGGCGTGGGACCTCGCCGCCGCATGGGTGCTGCTGCCCGCGGGCACGGCCTCACGGTTCTTCGACACGTACGCGCGTGCGGACGAGGCGGCGATCCGGCGTGCCCGCGGGCTGGCCGCTATGAAGAGCCTCTTCCTGATGCTCATGGGGCAGAACGGAGATCGGGGCCTTCCCGGCGGCAAGCCACACTGGGGACCTGTGGGCCGGGCGGCACTTGATCGTGTTCTGAAGGGCGTCTGACGCGCGCTCTTTGCTCGTTCTTGATCCTTCCGGACTCGAACGGCGCCTCGTATCGTCTGACGGGACACGTCCGCTCCGTGGACCTCGGCAAGGTGAGCCTGGACCTCGCCGGTGGTCAGGCTCGAGAGCCGGCTCCAGGAGCCGCTTGGCCGGCTGCTGGAGCGGTCGGCCCCTTACCGCTGACGGAGGCTCGGAGGGTGAGGGTTGTGGAGGTGTGGGCAAGCGTGGAAGGTGAGCGGGGTGCGGGAGTCAGCATGCAGCCCGCGGACACTTTCGGTGGGGGATGTGTGGTGGGTGATGCGTTGCTGGCCGGGCGATACCAGCTCAAGCAGTTGGTCGGGCGCGGTGGGATGGGCGAGGTGTGGGAGGCGTTCGACGAGCGTCTGGGGCGTACCGTCGCCGTCAAGGTCGTCTCGCTTCTGGCGGGCGGGGGGAGCGCGGCCGGTGAACTGCGGACGCGTTTCCTGCGGGAGGCGCGGATCACCGCGGCGCTTCAGCACCCGCGCATCGTGGCCGTGCACGATCTCGGTGAGGCGGTCACCGCGGAGGGCAGTGCGCCGTTCCTGGTGATGGAGTTCCTGCGGGGCCAGGGTCTTGAGACCGTCGTACGCCGTGGTCCGGTACCCGGCCAGGAGGTCGCACGGTGGGGTGCGCAGATCTGCGACGCGCTGGCCGAAGCGCATGCCGGCGGCGTTCTGCACCGCGACATCAAGCCGGCGAACGTGTTCATCACGGCGAACGGCGGGGTGAAGGTACTGGACTTCGGGATCGCGCGCGCCGCGGACTCGGCGGGGGCCGGAGACCTGCTGACCCGCACCGGAACGGTGCTGGGAACGGCCGCTTACATGGCGCCGGAGCAGGCCCGCGGCCGCCCCGAGGAGCGCAGCGACCTGTACGCGGTGGGGTGCCTGCTCTTCGAACTGCTCACCAGCAGGCTGCCGTTCAGCGCACCGGACGCGCTGGGTCATCTGACCGCGCACCTCAACGACACGCCGCCGGCCCCGAGCAGCGTCCTGCCCGGTCTGCCCGCCGTGTGGGACGAGCTCGTGCTGCGGCTGCTGGAGAAGGAACCCGGCCGGCGGTACGCATCGGCCGCTGAACTGGCCGCCGAGCTGCGTGGCCTGTACGGGAGCGCGGGGCCTGCGGTGCCTGCGCGCCGCACGCCGACGGTCGTGGACGCGGGCGGGGCGCCCGCCCAGCCGTCCCCGGATGCCACGACGGCATCGGTGCCCGAGCCGCCCCGCCCGCCCGGGCTCACCCGGCGCAGCGCACTGAGGTGGAGTGGGGGGGTCCTCGCGCTGGGCGCCGCCGGGACCGCGGCCGCCGTGTATCTCACCGAGGAACCCGACAAGGGCCCGGTCGCCTGGTCGCAGAACATCGGTGACGCGCAGAAACTCGACAGGAACCACCCGACGTCCGTCGTCAGCGGCGGCCGCTGGTACATCGCGAGCGGCGACGCCCCGGTCATGGTGCACGCCTTTGATGCCGCCCGGGGCGCCCGCTTGTGGAAGGCCACGCTGAGCGGACAGAACTGGAGCGTGGACGGCAGCCCGCAGTTCGCCGTGGTCGGGCACGCGGCCATCGTCAAGAGCAAGTTGAAGGAGGAGCAGAGCCCCCGGCTCGATGCCTTCGACACCGCCGCCGGCAGACCGCTGTGGCGCCACGCGCTCGACTCACAGAGCTGGGACGTGCACCGGTCCGGCGGACTGGTCATCGTGGCCGGCGACGGCAGTGTGGCCGGTCTCGACCCGCGTAGTGGAAAGGACCGGTGGAGGTTCCTCACGGACACGCAGGGAGGGGCGCTGTGCGTCGGAGACCTGGTGGTCAGCGGCGATACGGCGCTCTCGGCCCGGACCGGGAAGACCGCGTGGCGACAGTCAGGGTTCAGCGCGAACGGCCGCCTGGCTCATGCGCTCGGAAAGTTCCTCCTCTTCTACGAGGTTGGCAAGAAAGCTGCCACTGATCTCGTATGCCGCTCGGCGCACACCGGGGACGTGGTGTGGCGCACGCCGTTCAACGCCGCCGGGGAACGCGCCGGTTCGGCCGAGAGCAGTTGCCCGGCGGTCATCTCGGGCACCACCATCTTCCTGCCGCTGGCGGCAGGGGACCGCCGCAGGCCCACGGCCGTGGACGCGGCCACCGGAAAGGTGAAGTGGACCTACGACGGGCCCTACCGACGGGTCTCCGTCTACGGCGACGACGGCTCGGTCAAGCAGATCGAGGGTGTTCAGGGCGTACTGGGGGTCGAGGGCGGATTCGTGGTGCCCACCGGCGAGGGCACGGTGTGCCTGAACGCGGACGACGGCCGGCAGCGCTGGCGCAGCAGCGACGAGGGCGCCGAACTCGTCGGCAAGCACGTGCTGTTCACCACGCTCCGCAAGCGGCTGTTCACGCAGTGGCGACACACGCGGATCGTCGACGCCCGAGCCGGCCGTGAGGTCTGGACGGGCGACTTCGATACGGGCCTGGCCACCCTTCCGCAGTCCACCGACGGCCGGGTCCTCATCGCGGACATGAATGGAAAACTGTGGGCCCTGCGGATCTGAAGTCTGCACCCCTACGCGCTCTGATCAGCCCTTGAAGGAACGCCCTCCCGAACCCGATCCTCAGGCCATGAGCATTGCTTGAGGAAACGGTGGTGGCCTCTGCCGAGAGCCGGGCCTGAGCCGGTGCGTTACGCGCCGGTGGTTGCACCTGTCTTCTCTGCGCTGCCGTCGACCTGCCGGGGAACGTACTTCAGCATCACCGTCGGTCTGCGCTTCGACGAGGCCTGACCAGCCAGGACCATTCAATAGCTCATATGTTCGATTAAGGCGTACGCTGGACACATGGCAACGCACCAGCTCCAGGGATCGCTCTTCGACCAGAGCGACGACGTGCGCCTGGGCCCGCTGGGCGGGATCCAGCGGACGGTCCTCGGTGACGGGGCCTGGATCGACCTGCTGCCGGGCTGGCTCAGCGGCGCCGGAGTCCTGTTCGAACGGCTGGCCGCGGACGTCCCGTGGAAGGCGGAACGGCGGCAGATGTATGAGCGGGTCGTGGACGTGCCCCGGCTGCTCGCCTTCTACCGGGCCGGCGAACCGCTGCCGCACCCCGTTCTCGACGAGGCGCGCCGGGCCCTGTCCGCGCACTACCGCGCCGAACTCGGCGAGGAGTTCGCGACGGCCGGCCTGTGTCACTACCGCGACGGGCGCGACAGTGTGGCCTGGCACGGCGACCGCATCGGCCGGGGCGCCCGCGAGGACACGATGGTGGCCATCCTCTCCGTCGGCACGCCCCGTGACCTGCTGCTCCGCCCGCGTCAGGGTGGCGAGACCGTCCGCCGCCCGCTGGGGCACGGCGACCTGATCGTGATGGGCGGCTCGTGCCAGCGGACCTGGGAGCACGCCATCCCCAAGTCGGCCCGGTCCACCGGAGGCCGCATCAGCGTCCAGTTCCGGCCGCGCGGGGTGCAGTAACCCGTCGTCGGCCCCCGCCCCTCCGTCGCGGAAGGGCCGAAAGAAGTCTTGCGCGGACCCTTGACCGCTGTGACGCCGAGGTCAACAGTACTCGTTAATGCGTATTAGTAATACGCATTGACGAGTACGGAGGAACACCGTGGAAGAACCCCCGCAGCGGGCCCGGCCGGGCCGGACCCCCGCGCCCGGGGGCCGTACGTCCCGGCCCCGGCAGACCGAGGTCGCGCGTCTCGCCGGGGTCTCCCAGGCCACGGTCTCGCTGGTCCTCGGGGCGCGGAATCAGGGCGCCACGATCTCGGAGGAGACCCGGCGCAAGGTGCTCGACGCGGTGCGCACGCTCGGCTACGTCCCCGATCCGGCGGCCAGCAGGCTGGCCGCCGCGCGCAACAACCTGCTCGGGGTCTTCAGCTTCACGCCCACGTTCCCGACCGACGTGCAGCACTCGTACTACCCGTTCCTCGTCGGCGTCGAGCAGGAGGCCGCGGCCCGCGGTTACGACCTGGTGCTCTTCACCGGTTCCAGTACGGGCGGCGCCGGAGCCGCCGGGCCCCACGCGCTCAACCGGGTGCGGCTCGCCGACGGCTGCCTCTTCCTCGGGCGCCACGCGCCCGCCGACGAGCTGCTGCGCCTGGTGGGCGACGGCTTCCCCGTGGTCCACCTGGGCCGCAGGGACGAGCTGGAGGGGCTGGCGTGGGTCGGCGCCGACTACATCAGCGCCGGCCGGGAGGTCGTCGCGCACCTCGCCTCCCTCGGGCACCGACGCATTGTGCTCGTACGCGAGAACGACGACGCCCCCGCCTCCATCGACCGCGAGCACGGCTTCCTCAAGGGCCTGGAGGAGGCGGGACTGCCCGGCGGCCCCGGGGCCGTCTTCCGTTCGGCCGACCCGGAGCGCGATCTCACCGCGGAACGGCTGCGCGGCTGGCTGGACGACGGGGTGACCGCGTTCGTCGCGGAGGAGACCGACACCGGCGACGCCTGGCGGGCACTGCACGGCGCCGCGCACTTCGTCGGGATCGACTGCCCGCGCGACGCCTCGCTCGCGGTGCTCGGCAGCCCTCCGCCGGATCTCGCGGACGGGCCGGCCATCACCGGATTCGACATCCCCCGGCCGCGGTTGGGCGCGGCCGCCGTGCGCATGCTCGCCGCGCTGGTGGCGGGGGAGGAGGCGACGGAACCCCTCGTGGCCTGTACCTTCCGCCCCGGCTCGACGGCGGGGCCGCCGCCCCCTGAACACCTCTGACCCCGCCCGCACGTCACCCGTACACCCGCCGCGACCACCTCGGCGTCTTCTACGACTCGGGCACCGCCGCACCCGAGAACGGCTGCACCCCGCCCCGCCGTCGGCCCGTGACACCTCTTCAGTCGGCTGCCGGCCGCCATCGCTCGGCCTCGCGTGCTGCCGCGCGTGCCCCGAGGAATCCGACGGTCAGGGAGACAGCGGCACATGCGGCGATGCCGAGTGTCAGGACGGTCCAGGACACGGAGCCCTCCTTCACCAGGGCGATGAAGAACACCGAGTGCCATGCGGTCACCGCCCCTGTGACGACGGTCGAGATGAGCAGGGGCACCGTGAGATGCCACGAGGCGACGGACCGGAACACGCGGCGTCGGCCGGTCAGGACGGACAGCGGGGCGAGCGCGTGGCGGATCCGGACGAACTCGGCCGCCGCACTCACCGCACCGGCCATGAGGATGAAGAGGATGCCGGTGATGCCGAACAGCTGAATCCAGTTCGGCAGGTGGGAACGCGAGGACCCCAGCCAGTTCCCGCCGAGTGCCTCCACCTGTACCGAAGGATTGGGGAGCGTGAACGCGGCCTGTTTCACCGCGGCGAGCTGCCCGGGGGCGGGGGCCACGACGAGGAGGGACTGCGTGCCGTCCGCCTTCACACCGGCCGGGGCCGCCGGGACGAACTTGAAGCCACCCCACCAGCGGCGCATTTCCTCCACCTGAGCGTTTCCGCCGGTCGGCGCTGTCGTGCTGCCGTGGCACTCCACCCGCAGTACACGCAGGTCGCGGCAGGTTCCTGTGACCGTGACCCACGGTTCTCTCGGCGGCCCGGGATCATGGAACGTACGGCTCAGCAGGACCGCGCCCACCGGCAGAGCTGAACGGAAGCGGCCGGTCTGTGCTGCGGTCATACTGCTGGGGGTCACCTCGATCACGGTGTCCTTGATCCGCTGATGGGTGGCGAGGGCCGCTTGCGAGTGAACGCCCAGCCTGCTGGTCCACACCTGCATCTGGGCGACGATACCGATGCCGATCACCATCGCCAGCGCGAGACGGACGATGACGCCCGGGTGCGCGTGTGTCCATCGCCCGCCGATCAGACGGCCCGCATGGCCCTTCCGCCTCCCGCTCCCGGCGAGCCAGGACCCCAGACGGCGGGTGAGGAGGGCCACCACGGAGGACAGGAAGGCCCACATCACGACGGTCCCGGAGGTGAAGACGAAGAGTTGCGCCTTGCGAGGCGTGTACTGGCTCGTCAGAACCAGCGCGACCCCCACACCGCAGAGAGCCGGACGCCATGCGGGAACCCGGGAGCTGAAGGACGCGGGGCGGGTGGACGTGCCGTCCCGGTGGATGCGGTGCGTGCCCACCACGATGGCGAGCACGACCAGCAGCGACACCGCGGCCGAAGCGGCGGCCAGGGGCCAGGCGTCCCGCACATCATGGTGATCGAGGATGTAACCCGTGGGCGCGAGGCGTGTGCTGTGCACGGACGCGACGGCATACGGGACGAGCGCGGTGAGTGTTCCCAGCGCGGCCGGGGTCGCCGCTTCACCGGTGTTGACGATCATGCGGTGCCGCCATGTGCCGCCCAGCGCCTGCAGCAGACCGCCGCGTCGGTCACGGGTGCGGGAGCCGACCCGTGCGGCGACGACGGTCAGAGCGAGGGCGGGCAGTCCGGCCAGGGCCCACAGCGCGAGGAGAGGAGAGCTCACCGCCGGCTGATCGACCATCTCCCCCGTCGCTCCGCCGTTGCTGCCGAAGGCGGACACCGGCAGCCACCGGCGATCGTTCCTGGGCGCACCGTCCCCCACCCGGACGTAGGCGATCCGTTCGGATGGCGTGACCAGGCCGTCCGTGGTGATGGTGCCGGCGAACTTCCCGTAGCGGGTCAGGATTCCTTCCCCCCTGCCGGTCCTGACGAGTTCGGGAGAGAGCAGGACTTCGCCCGGCTTCGGCCAGCGGGTCACACCGGCGGGAACGGGAGCCCCGGCGGTGAGTGGCCGGACGAATACGAGGGAGACGGGTCTGCCGCCGACGGAGTCGCCCCCCTGCCGGTACAACAGGGCGGCATCCCTGCCCAGGTCGACCACCGGCCCCCGGGCGTCCGCCCTGGTCTCCCGGCCGTCGTACGTCGCGAGCGTGGCCACGGTCGCCAGGACGACGAAGGCGACGGCGGCCGCCGCGCCGAACAGGCCCCACCATCGCAAGCGGTCGCCCGGCGTGGACCGGCCGGCGGCGAGACCGATCCTGAGCAGTTTGGACGCGGTGCGGAACCCGTTCCCCATCACAGGGCCCTGGCTCCGGCCAGGATCCCGCCGCGCAGTTCGTGGCGCCGGTCGGCGCGGTCGGCCACCGAGCGGTCGTGGGTGACGACCAGCAGGGCGCAGCCACGGTCCCGGGCGGCCGTGAACAGGAGGGTGGCGACGGCCTCCTTGGCGTCCGGGTCGAGGGCGCCGGTGGGTTCGTCGGCGAGCAGCACGGCGGGTTCCGTGATCAGGGCGCGGGCGACGGCGGCCCGCTGGCGCTCACCGCCGGAGAGCATACCGGTCGGAGTGGAGCCGACGGGGACACCGAGCGCACCGAGGAGTTCCTCCGCGCGCCGGTACGCGTCCTGATGCCGTCCTCCGTCGAGCAGGACCGGCAGGGCGACATTCTCCACCGGGCTCAATTCGGGGAGGAGCTCGCCGAACTGGAACACCATGCTCAACGTCTCCCGACGTGCTCGGGCGAGCCGCGCGGATCCGAGACCGGTGATGTCCCTGCCCCCGGCGGTGACCGTGCCCGACTGCGGCTTGATCAGGCCGAGTACGCACATGAGCAGGGTCGACTTGCCTGATCCACTGGGGCCGGTCACGGCGACCGACTCGCCCCGGGACACGGACAGTTCCACGCCGTCGAGGAGAGTCCGCCCTCCGACCTGGTAGCACAGGTTGCTGATGTGGAGCCCGGACGAGTCCCTCTGGTACACCGAACGTGCCTCTTGTCTCAGGAATGCTCTTGTCTCAGGAACGGGGGTGCCGCACCGGCCCTGGTCGGTCCGGTTCGGCAGGAACAGCGTTGAGAATTCCGGTTACGGGAATTTCCAGCCCGAGCAGTCGTCCGGCGCACCGTAGTTCTCGTCACAGACCTTGAACTCGTAGATGCTCGACCCGTCGGCCGAGTACGAGGTGGTTCCGGGGCCACTGTGGTTCCACAGCGTGTGCTTCGATCCCACGTTGTTGATCCGGTAGTACTCCGCCTTCACCGGGTCCCCGTCACTGCTGTTGTCCTTGACGGCCACCATCCCGCCGTCGGCCTTGGCCGGAGACCAACCGTGCGCACCCCCGGCGTAGGCGTCCACTGCTGCCGCCGCCGTGGCCGTGGGCACGGCGATGGCAAGGGTGAACAGCGCAGCCGCAACGATCTTCGTGCGTGTCATTGGTGCGTACTCCTTCGGCCGACGAGGTCCAGAACACGGAAGGGAGCCTCGGCCGCAGGGCATGCGGCTGCCGCTGATACGTCGTGCTCCTCAGATGTCTCTGAGCCAAAGCCCCCGCGACGGCTGATTAATCGCACAATCGAGCTATAGATAACAAGAGATGGCTTACCCTCACGCATCCGTCGCGGTGGTGCACTTCTCGTTGCAACATGCGCAACGCCGCTGTACGCGGGTTGGGTTATCCGGGGCAAGCCGGCAAAAGACGACCAGGATCGGCAATTCGGCCCGGACGTGATCGACCAGAAATCGCCCTCGGAATTCAGGCCTCCGCACCCACCGGCACGACGGGCCCGGCCGCGCCGGCGAAGGCGGACTCAGCCCGTGTACTGCGGCGGTACCGCGGCGGCCTCGGCGAGGACCGGGCCCAGGTTCTCGGTGCGGATGCGCCGGTCCACGTACAGCAGTCCGGTCACCAGCGGCGGGAAGGTGGCCACGATCAGCTGGCTGACCAGCTGTCCGATCATCATGGCGATCAGATAGCCGCTCATCGCGACGACGACCGAGGCCGGGTTCGGGTCGTCGCTCAGGTTCGCCGAGCCGAGCATCCCCGAGAACATGCCGACGAACGTGAACGGCAGCTGGATCAGATAGCTCGCGACCCCCGCGATGGCGCCCGCCAGCAGGCTGATCCCGAAGATCCGCCACCAGTCGCCGCGCACCAGCACGGACGAGCGGCGCAGTGCCGCGACGGGGCCCTGGTTCTCGAAGACCACGGCCGAGGGCGCCAGGCTGAACTTCACCCAGAGCCAGACCGCCAGCGGCGCGGTGGCCAGGGCGCCGAGCATGCCGACGACGACCAGCGTGACCGAGGCGCCGTCGCCGCCGCCCGTGCTCGCCAGGCCGATGATGAGGGCGACGACGCCGGCCCAGGCCAGCATGAGTGGGATCATCGCGATCACCCAGGTCAGGAACACCGTTCCGATCACCGCGGGCACCCGTGCCCAGGCCCGTTGCCAGACGGCGGAGAAGGTGGTGGGCCGGCCCAGGACCGCTTCCTGGAGGACCGCGGGTACGGCCGCGTACATCAGGGCCGTGGAGAGCACGGCCGTGATCAGGCACACCAGCGCGACCGCGCAGAGGGCGATCACCACCGGTGCCCAGTCCTCGGTCCTGGGGTCCTCGTCGTAGCTGAGCGAGAACATCCGGTGCAGATGGTCCGAGGTCGCGGAGTAGGCGATGGCGATCGCTGCCACGACCACGGCCAACGCCCCGCCGTACACGGCCGCGCCGACGCCGAACAACTGCTTGCCGTGACGGCCGACCGTGGAGAACGCGCCGTTGAATATGTCCCCGAGCCTCAGCGGCCCCAGGGGTATCACCCCGGGCTTGGGCGGCATCCAGCCGCCGCCCCAGCCGCCCCAACCGGGCGGCCCTCCGGGAGGTCCCCCGTACGGCGCGCCCTCGTACGGCCCGCCGCCCCACCCTGCGTCCTGCGCCACTGCTGCTCCGCCTGTCAGTCGGTCATGTACATGGACGGACCACCGTATCGCCCCCGGTGCCCGGCCGACCCCGGGCATTCTGCGCGGGCCGATGCGTACACTCGTACACATGGGATATGGACTGCTGGCCGCGGCCATCGCGGCGGAGGTGGCCGGGACGACCGCCATGAAGTACAGCGAGGGTTTCACCCGGCTCTGGCCCTCACTGATCACCGTCCTCGGCTACCTGCTCGCCTTCTCGCTGCTCGCCCAGACCCTCAAGACCATGTCGATGGGCACCGCCTACGCGATCTGGGCCGGCATCGGCACCGCCGCCGTCGCCGTCATCGGGACGCTGTTCATGGGGGAGTCCGGCAGCCTGGTCAAGGTCGCGGGCATCGCGCTGGTCATCGCCGGTGTCGTGGTGCTCAACCTGGGCGGTGCGCACTGATGGCACGGCGGTACGACCCCGAGCGGCGCGCCCGGATCATCGACGCGGCGATCCGGGTGGTCGGCGCCAAGGGCATCGCCGGGCTCAGCCACCGCTCCGTCGCGGCCGAGGCCGATGTGCCGCTCGGCTCGACGACGTACCACTTCGCCTCGCTGGACGAGCTGTTGACCGCCGCGCTCCGCCGGTCGAACGAGAACTTCGCCGGACTCATGCGGGAGAGCCGGGCCCTCGCCGACCCGGCCGCCGACCTCGCGGCCGAACTCGCCCGGCTGCTCGGGGAGTTCTTCGGCGGCGGCCGGGCGGAGCTGGAGTACGAGCTCTACCTCGCCGCCCTGCGCAGGCCCGCGCTGCGGCCGGTCGCCGCCGAGTGGACCGACGACACGGCCGCACTCCTGGCGGCACGCACCGATCCGGCCGCCGCGCGGGCCCTGGTCGCACTGATGGACGGGATCTGTCTCCAGGTACTGCTCACCGGCGGGGTCTACGACGAGGCGTACGCACGGGAGATGCTGGGGCGGATCGCCGGCTGAGCACGCCCGCCCCCGGCCGCACGGGGGATCCGGCCGCCGAGCCCGTTGAGCGTTCCCCTCACTGCTTCAGTCGGCCGCCCCGTCCGCACCCTCTCCCGCCCCGGCCCGGACCGCAGCCAGCGCCGCCCGCACGCTCTGTTCGATGTCGGTGATCGGGTACAGCGCCTCGCGGACCGTGCGGTCCCGGTCCACCACCAGGGTCAGCCGCTTCAGGCGGCTGATCCCGGCGGCCCGGAACGTCGGCAGCCGCAGCGCCGCCGTCAGCTCCAGTCCGGCGTCCGAAAGGAGCGGGAAGCGCAGCCGCTCCGCCTCCGCGAACGCCTGCTGCTCGTCCGGGCGCTGGGTGGAGACGCCGTGCACCGTCGCGCCCGCCGCCGTGAACTCGGCCAGCCGGTCGCGGTAGGTGCACGATTCGAGGGTGCAGCCCCGCGCGCCGGGAATCGCGGCCCAGTCCGGCGGATAGGACTCCGCGCGGGCGTAGGCCCCGGGGAAGAAGTACAGGACGGTGTACGGGGTGGCCGCGGCGACGGGGTCGTGCTCGCCGCCGGTGTGGCACGGCAGGCTCAGCTCCGGCACCCGGGTGCCCACCAGCGCGTGCACCCGCGCGGCCTCCTGCGAGGACTCCTGTGCGGTCGCCATGGTCGCTCCGTCTCCCGTCACCCAGGCGTCGCCCCAGTCCTGGAGCGCGATCAGTACCGGCAGCAGGGCGCGGCCGCGCGGGGTCAGCCGGTACTCGTACCGGGCGGGCCGCTCCTGGTACGGCTCCCGGGACAGCACATCCGCCTCGACCAGCAGCCGCAGCCGCTCGGTCAGGACCTTGCGGGACATGCCCAGTTCATGCTGGAGGGCGTCGAAACGGTGCACCCCGCGCGCCGTGTCCCGCACGATCAGCAGGGTCCACCAGTCGCCGACCACGTCGAGCGCCTGAGCGATCGCGCAGTCGGCGTCGGCCAGGCTGGTGCGCTGGGGCATGGGGTTCCTCCGTCACGTCGGACGGTCATTCAACCGGACTGACCTGCGAAAGCATGCTGCCACAGTCCGTTCCCAAAGGGAACTCGTGGGGTCGGGGAGGGGAACGGACCGTGCTGGGCCCGGATTTCCGGGAGATGCTCCGCGCGGTGCGCGACGACCTGGAACGTCCTCACCGGTGGTGGCACGTCCATCGGCCCGGTCGACAGGACAGCGCTCGTGGCAGCCGTCCCGCGGCCACGACGCCCGGAGGCCGAGACCGGTTCGCCGGGGCGGCCTCCGGCCGGTTAGGTTCGGGTCATGACCGACACGACTTCCACCCGTACCACCGGCGCCGTCGCCGCCGGCCTCGCCACCATCGCCGGCGACGGTTCCGTTCTCGACACCTGGTTCCCCGCGCCCGAGCTCACCGCCGAGCCCGGCCCGGCCGGAACCGAGCGGCTCACCCCCGACCGTGCCGTCGGCCTGCTCGGCGAGGGCGCCGCCAAGGCCATCGGCGTGGACGCCCGCCGCGGGGTCGAGGTGGTCGCCGTGCGCACGGTCATCGGCTCGCTCGACGACAAGCCGCTCGACGCCCACGACGCGTACCTGCGGCTGCACCTGCTCTCGCACCGCCTCGTCCAGCCGCACGGGCAGAACCTGGACGGCCTCTTCGGTCTCCTCACCAACGTGGCCTGGACCTCGCTCGGACCGGTCGCCGTCGACGACCTGGAGAAGGTGCGGCTGAACGCCCGCGCCGAGGGCCTGCACCTCCAGGTGACCTCGGTCGACAAGTTCCCGCGCATGACGGACTACGTCGCGCCGAAGGGCGTCCGGATCGCCGACGCCGACCGGGTACGGCTCGGCGCGCACCTCGCCTCCGGCACCACCGTGATGCACGAGGGCTTCGTCAACTTCAACGCCGGCACACTCGGCACCTCCATGGTCGAGGGCCGCATCTCCGCGGGCGTCGTCGTCGGCAACGGCTCCGACATCGGCGGCGGCGCCTCCACGATGGGCACCCTCTCCGGCGGCGGCAAGGAGCGCATCGTGATCGGCGAGCGCTGCCTGGTCGGCGCGGAGGCCGGTGTCGGGATCGCGCTGGGCGACGAGTGCGTCGTCGAGGCCGGTCTGTACGTCACCGCCGGTACCCGGGTCACCCTGCCGGACGGCCAGGTCGTCAAGGCGCGCGAGCTCTCCGGCGCCTCGAACATCCTCTTCCGCCGCAACTCGGTGACCGGCACGGTCGAGGCCCGCCCGAACAACGCGGTCTGGGACGGCCTCAACGACGTCCTGCACAGCAACGGTTAAGAGGGTCCGAGCAGTTCCTCGTACGCCCCTCGCAGCCCGTCGGCCGCCCCGCGCCCGGCGGGCTGCAGCGGTTCCCGGACCGGGCCCGCGTCCAGCAGCGCCTTCGCCGTCACCGCGCCGGGCAGCCCGGACGCCATCATCAGCTCGACGAGCGGCGCCAGGAGCCCGTTCAGCCGCGCCGCCCCGGCGGTGTCCCCGGCGTCGAACGCGTCCAGCACGGCCCGCAGCCGGCCGGGTGCCACGTTGGCGACGGTGCTGACGTAGCCCGCGCCGCCCACCGCGTACAGCGGCAGGTTCAGCTCCTCGCAGCCCGAGTAGTACGCGAGCGAGGTGGCGGCGATCACCTTCGTCGCGCCCAGCAGGTCCTGCGAGCAGTCCTTCACCGCCACGACGCGCGGGTGCTCCGACAGTCGCAGCACCGTCTCCGGTTCGATGCGGGTGCCGGTGCGGCCGGGGATGTCGTACAGCATCAGCGGGAGGCCGGTGGACTCGGCGACCCGCAGGAAGTGCGCCTCGACGGCGGCCTGCGGCGGCCGGCTGTAGTACGGCGTCACCACCAGCAGGCCGTCGGCGCCCGCCCGTTCCGCCTGCCGGGCCAGCTCCACGGTGTGCCGGGTGTCCGCGCTGCCGACGCCCGCGACCACCGGCACCCGCGCGCCGACCGCCTCACGCACCGCGCGCAGCAGCGCGGTCTTCTCGGCGTCGGACGTGGTCGGGGACTCGCCGGTGGTGCCGCTGAGCACCAGACCGTCGCAGCCGGCCGCGACCAGTGCCGCGGCGTGCCCGGCGGCCGCGTCCGGATCGAGGGCGCCCTCGGCGGTGAACGGGGTGATCATGGCGCAGAGGGCGCGGCCGAAGGGGCGCGGGCGGGATGCTGCGGGAGGCGTCATGTCCGAAGTGTCCCCGCACCGGACCGTGAAGGTCTACTTAGTTCTGCTTGGTCCGAAGCTGAAGGAGTGCTCAACAATTCGGTGCTCTGGCATGATCGGCCGCACATCGGGGCGGGCTGACGTGGGGGGCGGACGCATGGGCGTGCGGGCACTGTGGGGGACGGGGATACGGAGAGCGGTCCCGGCGGCGCTGACCGTGGCCGGAACGCTCACCCTGTCCGGGTGCGCGGGATTCCTCGTGCCGGCGGGGGAGGGGGAGGCGGGCCCGAGCCCGTCGCCCACCGCGTCCGCGGGGGTGCACGTGAGCCCGCCGTCCCCGCTGGACATCGCCTCCGCGCCCGCCGGGCGTCCCCAGGCACCCGTCCGCCCGACCCCGGCGCCCTCCGCCACCGGCTGCCCGGACTCGGGCCTCGTAGTGGACATGGGCCCCGTGGAGGCGGCCCTCGGCCACCGCGCCGTCGGGCTCACCCTGACCAACTGCGGCGGCAAGCCCGTCCGGGTCGACGGCTACCCCTCGGTCCAGGCCATCGACGAGAACGGTGACGCGCTGCCGGTGAAGGTGAACCCGGGCTCGTCGTACTTCGGCAACGACAAGGGCCCCGAAGAGGTCATGCTGGCCCCCGGCAGGACCATGCGGTCGCTCCTCGTCTGGGTCTCCACCCCGACCGGCGGCGACCTGATCGAGGGCGACGCGCTGGAGATCGCCCCGGCGCCCGGCCTGGAGGCGCGCACCTTCCCGCTGGAGGGCAGCGACGTACGGCTGCTCGACGAGTTCAACATGACGGGCTGGCGGACCTCGCCGACCGAGTGACGCGGCGGGGCACGGGCGCTCGCAGGCGCGGCCGGCGGTCCGCCCCGGACGTCAGCGGCGGGACATGTACAGGCCGAAGGCCTTGTGCAGCAGCTTGTTGACCGGATAGTCCCACTCGCCGACGTACTCGGCGGCCCGGCCGCCGGTGCCCGCCTTGAAGCGCAGCAGGCCCATCAGGTGGTTGCTCTCGTCGAGGGTGTCGGTGATGCCGCGCAGGTCGTAGACGCTCGCGCCCCGCTCGTGCGCGTCGCTCATCATCCGCCACTGGATCGCGTTGTTGGGCTGCACCTCGCGCCGGCGGCTGGTGGAGGCGCCGTAGGAGTACCAGACGTGCGTCCCGACCGTCAGCATCGTCGCCGCGGAGAGGACCTCCCCGTCGTGGTGCGCGAGGTACAGCCGCATCCGTTCGGGATCCTCGGCGCGCAGCGCGGTCCACATGCGCTGGAAGTAGCCGAGCGGGCGGGGGATGAAACGGTCGCGCTCGGCGGTCTCGCGGTACAGCTCGTAGAAGGCCGGAAGGTCGTCGTGGTCGCCCTCGACCACCTTGACGCCCGCCTTCTCCGCCTTCTTGATGTTGCGCCGCCACTGCTGGTTCAGCCCGCCGCGGATCTCCTCCAGCGACAGCCCGGCGAACGGCACCTGGAAGACGTACCGGGGCTGTCCCGCGCTGAAGCCGTCCGTGTCGCCGTCCTCGCCCTGCTGCCAGCCCAGCCGGCGCAGCTGGGCCACCAGCTCGGCGGCCCCCGGCTCGCTCACGTCCGGCTCGACGTCGCGCAGCCTGCGCGCGGCCGGATCGGGGATGGCGTCCTTGACGGTCTGGGCCTCCCAGCGGCGGGCGATCACCGGCGGCCCCATCCGTACCGTGAACGCGCCCCGCGCCTTGACATGGGCCACCAGCGGATCCAGCCAGGGGCGCAGATCGCCCTCGTGCCACGGGATGACCGGTCCCTCCGGCAGATAGGCCAGATACCGCTTCACCCGGGGGATCGGCCGGTACAGGACCAGCGCGGCGCCGACGATCCGCCCGGCCTCGGACCAGCCGATGCTCTCCGCGCGCCAGTCCGGCTTCACCTCGCCCCACGACGGGACCTGCATATGGCTCGCGGAGCCCCGTTCCGCGACAAACGCCAGGTGCTGTTCGCGCGTGATGGCCTCGACCCGCAGCGACATGCGGTACTCCGTTCGTTGTCCGATTCGCCAGCCTAACGACGACAGCGCGGGCCGCAGTTGACCTCAAGCGCGCTTGACGTCACAGGGTGGCTGTCACGGGCGCACCGCAGGGGAGCGCCGGTGAGGAGAGCAGCCATGAGCGTCGAATTCGTGTCCAGGCCCGATTTCACCCGAGCGGACGCGGGCATCGTCAAGGCCAGTACCTGGGACGTCGGCACCCCCGAGCGGCAGCGGCAGGCCGTCGAGGCCATCCGGGACGCCTGGGCCGGCCGGGAGTGGCCGCAGCCGGGGCCGCTCTCGTACACCGTCCACGCGGGGGAGGACGGCAGGACGCTCTTCCACTACTCGCAGTGGCCGGACGAGGAGAGCCACCAGGCCTTCGTCCGGGCCGGCCGGGACGCGCGCAACGCCGGCATCGACGCGGCCGTGCCCGGCATCGAGCGGATCGGACCGCACACGTACGAGCTCTACCGCTCCGCGTCGCTCGGCGGTCCGGACGGACGGGAGCCGGGGTGCGTCGTCATCGTCGACGTGGAGTTCGAGGGGGCGGACAAGGCCCGCCAACGCGACTGGGTGGACGGTGTGTTCGAGGCACTGGGGACGGACCCGGCGCCCGCACCGGGCGGCATCGGCGGGCACTTCCATGTGAGCACAGACGGAACCCGGGTGCTCAATTACGCGGAATGGGTGAGCGCACAGGCCCACATCGACGCGCTGGCCGCTCCCGGGAGCGGGGTCGGGTCGCGGACACCGCAGTGGGAACGGGTGCGGAACCACCCCGGGGTGACCGGCGGCGGTGTGCACCGCTACACCCCCGCGCTCAGTCTGCGGCCGGGGGTCCGGGGGCGGTGATCGCGCGGGTGCGGCCGCCCGTCGCCGGGGCCCGGAGGGCGGGCGGCGGCGGACCTGCCCGGGTACCGGGCGGCGTGGTACGAAATGCGTCTACGCTTGGGCCGCCTGTCCCCGTACACGCCCGGAAGCCATGGCCCCGGCGACGCGTGCGCCCCGTACGTTCCTAGGAGAACCCCCTGATGTCCGCAGAGCGCCCCACCCTGCCGCCGGTGCGGCTGCACACCGAGGCCGAGCTGGCACGGGACGCGCTTGCCGCGCCGCTGCTCGCCCGCGCCGTCCGGCTCGCCCGCTGGGCCGGGCCCGGCACCAGGGTGGGCGCCGGCGGCGAGCTCGTCGAAGCGCAGCTGCCCGCGGCGGCCGAGCACCTCGGCCTCACCGCGGACGAGGACGGTGCGGCGGAGGCCAGCGAGGCCTGGCGGCTCGCGGTCGACACCGGGCTCGTCGAGGTCGAGGACCCGGCGGACGAGGAGACGGAACCGGGAACCGAGCCGGCGGCGGAGGACGGCTTCGGCGAAGAGCCGGAGGGCACCGTCACCGCGGGCGAGAACCTGGCGCTGCTGACCGGCGGATCACCGCAGGACGTCCTGGCGATCTGGCTCGACGGCCTGGAGGCCGCCCATGCCGACGCCATCGCCCCCTTCTTCGACGACTTCGCCGACCTCGTCGGCGAGGACGGGTCGATCGACTTCGACGCCCTGGGGTGGGACCCGGAGACCGAGGCCGAATTCCTCGACGGCGTGCTCGGCAACCTCTATCTGCTCACCGTCTCCGACAGCGCCGCGGGCGACGCGCCCGTACCGCTGCCCGCGCTCGCCGCGTCGATGATCGTGCCCGACGACATGGGCGAGCCCACCGACGACATCCTGGAGCAGGTGTCGGACGCGATGATGCGCCTCGACGACCAGTTCCGGGTGCTGGAGCCCATCGGCATCGTCGAGTACCAGCCGGTGGACGAGGCGCTGCTCGCCGAGGAGGGCGAGGACGCCACCCCGCCCGCCGACGACGACGACGTCACCCGGTACGGGATGGTGAAGCTGACCCCGCTCGGCCTGTACGGCATCCGGGCCAGGATGCTGGACGCGGGTGTGGAGGCCCCCGCCATCGGGGACCTCCTCGACAAGGGCGCCGACGCGCTCCTCGGCGGCATCGCCTACTACCCCGAGGACGCGGCCCGCAGCGAGGTCGAGCTGTGGCTCGCCCGGCGCGGCGCCGGCGGGGCGGCCGGCGAGCTCCTGGACGCGGCACGGGGTGAGGACCCGCAGGCACCACTGCGCCGGCTGCACTGCCAGCAGGCGCTCGCCCTGGTCGGCGCGGAGGCCGAGCCCGCCGTGCGCGCCGTGCTGGACGACGCGGAGCTGGGCGGCCTCGCCCGGGTCTGGCTCGCGGAGCTGGGCGCCGCCGGCGTGCCCGCGCCGCCGGAGTCGATGATCTTCTGGCTCGCCGTCGACACGATCGCGGCGCAACTGGAGGCGGACGGCGATCTGGACGAGCTCCAGGGCCTGGTCGAGGGGCTGTCCGGCCAGCACAGCGGCTTCTTCGACGAGGTGTGGCGGGTGGACCACCCGGCCACGGCGGACGTCCTTGAGGCGATGGGCCGGCTGCACAGCGACAAGAAGCTGGCGAAGGACGCCCGCAAGGCCGCGTTCAAGGCCCGGTCCCGGAGCGGCTCGGCCGGCTGAGCCGGGCGCGGTGGGGGCGGCGGGGCGTGGCCGCCCCCACCGCCGGGAAGTTCACGGAAGGCATTGCCTGGAAGTCGCCCTCAGTTCAACTGGTGTTGGCGCCGGCGCGGGACGGTGATCCCGCCAACAGCCGCCCCAGCCGCACCAGGAGTACGTGATGGCCTTCACGCGCAGGGAATTCAGCAAACAGTCCGCCCTCACCGGTGCGGGCATCGCCCTCACCGGAACCGTCGCCGCGCTGGCCACCGCGCCCGGCGCCCTCGCCGCCGGGGACTCCAAGCACGGCCACGGCCACGGTCACGACCACGACGGCCACGGGCACGGTCACAGCCACGAGCCCGGATACGGGGCGCTGCTCCCCGATCCGGCGGGCATACTCGCGCTGCCCGCCGGATTCTCGTACGAGGTCATCACCCACAGCGGTGTCACCAAGCTGGAGAGCGGTGAGTACACCCCCTCCAACCACGACGGCACGGCCGCCTTCGAGGGCGCTCGCGGCGTGACCCTGCTGGTGAACAACCACGAGCTGGCCGGCGTCCGCACCGACTGGGAGCACCCGGTCCCGCTCACCGAGGGTCTCGTCTACGACGCGGTCGCGGGCGGCGGCTGCACCGTCGTGGAGACCCGCCGCGACGGCCGCACCGCCGAATGGGTCGGCATCGCCGGCACGTCCACCAACTGCGCCGGTGGCGCCACCCCGTGGGGCACCTGGCTCACCTGCGAGGAGACCGAGGACAGGGCCGGCAAGAACGGTCTGCTCAAGGACCACGGCTACGTCTTCGAGGTCGACCCGTACGACAAGCGCGCCAACCGCGACCCGCGCCCGGTCAAGGCGTTCGGCCGGTACGCCCACGAGGCCGTCGTCATCGACCCCAAGCAGGGCCACGCCTACCTCACCGAGGACGCGTCCGGCCCCAACGGACTGCTCTACCGCTGGGTCCCGCCGCACGGCTTCCGGCACGGCCACGGCAAGCTGCGCACGCTCGCCGCCGACGCCGGTGTCCTCCAGGCCACCAAGTGCTTCGATCACAGCGGCAGGTTCGTCGACGACCTCTCGCGCGCCACGAAGATCGGCACGGTCTACGGCGTGGACTGGGTCGACGTCCCCGACCGCGACGCCAGGACCGTCTCGGTGCGCAAGCAGTTCGGCGACAAGGACGTCACCCGGGCCCGCAAGCTCGAAGGCATGTGGTGGGGCGACGGCGGCGCCTACATCGTCTCCTCGTTCGCCCGTGACGAGAGCCCGGTCCAGCACGACGGCCAGGTCTGGTTCTACGACCCGAAGCGCCGCACACTGACGCTGAAGGTGCTTCTCGGCGTCAACGCCGACCCCTCCGTGGACGGTGCGTTCGACGGCCCGGACAACATCACCGTCTCGCCGTACGGCGGCCTCGTGATCGCCGAGGACGGCGAGGGCGTCCAGCACCTGTTCGGGGCCACCGAGAGCGGCCGCACCTACCCCATCGCGCGCAACGAGCTGAACGCCGGGACCGAGGAGGACCCGGAGTACAGCGAGTTCACCGGAGTCACGTTCTCGCCCGACGGGAAGACGCTGTTCGCCAACATCCAGACGCCGGGCATCATGGTGGCCATCACCGGCCCGTGGAAGCGTCAGCCGCGACGGGGTCAGTAACCCGCACGAGTGGTCCGGGCGGGTCGCGCCCGTGTCACCCGGAAGGGGGGCGTGGTGACGTGGCCGGGCCCGGGACGCCGGACCGGGGCACGGCCCGGCGTGGCTCGTCGGCACAGGGCCGACGAGCCGCAGCGGGCACGCCCTGTCGGAAAGCGATAACCGCCACACCTTCGGGGCCTTTCGGGTGCCGCGCCAAGGGGCGGTGCCCTTGCCGGGAGCGGGAAGGGAGGCCGGCCGGCCGCGGAATCGCTGATTACGAATCCGGCATCAGTGGGGCCCCGGAAGCGGTCGGGCATGGCGTCGGGCGTTTCCAGGGCGCATACTCAAGGTAATGAAACAATCAGCCGGATCCCGGCGTCACCTGCCTTCCAGTCCCTTCAACCGCCCGGCCCAGGCGGCCCCACCGGTCGAATTGTTCGATGTGGGCGACAGGGTGTCGCACGACCAGTTCGGACTCGGCCGAGTCCTTGCTGTCGAGGGCGACAACGACGCAGTGCTCATCGACTTCTCGGGGCGACAGGGGAGGATCCTGAGCCCGTACTCCAAGCTGACCAAGCTCTGAGAGAAGCGACGAGCACGCGCCGCGTCCGACGTGTCCGCCGTATCCCTCTCATTGACGGCCTTCAGGGGCACCCGCCACCAGCCGGGTGCCCCTGAAGCCGTTCCACCGGTCGCCGGAGCGACCGGGGACACGGCCTACAGCGACTGGGCGGCGGGCTTGACCATGCCCCGCACGGTGCGCGACTTCACGAAGTCGCCCACCGCGGTCATCTCCCACTCGCCGGAGAACTGCTTGATCAGCTTGGCCATGATCACGCCTGTCTGCGGCTCGGCGCCCGTCAGGTCGAAGCGGACCAGCTCGTCGCCGGTGGCCACGTCGATCAGCCGGCAGTAGGCCTTCGCCACCTCGGTGAACTTCTGGCCCGTGAACGAGTTGACCGTGAAGACCAGGCCGGTCGCCTCCGCCGGAATCCGGCCCAGATCGACGACGATCACCTCGTCGTCCCCGGCGCCCTCGCCCGTGAGGTTGTCGCCCGAGTGCTTGATGGCGCCGTTCAGGATGGAGAGCTTGCCGAAGTAGCAGCTGTCCAGGTGGTTGCGGTTCGGGCCGTAGGCGATCACCGACGCGTCCAGGTCGATGTCCTTGCCGCGGAAGGCGGGCTCCCAGCCGAGGCCCATCTTGACCTGGGAGAGCAGCGGCCGGCCGCCCTTGACCAGCGACACCGTCTGGTTCTTCTGCAGGCTGACCCGGCCCTTGTCCAGGTTGATCCGGCCGGGGGCCGGGGCCGCCGGAGGGGCGGCGGGCGGGGCCGGCGGAGCGGCCGGCGCCGGCGGGGCGGAGAGCCTCGGGTCCACCGGGGCGGCGGCGGTCACCGGGGGCGCCACCGGTGCGGGCGCGGCGGCGGGCTCGTCCTCGACCGAGACGCCGAAGTCGGTGGCGATGCCCGCCAGCCCGTCGGCATAGCCCTGGCCGACCGCGCGGGCTTTCCAGGCGCCGCCCCGCCGGTAGACCTCGATGACCACGAGCGCGGTCTCGGCGCCCAGCTGGGGCGGGGTGAAGGTGGCGAGCGCACTGCCGTCGTCCGCGTTGCGCACGGTGGCGGTGGGCTCGATGCCCTGGAAGGTCTGACCCGCTCCGTCCGGGCTGGCGGTGACGACGATCTTCTCGATGCCGGGCGGCACGGCAGCGGTGTCGACCACGATGGCGTCGGGAGCGGTGCCGCCGCCGGAGCGGTAGGTCACACCGGGGCCCGTGGGCTGGTTGTAGAAGATGAAGTCGTCGTCGGAGCGCACCTTGCCGTCGGCGGTGAGCAGCAGGCCCGACACGTCGAGCCGCACCGGAGCGGCGACGTCCACCGCCACGCGGGGGGCGGAGAGAGGGATGTTCGAGCCGGGTGTCATATCGGTCATGCACCGGGTAACGAATGGCCCGGCTTTGCCGTTCCCTTACCTTTGGGCGGCTTCGCCCGTACGGCGGCGGCGCCGGTTCCGCCCGGGTATGTCAGCTCATGTCAGCGGTTTCCGGGTGGTCGCGCTCAGTGCGGCCAGATCGGCGGGTTGGTGCAGAAGTGGCCGCCGAGGTGGGCGTGGTCCGGGTTGTCCGGGTCGAGTTCGCCCTGCTCGGCGATGAGCTTCGCCGCGTACGGCTCCGAGTCGTCCCTCGGCTCGTAGCCGAGCGCGCGCGCCGAGGTGAGGTCCCACCACAGCCGGGTGTTGTCGGATGAGCCGTGGACGACGGTGTGCCCCACGTTCTCGGCGCTGAGGGCGGCGTCGAAGAGCCGGGCGCCGTCGCCGGGGCTCATCCAGACCGAGAGCATCCTTACGGATGTCGGCTCCGGGAAGCAGGAGCCGATGCGCACGGAGACGGTCTCCAGCCCGTGCCGGTCCCAGTAGAGCTGGGCGAGATCCTCGCCGAAGCACTTGGAGAGGCCGTAGAAGGTGTCCGGGCGGCGCGGGGTCCCGATCGGGATGAGCGGGTCGCCGGGGAGCGGGCGGGGGGTGAATCCGACCGCGTGGTTGGAGGAGGCGAAGACGATCCGCCGCACGCCCTCCGCGAGCGCGGCCTCGTAGAGGTTGTACGTGCCCTCGATGTTCGCCCGGAGAATCTTGTCGAAAGAGGCTTCCAGCGAGATCCCCGCAAGGTGGATGATCGCGTCGACGCCCCGCACGGCCTCGCGCAGCGCCTCCTTGTCGCCGAGGTCGGCGGTGATCGCGTCCGGCTCGCCGTCGACGGGGACCATGTCGAGGAGGCGGAGCTCGTAGCCGTGGGCGGGCAGCAGTCCACGCATCAGGGTGCCGAGGCCGCCGGCGGCGCCGGTGAGCAGGACGGTGCGGGGGGCGGGCATACGCGGATCTCCTCGGAACGGGGGCGGCTGCGCTCGCCGGGTCCTGGGTGGGGTTCACATGCGTGGACAAGTTATGGAGCGGTGTGGGGTTGCGTCAAGGGGGGGTGCCCTGGTCCGGGCTCGGGTTCTGTCCTCAATCGCCGGACGGGCTGGGTGGCGTCGTGTGCCCCCGCCGGGTGCGCTTTCCCGGTGGGTGGGGGGTGGTGCCCCGTCCCCACCCCTGCATCGTGCGCGTCTGCACACCGGCCCCGCGACTGCCGCAGACGCGGGACGGCCGGGTCCGGGGCCGTGCAGGGGAGTCCCCGCAGGACGACGAACAGATACCCGGGTCCGTTTGCGTACCCGCCGAACGTTCGTCGTTCGAGGAGACGCCCCGGAGGGGCACCGGACCCCCACCCGCACGGAAAGCGCGCCCCGCGGGGCACCCGCACACACCAAGCCCGTCCGGCGATTGAGGACGGAACCCCGCACCCCGGACCGGGACGCGAACCCACCTTGACCCGCGCCGAGCCACTGCCTTAGCGTAAGGAGCGTTCATGAATATGGACGTCGATCAGAATTGTGCACGCCTGAACCCGCTCAGGGAGCGCCCGTGACCTCAGTCCCACTCGCCGCCCGACTCACCGCTGTCGCCGGGCCGCTCTTCTTCCCCGTCACCGCCTACGGACCCGACGGCTCCGTCGACCTCGATGTCTTCCGCGCGCATGTGCGCAAGGGCGTGGACGCCGGTGCGGCGGCCGTCTTCGCCTGCTGCGGGACGGGTGAGTTCCACGCCCTGACGCCCGAGGAGTTCCGCCTCGTCGTCGCCGCGGCCGTCGAGGAGACCGCCGGCCAGGTGCCCGTCGTGGCGGGCGCCGGATACGGCACCGCCCTCGCCGTCCAGTTCGCGAAGCTCGCTGAGGAGGCGGGCGCGGACGGGCTCCTCGCCATGCCGCCGTACCTGGTCGTGGCCGACCAGGAGGGGCTGCTCGCCCACTACACGGCACTCGCCGCCGCCACCGGCCTGGAGACGATCGTCTACCAGCGCGACAACGCCGTCTTCACCCCGCAGACCGTGGTCGCCCTGGCACAGACGCCGGGCATCATCGGCCTCAAGGACGGCTACGGCGACCTCGACCTGATGCAGCGCATCGTCAGCGCCGTCCGCACCGGGCTGCCCGGCCAGGACTTCCTGTACTTCAACGGGCTGCCCACCGCCGAGCTCACCGGCCTCGCCTACCGGGGCATCGGCGTCGCGCTCTACTCCTCCGCGGTCTTCGCCTTCGCGCCCGATATCGCGCTGGCCTTCTACCGGGCCCTCGAAGCGGGTGACGACGCCCTCGTCAACGGGCTGCTCGACCACTTCTACCGGCCGCTCGTCGAACTGCGGGCCAAGGGCCGCGGCTACGCGGTCTCGCTGGTCAAGGCGGCCGTCCGGCTCCAGGGTCTGGAGGTCGGCGAGGTGCGCAGCCCGCTCACCGAGCCGCCGGCCGCGCACATCGAGGAGCTGACCGGGATCATCGAGAGCGGCCGCGCGCTGCTGGAGCGGAGTGCCGGCGGCGATGCCGGGGAGCGCGGGTGAGGACCTCCGCCTTCCTGTACCCCTGGGACGTCGTCGGGGACCCGGACGCCGCCGCCCGCGTCGCGGACCTCGGCGTCCAGCAGGTGACGCTCGCCTCCGCCTACCACTCCACCCGGGCGCTGACCCCGCGCCACCCCGGCCACCGCATCGTCACGGCCGAGCACGCGGCGGTGCTCTACCCGCCGGAACCCGCACGGTGGGCGGGGCGCGCGCTGCGCCCCCGCGCGCAGTCCTGGGTGGCCTCGGACGACCCCTACGCCGAGGCCGCCGAGGCCCTGGCCGGCGCGGGTCTCCAGGTGCACAGCTGGGTGGTCCTCGCGCACAACTCCCGGCTGGGCGCCGAGCATCCGGGCATCTCCGTGGTCAACGCCTACGGCGACCGCTACCCGTGGGCCCCCTGCATCGCGCAGCCCGGTGTCCGCGCCCATCTGGTGGACCTGGCGGCGGAGGCGGCGGTGCGCGGCGGTGCGCACGGCACCGAGCTGGAGTCCTGCGGCTGGTACGGGTTCGCGCATCTGCACGCCCACGACAAGATCGCGGGTGTCGGCCTCGGCGACGCGGCACAGTACCTGATGTCGCTCTGCTTCTGCCCCGACTGCCGGACCGGGTACGCGGGTCAGGGGCTGGACGCCGACGACCTGGCCCAGGCGGTACGCCGGGCGCTGGAGCCGGTCTGGTCCGGTGCCGGCTCTTCGGAGACCGGCTGGTCCGGCGTCGAGAAGCTCCTCGGCGCGGGCCCCGCCGCCGCCACCCTCCAGTGGCGCGCCGGAGTGGCCCGCGGGCTCCAGGAGTCGGTGGTCGCCGCGGTGCGGGCGGCCGCGGCGCCGGACTTCCAGGTGCTGCTGCACGCCGACCCCGCCCCGTACCGCTCCGGTGCGAACGTGGGCGTCGACCCGGAGCACATCCTGTCCGTGGCGGACGGTGTGGTGCTGCCCTGCACCGGCACCGACGCGGCGCGCGAGGCCGTGCTCGGCCCGTTCGCCGGCCGCGAAGGTGTGCTCGCGGCCAACCTCACCGTGGTGCGGGGGATGGGCGGCAGCCCGGACACCCTGGAGCGCGACGCCGGGCACGCGGCCTCGCTCGGCGCGAACCAACTGCGGCTCTACCACGCGGGGCTGGCCTCCGGCCCGGACCTTCGGGCCGTCGCCGGAGCGCTCTCACGCCTCGGCCGATGACGGAAGCGGGCCGGTGGGGGCGCCCGTCGGCCGCCCCCGCCGGCCCGTGACCAGGACCAGCGCGGCCGCCAGCGCCGGCGCGCCCACCAGCGGCAGCAGCACCTGGACGCCGACCACCGCCACCAGCCCCGCGCCGAGCGCCGGTGCCACGGCGTTCGGCGCGAACATCAGCGTGTTGGCGGTCGCCGCGGTCCGGCCCAGCAGCGCGTCCGGAGTCTCCCGCTGCACCGCCGTCATCGCGGCGATCAGCACACACGGCAGCCCGGCCCCGATCAGCCCGCACGCCACTGGGGCGTGCCAGACACCGCCGGGCAGGCGGGACTTTCGAAACACGCCCCAGTGGCCGCCGCGTCGTACGGCACCACCCGCAGCCCCACCGCCGCCCCGAACACGGCGATGCCCGCCGCCGTGAACACCCGCTCCGGCAGCCGCCGCAGCAACGGCCCGGCCAGCAGCCCGATGGCGACGGACCCGACGCCCTGCACCGCGGAGAGCACCCCCGCGTACGCCGGGGAGTGACCCGGCGTCCTGTCCACGACGGCGTACAGCATCGCCCCGTTGAGCCCGGCGCACAGCATCGTGACCGATCCGGCGAGCACCAGCGGACGCAGCACCGGCGAACCCCACACCTGCCGCATCCCCGCGGTCCAGTCGCCCGTCCCGTCCACGGTGTCCCCGGTCGCCGCAGGGGCGGGCCGCCGTACCCGCAGCAGTCCGTAGAGCCCGGCGGCCAGCGCGAAGGAGGCCGCGTCCAGCAGGGCCACCGAGGCGCCGCCGAAGCGGGCGTACAGTGCCGCACCGGTGAGCGGGGCCACCAGCTTCATGCCCTCGTTCGCCATCATCCGCAGCCCGTTGGAGTCCCCCAGCAGCCGGGCGTCCACCGCCCGCCCGACCAGCGCCGACTCCGCCGAGTCCAGCAGCACGGTGCTCGTCCCGTACAGCACGAGCACCGCGAACAGGATCCAGATCCGCCCCGCCGAATCCACCACGGTCAGGGTGGTCAGCAGCAGCGCCGTCACGACGTTCGACCGGACCAGCAGCGGCCTCCCGGGCAACCGGTCGGCCACCGCCCCGAGGGCCGGGCCGAAGAGCACCGGCAGCCAGACGGTGAACAGGGCCAGCGCCGCCAGACTGTCCGAACCCGTCAGCGACTTGACCCAGATCCAGGCCGCCAGCGACATCGCCGAGCTGCCGAACCCGGAGACGACGACCGCCGCCAGGAACAGCCCCGCCGTCCGGTCCCTCAGTACCCGCCCCGCCGCCGACCCTGCCATCGTGCCCACCGAACTTCCCTGACCTGCGCTTGCGTTGTGCCGTCAGGCTGTCCGCCAAGGCCCTCGCGGGGCATCGGGAAGATGCCGTAGGCCGCTCGGCGGGGCGGTCCGGTGCCGCGATCCGTGTACGGCACACGTCGTAGTCCGGTGAAGTTCTTCTGTCAGAAGCGTTGACGAAACATTCCTGGCGCCTCTAGCTTCATCGCGTCGTACTTCGTACGTCATATATGAGACGCGATACGCGAGATGCGAGAGCCCTTCACCCATGACCTTTGCGCCCACCCCGATTCCGTCCCGCACCCAGTACGTGCTGGAGGCAATCAAGCACGCGATCCTCACGGCGCAGCTGAGACCAGGGCAGGCGCTCGTCGAGACCGAGCTCGCCGCACAGTTCGGGGTCTCCAAGACCCCCGTCCGTGAGGCGCTCAAGACCCTCGCCGGTACCGGACTCGTCGTCATGAGCCAGTACAAGGGCGCGATCGTTCGCCTGGTCGACGCGACCATGGCCCGGGAGGTGTACGACGTGCGGCTGCTGCTCGAACCGGAGGCGCTGCGCCGTTCCATCACCCGCAAGGCCTCGCTCGACGAGGCCCAGGAGGCCCTGGAGCGGGCCGACTCGGCCGGCGACAAGGCGGACAGGTCGCTCGCCAACCGGGACTTCCACCGGGCGCTCTACCTGCCCTGCGGCAACCCGCTGCTGGCCCGGATGCTCGACGAGGTACGCGACCAGGCGGCCCTCGTCTCGACCGTCGCCTGGGCGACCATCCCGTCCTGGGAGCGGGAGGCGGCCGAGCACCGGGAGATCCTGCGGCTCGCGCTCGCCGACGACGCGGACGCCGCGGCCGGGGCCCTGCACGACCACATCGCGTCGTTCGTCCGCCGCGCGTTCCCCGACGACGAAGACGGGGACGGCGCGGCGTGAACCACCAGCACATCGACGAAAGGCCTGTCCGCATGGACCTCACACCGCTGAAGGCGGCCCTCGCAGACGTCGTGGCGATCCCGGTGACCCCGTTCGCCGCGGACGGCACCATCGACACGGCGGCGCACCGCGCCCTGCTGCGCAGGCTGCTCGACGGCGGCGTACGCATCCTCACCCCGAACGGCAACACCGGCGAGTTCTACGCGCTGACCCCCGAGGAGCGGCGCGCCGTCACCGAGCTGACCATCGACGAGGTGGGCGGCCGTGCCGCGATCCTGGTCGGGGTCGGACACGACGTGCCGACCGCGATCGCCGCGGCCGAGCACGCCCGGGACACCGGCGCCGCGATGGTGATGGTGCACCAGCCCGTCCACCCGTACGTCTCGCAGGACGGCTGGATCGACTACCACCGGGCCATCGCGGAGGCCGTCCCCGGACTCGGTGTCGTGCCCTACATCCGCAACCCGCACCTGGACGGGGAGGCCCTGGCCACGCTCGCGGACACCTGCCCCAACGTCATCGGCGTCAAGTACGCCGTCCCGGACGCCGCCCGCTTCGCCGCCTTCGCCCGGGACGCGGGTCTCGACCGGTTCGTCTGGATCGCCGGCCTCGCGGAGCTGTACGCCCCCTCCTACTTCTCCGCGGGCGCCACCGGATTCACCTCCGGCCTCGTCAACGTCGCCCCCGGTGTCTCGATCGCCATGCTGGAGGCGCTGCGGGCCGGCGACCACCCGGCCGCGATGAAGGTCTGGGAGCAGATCCGCCGCTTCGAGGAACTGCGCGCCGACCGGCAGTCCGCCAACAACGTGACGGTCATCAAGGAGGCCCTGGCCTCGCTCGGCCTGTGCGGCCGCGATGTCCGCCCGCCCAGCCGGGTGCTGCCCGAGGCGCAGCGCGCCGAGGTCGCCGACCAGGTCGCGGGGTGGTCCATATGACCCCCGGGGCCGGCCGCATCAGCTCCGAGGAGCTGCGCAGCCACCAGTGGTACGGCACCGACGGGCTGCGCTCCTTCAGCCACCGCGCCCGCACCCGCCAGCTCGGCTACCTCCCCGAGGAGCACCTCGGCAAGCCGGTCATCGCGATCCTCAACACCTGGTCCGACATCAACCCCTGCCACGTCCACCTGCGCGACCGCGCCCAGGCGGTCAAGCGGGGCGTCTGGCAGGCGGGCGGCTTCCCGCTCGAATTCCCGGTCTCCACCCTCTCGGAGACGTTCCAGAAGCCGACCCCGATGCTCTACCGCAACATGCTGGCGATGGAGACGGAGGAGCTGCTGCGCTCCTACCCCGTCGACGGTGCGGTGCTGCTCGGCGGCTGCGACAAGTCGACGCCCGCGCTGCTGATGGGCGCCGCCTCCGTCGACCTGCCGGCCGTCTTCGTACCGGCCGGGCCGATGCTGCCGGGGCACTGGCGCAACGAAGTCCTCGGCTCCGGCACCGACATGTGGAAGTACTGGGACGACAAGCGGGCCGGGCTCATCGGTGACTGCGAGATGGCCGAACTGGAGAACGGGCTCGCCCGCTCGCCCGGCCACTGCATGACGATGGGCACCGCCTCCACGCTGACGGCCGCGGCCGAGGCGCTCGGCGTCACCGTCCCCGGCGCCTCCTCCATCCCGGCCGTCGACTCGGGCCACGACCGGATGGCCGCGCGGTCCGGGCTCGCGATCGTCGAACTGGTGTGGCAGCAGCGGAAGCTGTCGGACATCCTCACGGCGGACGCGTACGAGGACGCCGTCGCCACGGTCCTCGCGCTCGGCGGCTCCACCAACGCCGTCATCCACCTCATCGCGATGGCGGGCCGCTCCGGGATCAGGCTCACCCTCGACGACTTCGACCGCATCGCCCGCACCGTCCCGGTCCTGGCCAATCTGCGCCCCGGCGGGAAGTACCTCATGGAGGACTTCCACTTCGCCGGCGGGCTGCCCGGCTTCCTGGCCCGGCTCACCGACGTACTCCACCTGGACCGGCCCACCGTCGCGCACGACACCCTGCGCGCACAGCTCGACGGCGCGCTCGTGCACGACAGCGACGTCATCCGGGAACGCGACAACCCCCTCGCCGACGAGGGCGGCGTGGCGGTGCTGCGCGGCAACCTCTGCCCGGACGGCGCCGTCATCAAGCACATCGCCGCCGAACCCCACCTGCTGCGCCACACCGGTCCCGCGGTCGTCTTCGACGACTACAAGGAGATGCAGCGCACCATCAACGACCCGGCCCTCGCCCTCACCCAGGACCATGTGCTGGTGCTCCGCAACGCCGGCCCCAAGGGCGGCCCCGGGATGCCCGAGTACGGCATGCTGCCGATCCCCGACTACCTGCTGAAGCAGGGCGTACGGGACATGGTGCGGCTCTCCGACGCCCGGATGAGCGGCACCAGTTACGGGGCCTGCGTGCTGCACATCGCACCCGAGTCCTATGTCGGCGGGCCCCTCGCCCTCGTCCGCAGCGGTGACCTCATCACCCTGGACGTCGAGGCGCGCCTGCTCCATCTCGACGTGACCGAGGAGGAGTTGTCGCGGCGCGCGGCCGAGTGGACGCCGCCGGCCAACCGGTACGAGCGCGGTTACGGGGCGCTCTACCAGGACCAGATCACCCAGGCCGACACCGGCTGCGACTTCGCCTTCCTGGCCCGGCCGGGAGAAGTGCCCGACCCGTACGCCGGCTGAACGGCCCCACCGGAATTCCGCGCACCGCATGTCCGGCATACCGAACGACATACGGGAAGCGCTTGCGTACTACACGCATCGCACCACCCGGCACCACCCGGCACCACCCGGCACCACCTGGCACCACCTGGCACCACCTGGCACCACCTGGCATCACCGAGCGCCCCTCAGTCCCGCCGAGTGCCCCCAGCGCCGGCCCGCACCCCCAGTACCTCAGAGAACGGAGACGTGTCATGGCCCAAGCCGCCGCTGTGGCCACACCGCCCAAGGTGCCCAGGCGCCGCTCCGCGAGCCCCCGCCGACTGCCGTATCTGCTGATCGCCCCCGCGGGGCTGCTGATGCTGGGATTCATCGCCTACCCGGTGATCAGCGTCTTCTACTACAGCCTGCAGAACTACAACGTCACCAAGCCGTGGCGGAACGGCTTCGCGGGTCTCGACAACTTCACCCGGATCTTCACCGAGGACGACCAGTTCTGGACCACCCTGGGCTTCAGCGCCCAGTGGGTGGTCACCCAGGTCGCGCTCCAGCTCACCCTCGGCCTCGCCCTCGCGCTGATCGTCAACCAGACCTTCATCGGCCGCGGCATCTCCCGCGCCATGGTCTTCTCGCCCTGGGCCGTCTCCGGCGTACTGACCAGCACCATCTGGATCCTGCTCTACAACTCCTCCACCGGCTTCAGCCGTTACCTCGCGGACGCCGGCATCGGCGACTACGGCACCTCCGTGCTCTCCGACACGGGAACCGTCTTCTGGGCCGCGACCGTCGCCGAACTCTGGCGCGGGGTCCCCTTCTTCGCCATCCTCATCCTCGCCGACCTCCAGTCCGTCTCCAAGGAGCTGTACGAGGCGGCGTCCGTCGACGGGGCCGGGCGGCTGCGCCAGTTCTTCCACATCACCCTGCCGCACCTGCGGGACGCGATCATCCTCGCCACCCTGCTGCGCGGCGTCTGGGAGTTCAACAACGTCGACCTGCTCTACACCCTCACCGGGGGCGGACCGGCGGGCGAGACCACCACCCTGCCGCTCTACGTCGCCAACACCGGCATCGAGGGCCACGACTTCGGATACGCGTCGGCGCTCACCACCGTCGCCTTCGTCATCCTCCTCTTCTGCTCGATCGTCTATCTGCGCCTGAGCAAGTTCGGAGGCGACCACAAATGACTGCCGCACTGGCCGAGAAGAACGGCACCGACACCGCACACCCGCCCGCCCCGAGCAGCCGGCCGCCCGCCGTGCACCGGCGCCGCAAGCCCGGACGCGAGCGCGCCTTCGACGAGGTGCCGCGCTGGCAGATCTACGTACCGCTCGGCATCTACCTGGTCTTCACCCTCATCCCGTTCTACTGGATGCTCCTGTTCGCCGTGCGCCCCGCCGGGTCCACCTCGCTCGTTCCGTGGCCGATGACCGGGGAGCACTTCGACAAGGTCTGGAACGAGCGCAGCTTCGCCGTCTTCTTCCAGAACAGCATGATCGTCGGGGTCTGCACCCTGATCACCACGACGCTCGTCGCACTGGCCGGCGGCTACGCCCTCGCCCGGTTCAACTTCAAGATCAAGAACGCCTTCATGCTGGCGCTGCTCTGCTCGCAGTTCATCCCGGGCGCGCTGATGCTCGTACCGCTCTTCGAGATCTTCAAGAACCTCCAGATGATCAACTCGCTGGGGAGCGTGGTCATCGCCGAGACGGTCTTCCAGCTGCCGCTGTCGATCATCCTGATCAGCGGATTCATCAAGAACGTGCCCGTCTCGCTGGAGGAGGCCGCCTGGGTGGACGGCTGCTCGCGCTTCCGCGCCTTCTGCGCGGTGGTGCTGCCGCTGCTGCGGCCGGGGCTGATCGCGGTCGGCTCGTTCGCCTTCGTGCACAGCTGGAACCACTTCCTGTTCGCCCTGATGTTCCTCAGCGAGCAGGACAAGCAGACGATCCCGGTCGGCCTGAACACCCTCATCGGCGCGGACAGCGTCGATCTGGGCGCGCTCGCCGCGGGCGGTGTGATCGCCGCGGTCCCCGTGGTGATCGTCTTCGCCTTCATCCAGAAGTGGCTGATCACCGGCTTCAGCGCCGGCGCCGTGAAGGGCTGACGCGCATGGCCCACACCCACACCACCCCGCTGCCGATCGTCCTCGCGGGCGCCCGCGGCCACGGGCGCTGGCACCTCGCCAATATCCGCCGCCTCCAGGACCAGGGCCTCGTCCGGCTCGCCGGAGTCTGCGAACTCAACCCGCTCGGCGAGGACGAACTCACCGCCTTCGCCGCCGAACTCCCCGAACAGTCAGCCGACTTCGGGGCGCTCCTGGACTCCACCGGGGCCCGTGCCGCCATCATCTGCACCCCCATCCAGACCCACACCGAACTGGCGCTCACCGCAGCCGGACGCGGCGTCCACCTCCTGCTGGAGAAACCGCCCGCCGCGACCCGAACCGACTTCGAGCGGATCCTGACCGGGGTACGGGACGCCGGCATCGCCTGCCAGGTGGGCTTCCAGTCCTTCGGCTCGCACGCCGTACCCGCCATCCGCGAACTCGTCCGCACCGGCGCCGTCGGCACCGTGCGGGGCTACGGGGCCGCGGGCGCCTGGGTCCGCGACGACACCTACTACCGGCGGGCGCCCTGGGCCGGGCGGCGGCGGATCGGCGGCACCGACGTGGTCGACGGGGTGCTGACCAACCCGCTCGCGCACGCCGTGGCCACCGCCCTCGAACTCGCCGGCAGCGCGGCGGCGCGGGACGTCGCCGGAGTCGAGACCGAACTCTTCCGCGCCCACGACATCGAGGCCGACGACACCTCCTGCGTACGCGTCACCACCACGTCCGGGCTGCCGGTCACCGTCGCCGTCACCCTCTGCGCCGAACAGGCCGGGGAACCCTATGTGATCGTCCACGGCGACCGCGGCCGGATCACCTTCTGGTACAAGCAGGACCGGGTCCTCGTCCAGCGCGCCGGACACGGCCCGCAGGAGACCGTCCACGGACGGACCGACCTCCTGGAGAACCTCGTCGACCACCTGACGCACGGCACGGCGCTGCTCGTGCCGCCGCACCGCACCGGCGCGTTCATGGAGGTCGTCGAAGCCGTACGGAACGCCCCCGAGCCGCTCGCCCTGCCGTCCGGCGCCTGGCACACCGCCCCCGCCCTCACCGGCGGCGGCACCCGCCGGGTGGTGCGCGGCATCGACGCGGCCGTCGCGGCGGGCGCCGACACCCTCACGCTCTTCTCCGAACTCGGCGTCCCCTGGGCGCTCCCCACCGAGGTGAGTTCACCGTGACGACCACCGCACTCCTGAGCTGTGCCGGCCGCCCCGTCGGCCGCTACACCTACCTCCCCGCCCCCGAGGGCCGCCCCTACCTCCACCCCGTCACCACCCTCGGCGGCACCCCGGTCACCGAGGAGCACCCGGCCGACCACGTCCACCACCTGGGCACCTCCGTCGCCGTGCCCGACGTGGCGGGGCACAACTTCTGGGGCGGGCGCACCTTCGTCCGCGACCAGGGCCCCACAGCGCTCGACAACCACGGGGTCCAGCGCCACCTCGGCTGGAAGCTCCGCGACCCGGACGGCTTCGTCGAGGAGCTCAGCTGGGAGGCCGGCGACACCGAGCTCCTGCGGGAGCACCGCACGGTCGCCACCGCCGAACTCTCCGACACCGCCTGGGCGCTGGACTTCTCCTTCTCGCTCACCAACCGCGGCAGCTCGGACCTCTCCATCGGCAGCCCCGCCACCAACGGCCGGCCGGGCGCCGGATACGGCGGCTTCTTCTGGCGCGCGCCCAAGGAGCCCTCGGCGCCCGGCGTGTTCAGCGGCCTCGGGGACGGCGAGGAGGCCGTGCACGGACGGGCCGCCGACTGGATCGCGATGAGCGGCGACGGCTGGACCCTGGTGTTCGCGGGCGCGACCGAGGAGACCCGGCGGGACCCGTGGTTCGTGCGGACCACCGAGTACCCGGGCGTCGGCTCGTCCCTCGCCGCCGCCCACCGGCTCCCCGTCCCCGCCGGAGCCACCGTCGTACGCCGGGTCGTCACCGTCATCGCCGACGGCCGGCTCGACCGGGCGACGGCCGCCGCGTACGTCCGCCGGGCGGTGACCGCGTGAGCGCCCCGGGCGGACGGCCCTGGACCGCCGACCTCGGTGACGGCACCTACCGCAACCCGGTGCTGAACTCCGACTGGTCCGACCCCGACGTGGTGCGCGTCGGCGAGGACTTCTACCTCACCGCCTCCAGCTTCGGCCGGGTCCCCGGACTGCCGCTGCTGCACTCGCGCGACCTGGTGAACTGGTCACTCATCGGCCACGCCCTGGACCGCCTCGAACCCGCCGCGGACTTCGCCGTGCCGCGCCACGACCGCGGGGTCTGGGCGCCGTCGCTGCGGCACCACGCCGGACGGTTCTGGATCTTCTGGGGCGACCCCGACCACGGCATCCAGCAGATCAGCGCCGGGGACATCCGCGGCCCATGGACCGCGCCCCATCTGGTGAAGGCGGGCAAGGGGCTGATCGACGCCTGCCCGCTGTGGGACGAGGAGACCGGCGAGGCCTATCTCGTGCACGCCTGGGCCAAGTCCCGTTCCGGGATCAAGAACCGGCTCACGGGCCACCGGATGAGCCCCGACGGCCGGGAGCTGCTCGACGAGGGCAAGACCCTGATCGACGCCGACACGATCCCCGGCTGGTTCACCCTGGAGGGCCCCAAGCTCTACCGGCACGACGGCGAGTTCTGGATCCTCGCCCCGGCCGGCGGGGTGGCGACGGGCTGGCAGGGCGCCTTCCGCTCCCGCGACTTCTTCGGACCGTACGAGGAGCGCGTCGTCCTCGCCCAGGGCCGTACCGGGGTCAACGGGCCGCACCAGGGCGGCTGGGTCCGCACCGCGGCGGGCGAGGACTGGTTCCTGCACTTCCAGGAGCGCGGGGCGTACGGGCGGGTCGTCCACCTCCAGCCGATGCGCTGGGCCGCCGATGACGGGGGCTGGCCGGTCATCGGTGACGCGGGCGAACCCGTGTCCGTGCACCCGAAGCCGGCCGCGCCCCGCCAGCCCGCCGAGGCGCCGGCGAGCGACGACCGCTTCCCCGGCGGCCGGTACGGCAGGCAGTGGCAGTGGACCGCCAACCCCCGCCCCGGCTGGACCGTCGAGCACGCCGGGGACGGGCTGCGGCTCAGCTGCGTACGGACCGCGTACGCGCACGATCTGCGGGCCCTGCCCAATGTGCTGGTCCAGCGGCTGCCCGCCGACACGTTCACGGCCGAGGTGGAGGTCTGCCTCGGCAGTGAGGTGGCGGGCGCCAAGGCGGGGCTCGCCGTGCTCGGCGACGCGTTCAGCTGGATCGGCCTGGAGCGGTCGGACGGCGGGGGCGTACGGCTCGTGCACCGGTACGCGGAGACCGTCGCCGAACACGAACGGGACGCCGAGCACAGCAGACCGGCCCCCGAGGGGCGGGCCCGGCTGCGGATCGAGGTCGGGGCCGGGGCCCGCTGCCGCTTCCACGCCGACACCGGGGACGGGGCCGGGTTCAGGCCCTCGGGCCAGGTCTTCGCGGCGGAGCCGTGGCGCTGGGTCGGCGCCCTGCTCGGACTGTTCGCCACCGCACCCGCCGGGACGGGGCCGGCCGGGACGGCCCGCTTCACCGGATTCCGCACCACCGCCTGACCGTACGAAGCCCCCCACGCAGAGCAACCCTTCACACGGACAACCGACAGAGAAGAGCCGACCATGAAGATCTCGAAGACGCAGCGGGGGCGTGCCGCGGCAGCGGTGTCCGTCGCGGCGGTACTCGCCCTGACCGCCACCGCCTGCGGTGACGACGGCACCGGGAGCGGCACCGAGGGCAGCGGCAAGGGCGAAATCACCTTCTGGGACAACAACGGCGGTCCACGCACCGCCATCTGGACCGAGATCATCAAGGATTTCGAGAAGGCGAACCCGGACATCAAGGTCAAGTACGTGCCGATCCCGATCGCCGACGTGCAGTCCAAGTACGACACGGCCATCGCGGGCGGCGGACTGCCGGACGTGGGCGGCGTGGGCACGGCCTACCTGGCCAACATGGTCTCGCAGGAGGCCCTCGACCCGCTCACCGACCGGATCAAGGGCTCCTCCCTCAAGGGCAAGCTCGTCGAGGGCATGGTCGCGAGCGTCAAGGACGCCGGCGGCCGGGGCGACGACATGTTCGCCGTGCCGACCTCCGCGAACAACGGCGCGATCTGGTACCGCACCGACCTGTTCAAGTCCGCGGGCCTCGAAGCACCCACCACCTGGACCAACTTCTACAAGGCGGCCGACAAGCTCACCGACAGCAAGAAGAACAAGTTCGGCTACACCATCCGCGGCGGCGCCGGCTCCATCGCCCAGGCCATGGACGCGGCGTACGGCCAGTCCGGCATCACGGAGTTCTGGAACGGCGACAAGACGACCCTCAACGACCCGAAGAACGTCGCCGCGCTGGAGAAGTACGCCGCGCTCTACAAGAAGTCGACGCCCGCCGCCGACGTCAACAACGACTTCACCAAGATGGTCGCCCAGTGGGACACCGGCACCATCGGAATGCTCAGCCACAACCTGGGCTCCTACCAGGACCACCTGAAGGCGCTGGGCAAGGAGAAGTTCGCCGGTATCCCCAACCCGATCAGCGACGGCGGCACCCGGGTCCAGGTCTCCAACCCGGTCGACGGCCTCGGCCTGTTCCGGTCGAGCAAGAACAAGACGGCCGCCTGGAAGTTCATCGAGTTCGCCGCCTCGCACGCGTCGAACAGCAAGTGGAACGAGTCCGCGGGCGCCATCCCGGCCAACACCGAGGCCGCCAAGGACCCGTGGATCAGCGCGGCCGAGCCGACCGAGCTCGCGGCGAAGGCCCTCACCGACGGCTCCACCAAGATCGTGCAGCTGCCGTACTACCTGCCCGACTGGAACAACATCAGCAAGGCGGACAACGAGCCGGAGTTCCAGAAGCTGCTGCTCGGCAAGGTCACGGCCAAGGCCTTCCTCGACAAGATCGCCGAAGAGCTGAACAAGGCCCAGGCGGAGTGGAAGGAGATCGGCAACGGCTGATCCGGCCGCTCGCAAGGCCGACACCCCGGTGACCGGGGCCGGCAGCGGGTCGCGTCCCGCCGCCGGCCCCTCTCCTCCTGCACATCCGTACGACCTCGTACGCATCCATGAGAGAGGCAGTCCCACCGTGTCACTCACTCGCAGGCAGACCGCGGCCGCCATCGCCGCACTGCCGCTGGCCCTCGCCACCACCCCCGCCGTCGCGCACGGCGGCGCCGCCCGCCGCCCGCGTACCGTGCACATCGCGGGCGATTCGACGGCAGCCCGGAAGTACGCCGGCGCGGCCCCGGAGACCGGCTGGGGCATGGCCCTGCCGTTCTTCCTGAACCGCACCCTCACCGTCGCCAACCACGCGGTGAACGGCCGCAGTTCGAAGAGCTTCATCGACGAGGGCCTGCTCGCCGCCCTGCTGGAGGAGGTCCGCGCCGGAGACCTCCTGCTGATCCAGTTCGGCCACAACGACGAGAAGACCGAGGACCCGGCCCGCGGCACCGATCCGTACACCACCTACCAGGACTGCCTGGGCCGGTACATCGCCGCGGCGCGGGCCCGCCGCGCCCGGCCCGTGCTGATCACCCCGGTCGAGCGCCGCCGGTTCGCCGAGGACGGCACCGCGAAGCCCACCCACGGCGACTATCCGGCCGCGATGCGCGCCCTGGCCGCCGGGGAGCGGGTGCCGCTGCTCGACATGCAGGCCCTGTCCCTCGCCCGCTGGCAGGAGCTCGGTCCCGACGGGACCGAGGCGTACTTCAACCGGCTGGAGCCGGGGGAGTCCCCCAACTACCCGGACGGGCAGCAGGACAACACCCACTTCCGGCCCACGGGCGCCATCGAGGTCGCCCGCATGACGGCCCGCGCCCTGCTGGACACCCGGGTGCTCACCGCGCGCGACATCCGCCGCGTCGACGGACACGTCCCCGAGACGTGGATCAGCTGGCCGCAGGCCTGACACCGCCCCACCGTCCCGGCGACCCGTACCGGGCCGGAACGACGGCCCCCCATTCCCGCACACCCGAACGAGAGCTGAGGATTCGTCATGTCCGCACGCAGATCCCGCACCCGCGCCATCGCCGTCGCGATGGGCTGCGCCTCGCTGGCCCTGGCCCTGAGCGTCCCCGCCCAGGCCTCCGCGCACCACGGCGGGAAGGGCGTCGAGCGCTCGGTCCTTCCCGCGGGTGACGGCTGGGCCTCCGCCGAAGGCTCCACCACCGGAGGCGCCGCCGCCACTCCCGACCACGTCTACACCGTGAGCAACCGGGCCGAGCTCATCGCCGCCTTCGCGGACGCGGGCGACGCCCCGAAGATCATCAGGATCGACGGCACCATCCACGGCAACGCCGACGCCGAGGGCACCCCGATCGACTGCGAGGCGTACCAGAGCGACGGCTACACACTGGACGGCTACCTCGCCGCCTACGACCCGGCCACCTGGGGCCGGACCGAGGTCCCCTCGGGCCCCATGGAGGACGCCCGGCTGGCCTCCGCGAAGCTCCAGAAGGCCGCGGTGAACGTCTACGTCCCGTCCAACACCACACTGATCGGCGTCGGCAGGGACGCCACGGTCGTCGGCGCCAGCATCCAGATCCAGGGCGTCTCCAACGTCATCGTCCGCAACATCGGCTTCGAGGACACCTACGACTGCTTCCCCCAGTGGGACCCCACCGACGGGGAGACGGGCCACTGGAACTCCGAGTACGACAACCTCGTCGTCTACGGCTCCGACCACGTCTGGGTCGACCACAACACCTTCAGCGACGGGGACCACCCCGACGCCGACCAGCCGCGCTACTTCGACGAGCTGTTCCAGCAGCACGACGGGCTCTTCGACATCGTCAAGGGCGCCGACCTGGTCACCGTCTCCTGGAACGTCCTCAAGGACCACGACAAGACGATGCTCCTGGGCAACAGCGACGGCGCCGCGGCCACCGACCGCGGCAAGCTCCGCGTCACCCTGCACCACAACCTCTTCAAGAACGTCAACGAGCGCGCGCCCCGGGTCCGCTTCGGCCAGGTCGACTCGTACAACAACCACTCCGTCGCCACCAGGGGCAGCGTCTACGGCTACTCCTTCGGGGTCGGCGCCGAGTCGCACCTCGTCGCCGAGCACAACGCGTTCACCCTCAGCGGCGAGTTCGACAAGGCGAAGATCATCAAGAAGTGGTCCGAGTCCTCGCTGACGGCCGCCGACAACTACGTCAACGGCCGCCGGACCGACCTGATCGCCGTCCACAACGCCGGCGTTCCCGAGGAACAGCTCACCTCGGGCGCCGGCTGGACCCCGGCCCTGCGCAACAGGGTCGACCACCCGCTGCTCGTGCCGCTGCTCGTCGGCCTCGGCGCGGGCACCGGCCGGATTCCCGGCGCCTGACCGCTGCCGCACGGGTCCGGGCGGCCCCCGCCGGCGCCGGCCGGGGCCGCCCGGACCCGTCACCCCCTCCGCGCCCCTCCGCAGAAGGAAGTCAGCCCATGCCCGTACCCATGCCCAGCAGACGCAGCGCCCTGACCCTGTTCGCGGGCGGCGCCACCGCCCTCGCCCTCGGTGCGGCGCCCGCGGCCCACGCCCACGGCCGGCCCGCGGATCACCGGCCCTTCGGACGCCACGGCTCCCCGTCCCGCCGCCTCGACAGCGGGACGCTGTACGTCGACGCGCACGGAAGGGGCGACCACACCGGGGTCCAGGCCGCCGTCGACGCCGCGACCGGCACCGGCCGCACCCTGGTGATCGCCCCCGGCACCTACCGCGAGACGGTCGACATCCCGGCCGACCGGACCGGCCTCACCCTCATCGGGGCGAGCGGCGACCCGCACGACACCGTCATCGTGTACGGCAACGCCAACGGCACACCACTGCCCGACGGTTCGGGCACCTACGGCACCAGCGGATCCGCCACCGTCACCTCCCGGCCCGCCGGCCTCACCGCGCACGCGCTGACCTTCGCCAACGACTGGCTGCGCGCCGACCACCCCGAGTACACCGGTACCCAGGCCGTCGCCATCAAGGTGACGGGCGACCGTTCGGCGTTCCTCGGCTGCCGCTTCCTGGGCCACCAGGACACCCTGTACGCCGACTCACCCGCCCTCACCGATTTCGCCCGCCAGTACTACCGCGACTGCTTCGTCGAGGGAGACGTCGACTTCGTCTTCGGCCGCGCCACAGCGGTCCTGGACCGCTGCCACTTCCGCACCCTGACCCGCACCGACCTGGACGCCGCCCCGTACGGCTTCGTCTTCGCGCCCAGCACCGCCGGAGCCAACCCGCACGGCTATCTGGTGCTGCGCTCCCGCGTCACCGGCACCGCACCGGACGGGTACTTCAAACTGGCCCGCCCCTGGGTGCCCTCCTCCGACCTCACCGCGCGCCCGATGCTGACCGTGCGCGACAGCCGGCTCGGCGCGGGCATCGACACGGACGAGCCCTACGGGACCATGTCCGCGGGCTTCCCCTGGCAGGAGCAGCGCTTCGCCGAGTACCGCAACACGGGGCCCGGCGCGCGGGTCACCGTACCCGCCAACCGCCCCCGGCTGACCGCCGCCCAGGCGCGGCTGCACACCCCGGCCGCCTACCTCGGGGACTGGCGCCCGTACGCGTGAGCACCGGCACCGCGGCCAGGGTCTCTCGTTCTTCGGCGCCGTCCAGGCCGGTCAGTGATCCTGGCCGAACGAGTCGCCCACCGCGGCCCGTTGACCGGAGGCGCGGACCGCGTGCGCGGTCAGGGAGTCGCCCGACGCGTCCCGTTCGCCCTCCGCGTGGTCGTACTGCCCGGCGAACGTGTGCGTGCCGGCCGGGACGGTGCGCCCCGGCCTCAGGACCCACCGGTAGACGAGGAAGCCGCCGTCCTCGGTCGCCGACACGGTGAAGTCCCCCTCGGGCAGCGAGCGCCAGGAACCGGTGCTGGTCACCCCGCCGGTGAGCGCGATCCGCAGCTCCACGGTGAGCGAGGAGAGCGGCTCGGTCGTGCGCAGCGTCACATTGCTCTGGGCCCAGTACGCGTTGCTGTGCGGGTCGACGGCGCCGTCCGTCCACAGCGGGCCGTCCTCGGCGCGCGGCGCACCGCCGGGCGCGGCCGGCGTCCCGGTGGCGGACGGCGTGGTGACGGCGGACGGCGGGGCCGCCACCCGCTTCCCGCGCGGCTCGTCGCCGCCTGCGGAGGTGACGGCGAACGCGCCGACCGCCAATACCCCGCAGACCGCCGCCGTCGCCCCCGCGACCCGCAGCCACGGCGTCGCGGCGCGCGGCGGGCGCACGGCACGCGCCGGGGGGCGGGCCCCGGCCATCCCGCGCTCGACCCGGGCCCGCATCCGCTCGCGGTCCGGGCGGTGCGCCTCGGCGGCGCTCCGCAGCCGCCGGGCCAACTCCTCTTCCCTCACTGGCTTCCTCCGGTGCGCTGCGCCGCGACGGCCACGTGTACGTGCGCGGCGGGCGTATCGGGACCGAGCAGCCGTTGCAGTTCCGCGACGGCGCGCGAGGTCTGGCTCTTCACCGTACCCACCGAGATCCCGAGCACCAGCGAGGTGTCGCGCTCCGAGAGGTCGAAGGCGTGCCGCAGCACCACACAGGCGCGCTTGCGGAACGGCAGCCGGCGCAGCGCACCCTGGACGTCGACCACCGCCGACACGTCCGGATCGTCGACCGCGTACCCGTCCCCGCCGCCGCGCGGCGCCCAGAACAGTGCGATCCGGCGGCGCTCGCGCACCGCGCTGCGGATCCGGGTCCTGGCCAGGTTGGCCACCACACCGCGCGCGTACGCCACCGGATGGTCGGCGTTCCTGACCCGGTCCCAGCGGTGCCAGAGCGCCAGCAGGGCATCGGCGGCCAGATCGTCGGCGGCATCGGCCTCACCGGTCAACAGGTGTGCGAGCCGGGCGAGTTCGGCGTAATGGGCCTCGAAGAACTCATGGAACTCGGCGGCGGCAGCGGCATCGTCGGCGTCGATGGATGTGCCCACAGCTACCTCGTCCCCGCGCTCGGATGGCCGGTGCGCGTGCCGGCGCCCGGCCGCGCACGTTCCCGGCTGTGTACGTTCCCGGACACGCCCACGTAGTGCGGGCGGGGCGAGAGCGTACCAGCGCACCCCGGAAGCGCTTCGACACGGGTGCGTAACCAAGTAAGGCGTAACACGGCGAAAACCTGAAGGGCCCGGGACACGGCGAACGCCCCGGTACCCCGAAACGGGGTGCCGGGGCATCGCGTTCATCCGGTTACCGCTGGAGCGCGGCTTTCATCATCTTCTGGGCGATCGGGGCCGCGAGGCCGTTGCCGCTGACTTCCGACGCCGCCGAACCCGAGTCCTCCACGATCACGGCGACCGCGACTTCCCGGCCGCCCGAACTGTCCTTCGCGTACGAGGTGAACCAGGCGTACGGGGTGTTGCTGTTGCCCACACCGTTCTCCGCGGTCCCCGTCTTGCCGCCCACCTCGGCCCCGCCGATCCGGGCGTTGGTGCCGGTGCCCTGCTCCACGACGGTCACCATCGCGCTGCGCAGCTGCTTGGCCGTGGACGAGGAGACGACGCGCTTCATGTCGCCGTCCGCGAAGTCCTCCAGCGTGCCGCCCTCGGAGTCCGTCACCTTGGAGACCATGTGCGGCGCGGCCAGCTCACCGCCGTTGGCGAGGGCCGCGGAGACCATCGCCATCTGGAGCGGGGTCGCGGTGACCTCGAACTGGCCGATGCCCGTCAGCGCCGTCTGCGCGTCGTCCATCCCGGTCGGGTAGACGCTCTTGTAGGCCCTGACCGGCACATCGAGGTCCTCCGTGTTGAAGCCGAACTTCTCGGCCATCGCCCGCACCTTGTCCTGGCCGAGATCGGCGGCGACCTTGCCGAAGACGTTGTTGCACGAGTACTGGAGCGCCACCCGCAGCGTCGCGTTCTCGCAGGGCGCGGAGGCGCTCTCGTTCCGCAGGGGGGTAGTGGTGCCGGGCAGGGTGTACGGCATCGGGCTCCTGGTGGCCTCGTCGACCGAGCTGTAGAGACCGTTCTCCAGCGCGGCGGACGCCACCACCAGCTTGAACGTCGAACCGGGCGCCAGCGGCTGCCGCAGCGCGCGGTTGACCAGCGGCTTGTCCGGGTCGGCGAGCAGCTTCTTCCAGGTGTCGCCGTCCGCCGTCCCGCTGATGTCCGACGGGTCGTAGGACGGCGAGGACACCATCCCCAGGATCTGCCCGCTCCTGGGGTCGATCGCCACGGCCGCGCCCTTGTCGTCGCCGAGGGCGTCGTACGCCGCCTTCTGCACGTCCGGGTCGATCGTGGTCAGCACACTGCCCGGCGAGGTCTTCTCGCCGGTCACCACGTCGAGGGGGTTCTTCAGCCGGTCGTCGGTGCCGTCCAGCACATGGCTGTAGATCCCTTCGAGCTGGGTGGAGCCGTAGGCCTGCGAGCTGTACCCGGTGACGGCGGCGTAGAGATCACCCTTGTCGTAGGCGCGCTTGTACGCGAGATCGCTGCCCTCCGTCCTCTTCGATCCGGTGACCGGCGAGCCGGCCACGATGATGTCCCCGAGCGGACGCGCGAACTGCGCGATGGTGTTCCGCCGGTTGTGGTCGTCGTCTGCGAGCGCCTTTGCCTGGTACGCCTGCACCCACGTCGCCCGCCCCAGCAGGGCGAGGACCAGCAGCAGGCAGAAGACCGAGGCGCGCCTTATGGTCTTGTTCATCCCGTACAAGGGACGTGCGGGGCGCGGCGCGGCGTTCCCGGTTGTGCGGCTTCTCACCCATTACTCATCGTCGCCCAGCCCCGGCGCTCGGCCGGGCACTCACCTTGGGCGCTCACCCCGGGCACTCACCCGGGCAGGGTGAACAGCAGCTCGTCCGTCTCCTCGCCGCGGGCGTGCGCGTAGCCGTGGTCCTTGCCCGTCACGGTGAATCCGCACTTCTCCAGCACCCGCCGGGACCCCGCGTTGTCGGCCGCGGAACGCGCGTACAGCGGACGCTCCGGTACGGAGCCGAGCAGCGCCCGCAGCGCCGCGGTGGCCACTCCGCGGCCCCAGCGGGCCCGGTCGATCCAGTAGGTGACCTCGCGGCTGTCCGGCGGTCCGTAGACACCGGCGCTGCCGACCACCACCCCGTCGGCGAGCACGGTACGCATCACGACCGACCCGTCGGCCAGGATGCGCGTCCAGTGGGCGTCGAACGCGTGCCGGTCGGTGGGGTCCTCGGCGGTGAAGGCGGCCGCGTGGACCGACTCGGGGTCGGCCATCCACGCGAAGAACAGCGGCAGATCGCCGTCCAGCACGGGGCGCAGTGAGATATCCATGGTCAGAGCCTCCGGGTCGCGAGGGTCAGCCGGTCGCGCGCGTCGAACAGCGCGTCCTTGACCATCTGCTCGTGCGCGGGCGTGAGCCGGGCGACCGGCACCGAGCAGCTGATGGCGTCACGGGCCGGGGTGCGGTACGGGATCGCGACACCGAAGCAGCGCAGCCCCAGGGTGTTCTCCTCGCGGTCCACCGCGTAGCCCTGCTCGCGGATCAGGTGCAGCTCCTCGATGAGCTTCTCCCGGTCGGTCAGGGTGTGCTCGGTCAGCGCGGGCAGCGTCTCGGGCAGCATCTTGCGCACCTGTTCGTCGCTGTGGGTGGCCAGCAGCGCCTTGCCGAGCGAGGTGGAGTGCGCGGGCAGCCGGCGGCCGACGCGGGTGAAGGGGCGCAGATAGTGCTGGGACTGCCGGGTGGCGAGGTACACCACGTTCGTCCCGTCGAGACGGGCCAGGTGGATGGTCTCCGTGGTGTCGTCCGAGAGCCGGTCCAGGGTGGGGCGGGACGCCGCGACCACCTCGTCGCCGTCGATGTAGGAGGTGCCCACCAGCAGCGCCCGTACGCCGATCCCGTACCGGGTCCCGGTCGCGTCCGTCTCCACCCAGCCCAGCTCGACCAGGGTGCGCAGCAGCATGTAGAGGCTGGACTTGGGGTATCCGACAGCCTCCTGCACCGCGGCGAGCGAGTGCATGCCCGGCCGCCCGGCGAAGTACTCCAGCAGTTCCACCGTCCGTACCGCGGACTTGACCTGTGCCCCACCAGACTCGGCAACCGACATCGCCCTACGCCCCTTCCAGCCCACTCACGAAACCTGCGACTTCTTGCCAACACCGAACGCCCGGAAATAGAGTCACTTCATATTCACGATCGGGAACTCTGTTCAGAATACCGAACAACTTCTGATGTGTGGCAGTGGAGCGGAAGGAAACACGGTGGCAGCAGCACCAGTCTGGAGCGTCGACCCCCGCACCGGGAACCCGCGTGAGCAGGTTGCGGTGGAGGCTACAGCGGAGGAGGTGGACCGGGCGGTCCGGGCCGCCCACGCCGTACGCGCATCGCTCGCCGACCGCACGGTGCGCGCCGCGTTCCTGCGCACAGCGGCCGATCTGCTCGCCGAGGCCGGCGAGCACGTCATCGAGGCCGCCGACGCCGAGACGGCACTCGGCCCGGCCCGGCTCACCGGCGAACTCGCTCGTACCGCAGCCCAGTTGAGGGCCTTCGCGGAGGTCGTGGACGAGGGCGCGTTCCTCGACATCCACATCGACCACGAGGACGCCACCCGCACCCCGCCGTGGCCCGACCTGCGGCGCTACAAGATCCCGCTCGGCGTCGTCGCGGTCTACGCGGCCAGCAACTTCCCGCTCGCGTTCTCCGTCCCCGGCGGGGACACCGCCAGCGCCCTCGCGGCCGGCTGCCCGGTCGTCGTCAAGGCGCACCCCGACCACCCGGCGACCTCCGAACTCTGCGCCTCCGTGCTGCGCAGGGCCGCGGCCCAGGTCGGACTCCCCGAGGACGTCCTGATCCTGGTGCACGGCTTCGAGGCGGGTGTCGAGCTCGTCCGCCACCCGCTCGTCAGCGCCGCCGGCTTCACCGGCTCGGTGCGCGGCGGACGCGCCCTCTTCGACGCGGCGGCGGCCAGGCCCGCCCCCATCCCGTTCCACGGCGAGCTCGGCTCCCTCAACCCCGTCGTCGTCACCGAGGCGGCCGCCGCCGAGCGCGGCGAGCAGATCGGTGCCGGGCTCGCGGGCTCGATGACCATGGGCGCGGGCCAGTTCTGCACCAAGCCCGGATTCGTCCTGGCCCCCGCCGGCGAGACCGGCGACCGGCTGCTGAAGGCGCTCACCGAGGCGGTCAGCGACACCGAGGCGGGCGTCCTGCTCGACCACCGGATGCGCGACGCCTTCCTCGCCGGAGTGCGCGAGCGCGCCGAACTCCCGGACGTGGACGCCCCGGTCACCCCCGGCGCGGGCGGCGAACACACCGTCGCGGCCGGTTTCCTGACCGTACCGGCGCACCTCCTCACCACCGAGGGCCCGCACGACGCCCTCCTGGAGGAGTGCTTCGGCCCGGTCACCGTCGTGGCCCGCTACACCTCCGAGGACGAGATCACCGCTGTCCTCTCCCGGCTGCCCGGCAACCTCACCGCAACCCTCCAGATCGCCACCGAGCAGGAGGACGGCAGCGCCGCCGCCCTCCTCGCCGCGCTCGCCCCGCTGGCCGGACGTGTCCTGGTCAACGGCTGGCCGACCGGTGTCGCCGTCGCCCCCGCCCAGCACCACGGCGGCCCCTACCCGGCCACCACCTCCACCTCCACCTCGGTCGGCGCCACCGCGATCGAACGCTGGCTGCGCCCGGTCAGCTACCAGACCACCCCCGAGGCGCTGCTCCCGCCGGAGCTCCGCGAGGACAACCCGCAGGGCCTGCCCCGCCGGGTGGACGGACGCCGCTCATGACCCTGCGACTCCCCGAACTCCCCTTCGACCTCGAACAGTTCGGCCCCGTCACCGGGTGGAACTACGAGGACGGCACCCTGACCGCCCGCGCGGGCGCCCGGCAGGACCGCTTCGTCCCGCCGGGCGGCGCCGCCCTCGAATCCGAGAGCGACGCGCCCCGGCTGCTGGGCACCGCCCCGGAGGGCGACTTCCAGCTGATCGCCCGGGTGAAGGTCGGCTTCGCCGCCGCCTTCGACGCGGGGGTCCTCTACCTCCACGTCGGCGACCGCGAGTGGGCCAAGATCTGCCTGGAGCTCTCCCCGGACCGCCCCACCGTCTGCACCGTCGTCACCCGGGGTCACTCCGACGACGTCAACTCCTCCGTCGTGGACGGCGACAGCCACTGGCTGCGGCTGAGCCGTACCGGTGACGCCTTCGCCTGCCACGCCTCCGCCGACGGCGAGAAGTGGACCTTCGTCCGCGTCTTCGCCCTGGGCACCCCGGAGCAGACGGCGGCCGCGTCCATCGGCTTCCTGGTCCAGTCACCCACGGGGGAGGGCTGCGAGGCCTCCTTCGACCGGATCGCGTTCCGCCCGACGGGCCTGGCCGACCTCCGCGACGGCAGCTGAACGGAGCCCCGCCGCGCGTACGCGCCGTGACGTCACTCGTCACGGCGCGTACGCGTGCGTCTGACGGGGCAGGGGCGAACGACGCCTTGACCTGAAGTCCGCTTGGGGTTCTAGCGTGTGGTCCGGTTCATCACCTGACGACGGGAGACACGCTCATGATCCTCGTGACCGGAGCCACCGGAAACATCGGCACCGCGCTGTTGAAGGAACTGCACGCACACGGCGCCGGTCCGCTCAGAGGGCTCACCCGTGACGCCTCACGGGTGACCTTCCCCGACGGGGTCCAGGCCGTGGAGGGCGACTTCGCGGAGCCGGCGTCCCTGAAGCCCGCGCTGGAAGGGGTGCGCTCGATGTTCCTCGTGTCGCGCCTCGGCCCGGACGCCGACATCCTCGAAGCCGCCCGGCAGGCGGGTGTGGAGCACGTCGTGCTGGTGTCGTCGATCACCGTCCTGACCCACCCCCACCTCGGCCCCGCCGGTGAGAACCTGGTGGTGGAGGAACTGCTCGGAGCGAGCGGCATGGCCTGGACGATCCTGCGGCCGACGCAGTTCGCCTCCAACGCCCTCATGTGGGCGGCCTCCGTCCGCGGCCACGAGACCGTCCGCGCGCCGTACGCGGAGACCGCACTGCCGACCATCCACCCCGCGGACATCGCGTCGGTGGCACGGGTGGCACTGACCGAGCCCGGTCACCGCGGCCGCGCGTACGCCCTGACCGGTCCGGAGCCGGTGAGCGCCCGCGGGCAGACCGAGGCTATCGCGGCAGTACTGGGCCGGGAGGTGCCCTTCGCCGAGATCAGCCGCGAGGAGGCCCACGCGCAGATGGCCGCCGTGTTCGGGGCCGAAGCCGCGGACGCGGTACTGGACGTCACCGGCGGAGACGTGAACGACGAGCTGCTCAGGGTGCGCGACACGGTCGCACAGGTCACCGGAACACCGGCCCGCCCGTTCCGGCAGTGGGCCTCGGAGAACGCCGACGCGTTCCGCTGACCCGTCCGCGAAATTACGTCCCCGACCCGGCAACCCCCGGCTCCCCGGCGACGACAACAGGGAGACAGCGGCTCGCGAGCGGAGAGACCGCACCGCTCGCGAGCCGCCCAGCACCGCACCCTCCCGCACGTCGTCGTACCGAAGGGACATCATGCGCACCCACCTCCGCACCCGTAGCCGCAGTCTCACGGCCCTCGCCGCCGGAACAGTCGCCGTCGTCGCCGTCGCCCTGCTTCCGGGCTCCGCCGGAGCCGCCGAATCCTCCCCCGTGGGCTACGGGGCCGGCACGACCGGTGGCGGCAGCTCCGCCGCCGTGACCGTCACCAGCCTCGCCGCGTTCAAGACGGCCGTGACCGGCACCGCCGCCAAGACGGTCAAGGTCAGCGGCCTCATCTCGCTGAGCGGCCAGGTCGACGTCGGGTCCAACACCACGGTGCTCGGCGTCGGTTCGTCCTCCGGGTTCACCGGTGGCGGGCTGCGGCTGAAGAACTCGACGAACATCGTGATCCGCAATCTCAACATCAGCAAGCCGGTGGCCCCCGCCGACGGGATCACCGTGCAGAAGTCCACCAAGGTGTGGATCGACCACAACACCTTCTCCGCCGACCGTGACCACGACAAGGACTACTACGACGGCCTGCTCGACATCACCCACGCCTCCGACCAGGTCACCGTCTCCTGGAACACCTTCAAGGACCACTACAAGGGCAGCCTGGTCGGCCACAGCGACAGCAACGCGAGCGAGGACACCGGTCACCTCCGTGTGACCTACCACCACAACTACTTCAACAACGTCAACTCCCGTATCCCCAGCCTCCGTTTCGGCACCGGGCACTTCTACGACAACTACGTCGTGGGCGCCTCGACAGCGGTGCACTCCCGGCGGGGCGGGCGCCGGCAAGATCTAGCCGATCAGCGGCGGAGGGCGCCCCGCCCCACCGGGGACGCCCTCCGCCACCTCGGGCCGTGCGGGCGGCCGTCCCTTCTGCACGGCGGACACGGCCGCAACCTCCGGACGGCCGGACGCGTCCCCTTCACCATGATCAGAACCGCGGCCCCCGCCGATCTCGACGCGATAGTCCACCTGCACACCGAGGCACGCGCCACCTACTACCGGGGCCACCTCCCGGAGGAGGAGTACACGGGCTCCGAGGAGGTCGGCCGCAGCCGGGACGGCTGGGCGCGCGCCATCGACCGGGCCGAGTCCACCGTGCTCTGCGCCGAACGGGACGGTGTCCTCGCGGGCATCGCGGCCCACGCCGTGCGCGACGGCGTCATGCACCTCACCCAGCTCCACGTCGCCCCGGCCCACTGGCGCCGGGGCATCGGGACGGAACTGCACGACGCGTGTGTGGCGGCCTGGCAGCGGGACGGCGTGGCGGAGGCCCGCCTGGAGGTCTTCGTCCACAACACCCGCGCCCAGCCGTTCTACGTGGCCCAAGGCTGGACCCCCGATCCGGCACACCCCCGCGCGGGCACCCATCTGGTGCTGCGCCTGACGGTGCCGGCCGGTCGGTGAACCGGACAACAGCACCAGGAGTCCGAAGGGCCTTCGACCGGGCCGGACCCGGCACCACGCGCCCTCGGGATTCAGTTGCCCACGAGCGGCAGCGAGCGGAGACGTTCATCGATGGTCGACGCGACGAACACCGGCACCCGCAGGTCGCGTTTGACGCCCGGCCATGACGTGGCCAGAGCGTCCACCGTCTCCCGCACGGTGTCCGTGACCAGCTCCGGCGTGAGCCCGAACACCGGTGAGAGCCCCCGGAAACTCTCCGTGGTGATCAGTTCCGTGTTCGTCGTGCCGCCGAGCGGGAACGCGAGCTTGTGATCGGCCTTCGCGTATGCGGTGACGCACACCAGGTCGTACGCCGGCGACAGTCGTGCCTGGCTGCCACCGGGATAGCGCAGGGTCCAGTTCTTGAGATGCGCGTCAGCGTTCCCCATGATGGTGAAGGCCACGAGCCGACGAAGGTACTCGACACCGTCCTCGACAGGACACACGGCGCTGACGACCCGTCCGATGCCTTCATAGTTGGCCTTGTCGTACTTCGCCTCAGCCGACACCTCCCGCACCTGAGCGAAGTCCTCCTGATGTACGCGGCCCTCATCCGTCCGGTCGAACCGCCGGACCGCGAGGGCGTGTTCACCCGGCTCGATCGTTCCCTCGGGAAGATTCCGGATGTCCGCGTACGGCACGAGACGGGACTCCGGCACGTCGATCCCGGCTCGCCCGGCCCACTGGAGCATCGCGAACTCATTGTCCGGGACAGCGGGAAACCTCTGGTCCGGGAGCTTCACGATCCAGTCACCCCCGCTTCCGGTGGCGGGCAGGACCAGGGCTTTGCCCTCGTACCGCATGGAGAACTTCGGCTGTACTCCTGCCAGCGAGAAGCGCAGGGCGTGTTCGTGTGTGCACACATCAGCGGGCTCATGGTCCGGCAGGTCGTCGAGCGGTACATCCGGAATCACGCGGACCGCACCCGGAAGATCCTCGCCCAGATGGCTGAGCAGCAGGAAGTCGTGAAGCTTCTTCTTGCTCAGTTCCGTGGCAATCATCTGCCGCAGGCCACTGCCGGGTTCCGGCAGCAGATTGGCAAACCATTCCGGTACGCTGCCGCTCCCCGAACGCCTTTTGAGTGGGTTCTGCTCGAAACCTTGCCCCAGTACCGGGTGTCTGGGACTCAGGTCGGTGTAGTCGAACCACGTGTTGCCGTCGTGGTAGCCGAGCGTTCCCACGCGCCGGTCCTCAAGAAGTACCGAGGCGGTCACATCGCGTTGCATTATTCTCTCCTCAGGCTTCGAACCAGGAATCGAGTTCCGGCCCGTCCTGGAATCCCCAGAGCGCCATGCTCTGCACGTGATGGGTGATCGCCGTTTCGGCGATCGATGAACGGCGGAGCATGAAATCTGCGTCCGACCCCGATTCCAGGGCACGCGTGCTCCCCTTGTCGAGGCAGTGCGAGCGCAGCGCTCCGGGATCCTGCGTTGCGCAGACCACTTCCCTGAGGTCTTTCTGCACGACGGGATGGATCAGTTTTCCCGCGATGGTCCGGTCGCCGGACACGACCGATGTCAACGGCGAATTCCCGTTGTCGAGCATTTCGTTGAGGAGCCTCGTCCGGTCGAGTCGTGTACCCGCCTGATAATGGGTGCCGTCCTGCCCGCGCGCGTCGGAGAGCAGAACAGGTTTCGCGGAGAGCAGCCCGAGCACGTTGAGCTTCGCCTGCGCGCGGTTCAGTGCGGTCTGCGTCAGATCGGGCGACCAGAGCTCCCCACCCGGCGGCAGGATGGCCAGCAGCCGGTTCGCGCTGGCCACCGGATCGTCGGTCACCGCGGTAGCGTTGCGGCGCAGCGCGACGGTATTGCCCTGCGGGGCCGCCCCGACGGCCGAACCACGCCAGATCCAGCGGCGCAGCAGTTCCGCTGCCCGCTCCTCGGGCCGGCCGAAGAGCGCCGTGTACCGGGTGAGCACAGGGATGAACAGGGCATAGGGCAGCAGTCTGAGGTGAGGGATGCCGGCGAATTCGCGAAGGTAGTCGACGACGAGGCGCAGGGACCTCTCCGTCCGGGCGAAGGCCATGCGCCGGTCGTCGTCATCGACGAATTCCTGGCGGAAGTCCCTGTCCACCTTTCCCCCGCGTACCGCCATGACGCTCTGCATCAATGTCTGCTCGGTGAAGTCCCCGAAACCGAGGGCCGTGATCCTCTCGCGCAGCGCGTCGAGGTCGGAGGGCTGGACGTCCAGCGGACCGGAATGGAGAGCCCGGAAGATCTCGGAGCGCTTGAGTGACTTGCCGAAGGTGTTCATTCGGTCGAAGATCTCGGTCAGGGCCTTCTCGTCGTCACCCTCGATTTCGTACATCGGGATCTCGTACGTGCGAATGGCGGTGCCGACGGTGTCGCACAGGTCGTACTGCGCCTCGGTCAGCCAGGGGCGGGCGCGCTGCCATGCGATGAGCCGCCGGTTGTCCTTGGCGACCCAGACTGGCAGCCAGTGGTCACGAGGGCGCTGGGAATGGGGGGCGGACACGAATTTCTTCGCCTGTAGGTCGAAGAAGATCCGGAACCGGCGGTCGACCGTGTCCTCCGATGCGGTGAGGGCGCCGATCAGAGTGGTGAGCCGCTGCTGACCGTCGACCACCCACAAGGCATCGGAGTGTTCCGGTGCCTCGATCTGCAATTCGCCGACGTTGATCCTGGCCGCAGGGGCGGGTTTGCGCCACATGAGCAGATTACCGATGGGATATCCGCGCAGAATGCTGTCGAAAAGCCGCTCGGCGTCCGAGGCGTCCCATACGTACGACCGCTGGAAGTGCGGAATGCGGATGCGCCCGGTCCTCGCCCATTCTGTCAGGCGGACGGGATCGACACGGCTCACCTTCGGTTGGGTCACGCCTGCCATGCTCCACCCTCCATGAACGCTGCGGTCTGATCCGGCGGCCGTGGCCGCGCGGCGGTGATCATCGGAGGTCCATCAGCGGCGTGCCGTCCTCGGTCGCGAAGACCCTCCAGCCATTCTGTGGATTGCCCGCGAGGGCGGTGGCCGCGCTGGACGGCGTCATGTGGACGCTTCCGTCGTCGAGTCGGAGGCCTCCGCCGTCGATGACGACGGCGTGGTGCACCTGTCTGAGGTTGCGACGCCGCCATACGAGTCGCTGCCCCGGGTGCAGTCGGCCGTCGGCGAGCAGGGCAGCGAGCGGAGGCTCGTCGACCGGTGTGTGGACGGCGTCGGGCGGAGCGCCGGGCAGGGCCCCCGGCGGCCGGGTGAGCCCGAGCAGCCTGCGGATGACGCTGTTGGGCGTGTCGGTGAACGGTTCCGCCCGGCTCTGCAGCGCGGCGAACACCTCGTCGTCGACGCGGATGATACGACTCATTTCACTTTCACTCTGACTGAAATATCTGTGACAAGTAATAGTCTAACGGTTCGCGGGAGTAAAACTCTCGCTTCCCGCGGGCGAGGGCGGCCTGCGGTCGGGCATGCCGGACCCGACCGTCCGGGAATGAGCTGCGGTGCGGCAGTGTTCGACCGGGAGTGCGAAGGAGTTCCGCACGTCGCCCCCGAGAGCCTGGAGAGAAGAAGAGTCATGCGCGTCGAGATCTGGAGCGACATCGCCTGCCCGTGGTGCTACATCGGCAAGGCCCGTTTCGAGAAGGGCCTGGCAGGGTTCGCCCACCGCGACGAGGTCGAGGTGGTGCACCGTTCCTTCGAGCTCGACCCCGGGCGTGCCAAGGGCGACACCGAGCAGGTCATCGACATGCTGGCGCAGAAGTACGGGCGTACCCCCGAGGAAGCCCGGTCCATGGAGGCGAACGTCGCGGCCAACGCGCACGCCGAAGGGCTCGGCTACCGCACCGAGGGGCGCGACCACGGCAGCACCTTCGACATCCACCGGCTGCTGCACCTGGCCAAGGCCCGCGGCCGGCAGGACGAGCTGCTGGACCTCGCCTACCGGGCGAACTTCGCCGAGGAGCGGTCCGTCTTCGACGGTGACGTGCTGATCGAGCTGGCCGTCGAGGCCGGTCTGGACGCCGACGAGGCGCGTGCGGTGCTCGCCGACCCGCAGGCGTACGCCGCCGAGGTGCGGGCCGACGAGCGGGAGGCGTCCGAGCTGGGTGCCAACGGGGTGCCGTTCTTCGTGCTGGACCGGCGGTACGGGATCTCCGGCGGCCAGCCCGCCGAGGTCTTCGCCCAGGCGCTGGAGCAGGCGTGGCAGGACCGCCCGCTGACCGCGATCGGCGGGGACGCCGCGGCGTGCGACGCCGACGGTGCGTGCGAGGTTCCGTCGGCGGGCGGCAACGGCTGACCTCCGGCCGCCCGCATACATAAGCATTGCTTGGGGATACCCCTTAACTCTTCGTGATTGACTATGAGTCAAGGGGCCTTCAGGCTGGGCGCATGATGATCTCTTCGCTCAGCCGCGCGGTCGACGCCGAGTTCGCGCCGGAGACCGCCTACCTCAACACCTCCAGCTGCGGGCTGCTGCCCCGCCGGACCGTCGACGCGGTGAAGGCCCTCGCCGAGGAGAACGCCACCGGACGCAGGGCCGGTGCGGGTGACGCGGAGGCGGTGGAGCGGGCCAGGGACGGATTCGCCCGGATCGCCGGTGTCGGCCCCGACAGGGTCGCGGTCGGCAGCTCCGTCGCCGTCCATGTGGGCCTGATCGCCTGCTCCCTGCCGGCCGGGGCCGAAGTGCTCGCGCCCGAGGGGGAGTTCAGCTCCGTCACCAGCCCGTTCGCGGTCCGCGGTGACCTCAGGATGCGGTACGTCCCACTGGCGGACCTCGCCGGCGCGGTGCGCGCGGAGACCGCTCTCGTCGCCTTCTCCTCGGTGCAGTCCGCCGACGGCCGGCTCGCCGACCTGGACGCGGTGCGGGCCGCGGCTGCCGTCCATGGCGCCCGTACGCTGCTGGACGCCACCCAGTCCGCGGGCTGGCTGCCCCTGGACGCGGGGGCGTACGACTACACGGTCACCGGCGGATTCAAATTCCTGATCTGCCCGCGGGGTACGTCGTTCCTCACGGTCACCGAGGAGGCGCAGCGGTCGCTGGCGCCGGTCTTCCCCGGCTGGGTCGCGGCGGCGGACGCGTGGAACAGCCTCTACGAACCGGTCCGGACGCTCGCCCCCGGCGCCCGCCGCTACGACGAAGCGCCCGCGTTCCTTCCGTACCACGGCGCCGAGCGCTCCCTCGCGCTGCTGAACGAGATCGGCGTCGACGTCCTCCATGACCACGCCACCGGACTCGCGGCCCGGTTCCGGGCCGGGCTGGCCGGGCTGGGGCACGAGCCGGTGCCGGGGACGACGGCCGTCGTCGCGGCGCCCGGACTCGGGGGCCGGGCGGCGGACCTGGAGCGCGCCGGGGTGATGGTCTCCGACCGGGCCGGAAATCTGCGGGCGTCCTTCCACCTGTACAACACCGGGGCCGACGTGGACCGCGCGCTGGACGTGCTGTCCGGCTGACCCCCGCCGCGGGCGGGCGTGGTCAGCGGCTCTCCGGGCAGTCCGCCGCCTCCCGGCAGAGGTTCTCCTCGACCTTGGCCAGCAGCCGGGCCAGCTCCTCGCGCTCGCCCCTGTCCAGGCCCGCGAGGGTGTGCTCCTCCAGATTCGTCCAGGCCCGCTCCACCTCGGAGAGCAGGGCGCAGCTGTTGTCGGTGGCCTCGGCCAGGACGGCCCGGCGGTCGGCCGGGTCGGGGCTGCGGCGGACGTGTCCGGACTGCTCCAGGCGCTGAAGCATCTTGGTGACCGTGGACGGATCGAGGTCGACGGCCTTGATCACCTCCGACTGGCGCACCGCGCCCGAGTCCCAGAGGTACATCATCAGGAACTCCTGGCCGGGGTAGAGGCCCGCGCTCTTGAGCAGCTTCCCCGCCGCGATCCGGTGGAGCCGCGCGACCCGCGAGACGGCATGGCTGACCGGGCCGCCCCGGGCGGCGCTCGGTAGCTCGGTACAGGCGGGATCGGACGTCATCGGGGGCTCCTCGGGGTGGTGCACGGCGGGCACCGGGCGGTCGCGCCGCGAGTGCCGGAGGCTTCCCGGCAACTTTACCTTGGTCGGCCAAGTAATGGGTTACAGTGGCACGCGTCGCAGATGCTTGGCCGACCACATAAATCTTTGGGGGTTCTCCATGATCACCGCATTCGACCCGCTCGACCTGGCCGGCACACAGCTCGCCAACCGCATCGCCCTGGCCCCGATGACCCGCAGCCGGGCGGGCGAGGGCGGCATACCGACGGAGCTGACCGCCGAGTACTACGCCCAGCGCGCCTCGGCCGGGCTCGTCATCACCGAGGGCGTCCAGCCCTCCGCCGTCGGGCAGGGCTACCCCAGCACCCCCGGGCTGCACAGTGCCGGACAGGTCGCCGGCTGGCGCGGGGTCACCGACGCCGTGCACGCCAGGGGCGGCACGATCTTCGCGCAGCTCATGCACACCGGCCGCATCGGCCACCCGGTCCTGCTGCCCGACGGGCTCACCCCGGTCGGCGCCTCCCCGGTCGCCGCGTCGGGCCAGGTCTTCACCCAGGAGGGCCCGAAGGACTTCGTCACCCCGCGCGAGCTGACCGGCACCGAGATCCGGACCACGATCGCCGACTTCGTGACCGCCGCGCGCAACGCGGTGGACGCCGGGTTCGACGGCGTGGAGCTGCACGGCGCCAACGGCTACCTGATCCACCAGTTCCTGGCCCCCAACTCCAACCTGCGCACCGACGAATGGGGCGGCTCGGTGGAGGGCCGTATCCGGTTCGCGGCCGAGACCGTGCGCGCCGTCGCCGCCGAGATCGGAGCCGCGCGCACCGCGATCCGGATCTCGCCCGGAAACCCGTTCAACGACATCGACGAGCCCGCGCCGGAGGCCACGTACCGGGCGCTGGTGCAGGCCGTCGAACCGGTCGGGCTCGCCTATCTGCACATCGTCGAGGCCAAGGCCGACGACCGGGCGCTGACCGCCACACTGAGCAAGGAGTTCAACGGCACGCTCGTCCTCAACCCGGCGAGCGAGGGCCCGACCGGTCCCGAGGCGCTGGCCCTGGTCGAGGAGGGCGTGGCGTCGGTCATCTCGTACGGGGCGCTGTTCCTGGCCAACCCGGACCTGCCGGAGCGGCTGCGGGCCGGCGGTCCCTACAACGCCGCGGACCGGGCGACCTTCTACGGGGGCGACCACCGCGGCTACACGGACTACCCGGCGCTGGAGGCGTGAGGCCCGAAAAGCGGCCGGCCGCCGCCCGACGACCGGACCTCAGGCCGAGTCGCGACGGACCAGTTCGGTGGGGAGTATCACCGCGGCCGGGTCGTCCCCGCCGATCTGGGCCAGCAGCACCCGTACCATCTCGGCGCTGATCCGGTCCCACGGCTGACGGATCGTCGTCAGCGCCGGCCGGGAGGCGAGGGCCGCGGGGGAGTCGTCGAAGCCGCCGACCGCGACATCGTGCGGCACGCTGCGCCCCGCCTTCTCCAGCGCGGCGAGCACCCCCTGCGCCATCAGGTCCGAGGCGACGAACACCGCGTCCAGGTCCGGGGCCCGTTCCAGCAGCAGCGCGGCGGCCGCCTCGCCGCCCGCCCGGCTGTAGTCGCCGGGCACGATCAGCGCGTCGTCGGCGGGCAGCCCGCGGTCGGCGAGCATCTCGCGGTAGCCGGCCAGCCGCTCCACGCCGCCCGGGGTGTCCAGGGGGCCGCTGACCGTACCGATCCGGCGGCGCCCCGACTCGTACAGGAAACGCACCATGTCCCGGGCGCCGTCCCGGTCGTCGGCCGCCACGTAGCTGACCTTCGAGCCCTGGCCGAGCGGCTTGCCGCAGGCGACCAGGGGGACCCCGGCCTCGTGCAGCTGGGCGGCGACCGGGTCGCCGGAGTGGCTGGAGACCAGCAGGACCCCGTCCACGTGACCGGCGATGTACCGCATGTTCCGGCGGCGCTCCGCCTCCGTACCGGCGATCATCAGCAGCAGCGGGATGTCGTGCGCGGCGAGCGCGCTGGTGCAGCCGCGCAGCAGCACATTGAAGTTCGGGTCCTCGAAGAACCGCTCCTGGGGCTCGGTGAGCAGGAACGCCACCGAGTCGGAGCGGCCGGTGATCAGTGATCTGGCGTGCCTGTTCACGGTGTAACCGGTCTTGCGGATCGCGGAGTTGACCGCATCGAGCGCGGCCGGGCTGACGTTGTGACCGCCGTTGAGCACGCGCGAGACCGTGCCGCGCGAGACTCCGGCCTCCCGCGCCACGTCGTGGATCGTCGGCGGCCGGCGGCGTCCCGTACCGGTCTGTTCTGTGCGGCTCATGGTGCGTGATCTTTCATCAAGTGACGTCCTGGCGGGGCCCGTCAGGACTTTACGGCGCCGGAGAGCAGGTCCCGCCCGAGGGGCCGGAGCTGACCGGCGACCTCTGGTCGGACGTGGTGATCCCGCGCGGCGCGGAGACGGTCTGGTCCTACGCCGACGGCATCGCGGCGGGCCGGCCCGCCGTCACCCGTCACCGGCTGGGCGCGGGCACGGCCTGGTACGTCTCCCCCCGGCTGACCGGGAGCGATCTGGACGCGGTCCTCGACCGGGCCTGCGACGACGCCCGCATCGCGCCCCGCACCGGGCTCCCGCACGACGTCGAGGTCGTGCGCCGCGAAGGTGAGGGCGGCACGTACCTCTTCGCGATCAACCACACGGAGGCGGACGCGAAGGTGCCGCTGGACGCCGCCGGTACGGAGCTCCTCACGGGGGAGGCCGCCGCGGGGCACCTCGCGGTGCCGGCGGGGGCGGTGCGGGTGGTGCGGGTGGTGCGGGTGGCGGGTTGAGGTGGGGCGGGTGGCCGGTCGTGGCCGGGTTGCCGTTCTGTCCTCAATTGCCGGACGGGCTTGATTTGCCGGGTGCCGCCGGTCCTTGGCGGGCGGGCTCGGTTCTGCCGGGTGCCGTTGACTTCTGCCGGACGCGCCGTCAGCGGCAGCGGCTGGAACCCGGCCGTCCCGGCAACGCCTGGGAGAACCAGGCGCTGTTCGGGTACGACGCGAAGCTGCCGTCGGCGGCGAGCTGGTTCTCCCACCGGTAGCGGTCCGGCCCTACGGCTGCGGGTTCTCCTCCAGCGGCGCCCCGTGCCACTTCCACGAGGTGACCCGCTCCCGGCCCGGCAGGTCGGCACGGCCGGTGGACCACAGCAGTACGGTCCACCGGCCGCTGTCGTCCGGGGCGTCCGGGAAGAGCCGGGCCAGCACCCGGTCGCAGAGGTCGTCGGGCGGCGTCCAGTCCACGCCGAGGCCCGCCGCGAGGTCATGGGTGTGCACCAGGGTCTCCACGATGCCCATCGCGGCGAATCCCTCCGCGTCGGAGATCCCGTAGCTGTGGTGGGCGCGGACCTCTGAGGCCGTCGTGCGGACCATCGCCGCCAGCATGGACCCGGTGGCCTCCAGCGCCTGCAAGAGGCCCGCCGTACCGGCCGCTGAGTCGGCGAAGATCGCGTTGGCCGGTCCGTCCTCGCGGCGCGCGGCCCAGTGGAACGGCACGTCTCGGTCCAACGGCGGCGACTGCGGTCCCAGTTGGGCCGCGTACGCGAAGAGGTCGTCGCTCAGGTGCTCCACGGTCTCCCAGCAGGTCCAGGTGAGTGTCCCCGCCGGGGCGTGCCAGTCGGCCGCCGGGGCCTCCTTGAGCGCGGCGACCGCGAGCCGCACCGCCGACGTCACGTCGTCAGCCGTGACCGGCAGCCGCGTCCCGGTGAGCAGCGCCCGCTCACGCGCACTGCACTCCACACAGAACTCGTTGCCCTCCGGATCGGCCAGGGTCGCCCAGCCTCGCCCGTTGGGCCTGCGGTGATCCGCGACGAGCGTGGCGCCGAGGGCGAGTAGCCGCTCGACCTCCTCGTCCCGGGTGCGGTCGTCCGGCTGGATGTCGAAGTGGATGCGGTTCTTGGTGCTCTTCGGCTCGGGCACGGTGATGAACAGCAGCGCGGCACCGGGGGTCTCGACGAGGGCCTCGGGGTCACCGGGGAAATCGTCGTCGGCGAGGGAGGCGCCCAGCACCTCGGCCCAGAACGTGGCGAGCGTGTAGGCGTCGCCGCAGTCGACGGTGACGTGATGTACGTGAGAAGTCATGCGCCACACTGTCGCCGGTGAGCGCCATCGGGTCCAACGAGATATGGCGGAGGCCCACCACGCGGTCCGTGACGGACCTCCGCGCGCTCGGTCGGTCAGACGGTGCCGAACTCTCCGGCCTTCACGCCCGCCACGAAGGAGGCGAACGCGTTGGCGGGGACGGTCAGAACCGGGCCGCTCAGATCCTTGGAGTCACGGACGGGGACCATGCCACGCGAGGCGGCGACGTTGGCGGCAACCTCGACGCAGGCGCCGCCATTGTCGCTGTAGGAGGACTTGAACCAGCGGGGGGATTCGGTTGTCACGGTGTGCCCTTTCGTAACTGCTCGATCCTGGCCGCGGAAGCCGCTTGCGAGAGCGCTTCAGCCTGCAACTGTTGGTAGGCGGTCAACAGGGGCACCACGGAAGTGCTTTCACGGTCGAGGTGCCCCTGCTGGGCGGACTCCGCGTACGACATGAGCTGGCGGTCCGAGAGCGTCAGGATGTACAGGGGCAGATCGAACGGGCGGTGTTCCGCCATGCTGAACGGGGCGATCTGGAGCACAGTGTTCGGCAGCTCGGCGAATTCCACCAGCCGCGCCAACTATGCGCCCGTGACCGCTGATCCACCTACGGGCCGGCAGATGCAGCTCTCGTCCAGCACCACCAGGACAAGCGGCGGAGCGGACTTCCGTACGAGCGCTGCTTGCCGCTCCGCGACGAGGCTGACCCGCTCGTGCGCCTGCTCGGAGGCGATCGCTCTCCGCTTGACGGCGCTCTCGGTAAGGACTGTCGCGTACTCCGGGGTCTGGAGCAGACCGGGCAGGACGCCTACCTCGTAGAGCCGGATCTCGGCTGCCCTGCCCTCGTATCCCACGTACTCCGGGAAGCCTTCCAGCAGACTGCCGTGCCGGATGTCCCGCCACTCGCGCTCGAAGGAATCAGCTGTTCCTTCGAGCCCCAGTGCGGCATCAACACCGATCGAAAACCTGCGGGTTGGCGGTTTACGACCATTCTCGACGCCGGAGACGTGCCGTCCGGTGTACCCGATCCGTCCACCGAGCACCTTTGACGTATGGCTGCGCTGGAACGGCGACGAATTCACCTACGCCTGCGCCGCACCCTGCGAACAGGCGGACCCCACCATCGCCCCCCGGCCGCAACAGGCGTGCTGGTTGTTCACCGGCCACGAGCCCGGACACTCCTGGGAGTTCGAGGATCTCCCGCACGACGAGACCGTATCCGCCTGACCCGGTGCCCGGGATACGGCAAAGAGGGTGGGACGGCATCACCGTCCCACCCCCTCCGCACCGCGGTCCGGCCCTACTTCACCGGCGTGAAGTCCCGCGCCCCGATGAACTCCGGGCGGCGGATCGGAGCCGCGAAGGGCTCCTCGGCCTTGTTCTCCACGCTGTTGAACACGATGAAGACATTGCTGCGCGGGTAAGGGGTGATGTTGTCCCCCGAGCCGTGCATGCAGTTGCAGTCGAACCAGGTCGCCGAACCGGCCCGGCCCGTGAAGAGCTTGATGCCGTGCCGGTCGGCCATCTTCGTCAGCGCCTCGTCGGACGGGGTGCCCGCGTCCTGCATCTGGAGCGACTTCTTGTAGTTGTCCTTCGGTGTCTCGCCCGCACACCCGAGGAACGACTTGTGCGAGCCGGGCATGATCATCAGCCCGCCGTTGGTGTCGTAGTTCTCGGTCAGCGCGATCGAGACGGACACCGCCCGCATGTTCGGCAGACCGTCCTCGGCGTGCCAGGTCTCGAAGTCCGAGTGCCAGTAGAACCCCGAGGCACCGAAGCCCGGCTTGACGTTGATCCGGGACTGGTGGACGTACACGTCCGAACCGAGGATCTGACGGGCCCGGCCCACCACGCGCTCGTCGCTGACCAGCCGGGCGAACACCTCGCTGAGCCGGTGGACCTCGAAGACCGACCGCACGTTCTGCGACTTCGGCTCGATGATCGAGCGCTCGTCGGCGCGGACCGCCGGGTCGGCGATCAGCCGCTCCAGCTCGGCGTGGTAGCCGGCCACTTCGTCCGGCGCGATCAGCTGGTCGACGGTGAGGAAACCGTCGCGCTCGAACCCCTGGAGGTCCTTCGCGGCGACCGGACCCGGTGCGCCGGGCGCGGACCAGATGACCGGGTCCTGGCGGGGAGTGGTCATCTCGGCGGCGCCGCGCGATGGGTACAGGTCGGCACGTACATCAGTGGTCATGATGGTTCAGCCCTCCTCGGTCAGCAGCGGGTAGACACCGTTCTCGTCGTGGTCCTCCCGTCCGGTGACGGGAGGGTTGAAGACGCACACGCAACGGAAGTCCGTCTTGGGGCGCAGCGTGTGGTGCTCGTGCCCGTTCAACAGGTACATCGTGCCGGGGGCGATCCAGTGCTTCTCACCGGTGTCGTCGTTGGTGAGCTCTGCTTCGCCCTCCGTGCAGAGCACGGCCTCGATGTGGTTCGCGTACCACATCGACGTCTCCGTGCCCGCGTACAGCACGGTCTCGTGGAGCGAGAAGCCCACCTTCTCCTTGGCGAGCACGATGCGCTTGCTCTCCCAGGTGCCGGAGGCGGACTTCACATGCCGGTCGGTGTTCTCGACGTCACTGAACGATCGGACAATCACGGTGGGTCGGTGCCTTTCTCTCTGCGGCGGTGTATCTCATCGGGCCCGCCCCGGGGCGGCCCCGGGTCAGGCGGTCTCGCGGACGCAGCGGGCCAGCGTGCGCAGGCCCTCGTCCAGCTCCTCGGGGGTGATGGTCAGCGGCGGCAGCAGCTTGACGACCTCGCTCTGCGGACCGGAGGTCTCCAGCAGCAGCCCCAGCTCGAACGCGCGGGCGCAGACGGCCGACGCGCGCTTCGGGTCCTCGAACTCCATGCCCCACACCAGTCCGCGGCCTCGGAACTGCGCGCTGTCGTGCTCACCGCAGATCGCCAGGAGTGCCTGCTCGACCTGCTCGCCGCGGGCCAGCGTCTGCTTCTCCATCTGGCCGTCCGCCCAGTAGGCGTCGAGGGCGGCGGCGGCGGTGACGAACGCGGGGTTGTTGCCGCGGAAGGTGCCGTTGTGCTCGCCCGGCTCCCAGATGTCCAGCTCGGGCTTGAACAGGCAGAGCGCCATGGGCATCCCGTAGCCGCTGATGGACTTCGACAGCGTCACGATGTCCGGCGTGATGCCGGCCTCCTCGAAGGAGAAGAAGCCGCCGGTCCGGCCGCAGCCCATCTGGATGTCGTCGACGATCAGCAGCATGTCCTGGCGGTGGCACAGGTCCTGGAGCGCACGGAGCCACTCGGCGCGGGCGACGTTGATGCCGCCCTCGCCCTGGACCGTCTCCACGATCACGGCGGCGGGCTTGTTGAGCCCGGAGCCCTGGTCCTCCAGCAGCCGCTCGAACCAGAGGAAGTCCGGGACGGTGCCGTCGAAGTAGTTGTCGAACGGCATCGGCGTGCCGTGCACCAGCGGGATACCGGCGCCGGCCCGCTTGAAGGCGTTGCCGGTGACGGCGAGCGAGCCGAGCGACATGCCGTGGAAGGCGTTGGTGAACGAGACCACGGACTCGCGGCCCTTGACCTTGCGGGCCAGCTTCAGCGCCGACTCGACGGCGTTGGTGCCCGTCGGGCCGGGGAACATCACCTTGTACGGCAGGTCGCGCGGCCGCAGGATGACGTTCTGGAAGGTCTCCAGGAAGGCCCGCTTGGCGGTCGTCGCCATGTCGAGGCCGTGCGTGATGCCGTCGCGCTCGATGTAGTCGATCAGCGCGCGTTTCAGCACCGGGTTGTTGTGGCCGTAGTTGAGCGAGCCGGCTCCGGCGAAGAAGTCGAGGTACGAGTGGCCGTCCTCGTCCGTCAGCCGGGCGCCCTGCGCGCGGTCGAACACGGCGGGCCAGCCGCGGCAGTAGCTACGTACCTCGGACTCCAGGGTCTCGAAGACGCTGAGGGCGGGCGGGGTGATGGTCACAGCGGTTCTCCTGCGTGAGGGGGGTGTGACGGGCGGCGGTGAAGGGATCGCGACGGGTACGGCGCCCGTCGGCGGAAGTGCGCGCTCAGGCGTGGAACGGGCCTATGCGGTAGAGCACTTCCGGCAGGTGAGTGCCCTCCGGGAAGAGGCCGCCGTCGAAGAGCACCTCCTGTTCCAGCGCCACGTCGTGGCGCTGGGCGTAGGAGGTGAACAGGCGGTCCGATGCGGTGTTGTCCGGCGTGATGGTCGTCTCGACCAGGGCGAGGCCCTGGTCCGCGGCGACCCGTGCGGTCAGCTCGTCCAGCAGCTTCGCCGCCAGGCCGGTGCCGCGGTGGCCGTGGTCGACGGCCACCTGCCAGACGACGAGCGTCTCGGGGCGGTCTGGCCTGATGTACCCCGTCACGAAGGCGACCGGGCTGCCGGTCTCGTCGCGGGCGACCACGGAGGTCGCCGCGAAGTCACGGCACCACAGCAGGTAACTGTACGAGGAGTTGAGGTCCAGGACCTTGGAGTCGCGGGCAATGCGCCAGATCGCGGCTCCGTCCTCCACTCGTGGGGTGTCGATGGTGATGAATTCGCTTCGGGCACGTGCAAAATCTGCTGGTGCGGCGGTCATGGGAATTGAATTTACCCAGCAAGTTTCGAAATTGCATCGAGGAAAGGGGTTGGGTGAAGCGGCCTCTTGTGCTATCAGGCGGGCGCGCGCCCTGGCGCGAATCGCTTGCGCTTTCTTCCGGTTTGACCCGGATTTATCCGGCAAAACGCTCACGATGTGGAGTCGGTCACAAGGTGGTAACTCTCGTGAGACGTCACTGAATTGGGTGAGGAGGACTCGTGAAAACTGGGGTGTTTAGCCTTCGAGGAAGCGGGAAGAAGAATGCGGGGAGCTGCTCTCAATGAGGCAGCTCCCCGCATTGTTGGATTGCGTCGGGATCTATTCGCTGGGCCAGGTTTCCGAAACCGTCTTGCGGGCAGCTTCGAAATTGACCGGCCGGCCCGCATCGGCCAGCGCCGCCCCCAGAGCCGCGAGCGAGGAGAGCACCGCGCCCCGCGTCGCATCCACCCCGTAGTGATTGACCCGGATCATCTCCCCGGACAGCGCCCCGCCGCCCGCGATCAGCGGCAGCGACGGGTCCGCGGCGAGCGCGCGTGCGACCAGACCCGCGGCGTCCACCCCCTCCGGGGTGCGCAGCGTGGTCGCCACCGGCGCCGCGTCCTTCGCCTCGCGCACATACGGGGCCAGGCCGCCGCCGAGTGCGAGCGCGCCGGCCCGGGTGGCCGCGGCCGCCGCGGAGTGACGGGCCATGAGGGCGTCCGGGCCCTCCGCCTCGATCCGCTCCACACAGGCCTCCAGCGCCAGCATCTCCAGCTGGGCCGGCGCGTGCGGCAGCGCCTTGCGGCCGCCGTCGATCCAGCGCTCCTTCCAGTCCAGCAGGGAGAGGTAGGAGCGGCGCGGCGCCTGCGGGTTGGCGGCGAGCCGCTCCCAGGCGCGGGCGCTCACCGACACCGCGGACACCCCGGCCGGACCGCCCATCGCCTTCTGTGCGCCGATCACGCACAGGTCGACGCCCCACGCGTCGGGCAGCAGCGGCTCGGCGCCCACCGAGGCGACGGCGTCCAGCATGAACAGCGCCCCGTGCGCGCGCACGGCCTCGCCGATCTCCGCGACCGGGTTGGTGTTGCCGGTCGCCGCCTCCGCGTGGACCAGCGAGACGAAGTCGATCTCCGGGTGCGCGGCCAGCGCCTCGGCGACCTGGCCGGCGGTGACGGCCGTGTCGAAGGGCACCGCCAGGTCCACGACCTCGGCGCCGCAGTCCCGCAGCCAGTTGCCGAAGGTCTGCCCGTACGGACCCGTCACCACGTTCAGCGCGGTCGAACCGGGCCGGGCGCCGCCCCGGATGCAGCCTTCGAGGGGGAGCAGGGCCTCGCCCTGCATGATGACGACATCCTGCTCGGTGGCGAGGAGACCGGCCACCCGCCGCTCGACGGCCGCGAAATGTGCGGGGGTGAGCGGGGTGAGGTCGAGGAAGGGGTGCGTCACGGTGGTGCTCTCTTCGGGATCGGATCGGTGTGCGGCCGGCCTGCGGGCCGGGCCCGCACCGAGAGTACCCAGCACCTCGCGAACGGCCTTGCGGGTCCCTCGTACAGTGCTGTGCATGAGTGATCACGAGGCGCCGCGGGTGCTGCATGTGAAGGGGCGGGTGCTCGTCGGCCCCGACGAGGTCCGGGACGAGCTCTGGGCGGTCGGCGGACGCGTCTCGTACGAGCGGCCGGCCGGCGCGGACGGGGCGACGGTCCTCAGCGGATGGGCGCTGCCGGGGCTGGTCGACGCCCACTGCCACGTCGGGCTCGACCATCACGGGGCCGTCGACACGGCGACCACGGAGAAGCAGGCCGTCGACGACCGGGAGGCCGGTGCGCTGCTCCTGCGGGACGCGGGTTCGCCCGCCGACACCCGGTGGATCGACGACCGCGAGGACCTGCCGAAGATCATCAGGGCCGGCCGCCACATCGCCAGGACCCGGCGGTACACCAGGAACTACGCGTACGAGATCGAGCCGGACGAATTGGTGGCGTACGTGGCGCAGGAAGCGCGCCGCGGCGACGGCTGGGTGAAGCTGGTCGGCGACTGGATCGACCGGGAGGTGGGCGACCTGACGGCGTGCTGGCCGCGCGAGGAGGTCGAGGCGGCCATCGCGCAGGCGCACCGGCTGGGCGCCCGGGTCACCGCGCACTGCTTCGCGGAGGACTCCCTGCGCGATCTCGTCGAGGCCGGGATCGACTGCGTCGAGCACGCGACGGGGCTGACCGAGGAGACGATCCCGCTCTTCGCGGAGCGCGGGGTCGCGATCGTCCCGACGCTGGTCAACATCGCCACCTTCCCCTCGCTGGCGCGGGGCGGCGACGCCAAGTACCCCCAGTGGTCGGCCCATATGCGCCGGCTGCACGAGCGGCGGTACGACACGGTGGGCGCCGCCCATGACGCAGGTGTCCCCGTCTTCGTCGGCACCGACGCGGGCGGTGTGCTCGCCCACGGGCTGGTGGCCGACGAGGTCGCCGAACTGGTGAAGGCGGGCATCCCGGCCCTGACCGCGCTGTCCGCCGCGACCTGGGGCGCCCGCGCGTGGCTCGGCAGGCCGGGACTGGAGGAGGGTGCTCCGGCCGACCTGGTGGTGTACGACGAGGACCCGCGGGCGGACGTGCGGGTGCTGGCCGCGCCGCGCAGGGTCGTGCTGAACGGGCGCGTGATCGGCTGACGGACGGGCCCAGGGTCCGGACCGGCCCGGGGTGCACCGTGTTGACCGGCAGTTACCGGAGGTCGGTCCGCTCGTTGACCACTTCCGCGTGATCTCCGGTGCGGTCGCCTTCGGGCCGTCCACACTCAGTGAAACGGGTGAACCCGAGGAACGCACGTGCCGAGATATTCGAATACAAGCACGGAAACCCCCCTTTGGGGTGAACTCACGTCAGGTATCCGCCAGTTCACCCTCTGTGCGTAAAGATTCACGGAGTCGAGGCCACCGGTGCCCGCGATGTCCCCCATTGGACGGCGCCGGTGGCTCCAAAGTCTCTTGTGGGGGTTCCACCATCTTGAACAGCAACACCTTCCGCCTCGCCGCCCTGGCGGTCGCCGCCGCTCCCGTCGCACTGCTGGTCGCCGTCCCCGCGCAGGCCGCCGCCGCGACCACCGCCACGACCACCGGCGGCGGGAAGGCGAGCGCGGTAGTGCTCCGTACCGCACTCGACGTCTCGCTCCTGAACAAGTCGATCAATGTGCCGCTCAAGACCACGCTCAACGAGGTGCACGCCCCGGCCACCGCGAAGGAGACCGCGCTCAGCGTGCGGCTCGACGGTGTGGACGACGGACAGCCGGTCCACGTGCTGCGTGCCGATGTCGCCACGGCGAACGCGACCGTCGACAAGCACCGTGCCGAGGGCTACACCAACATCGCGAAGGCCCGGCTCCACCTGCCCGGTCTGCCGCTGCTCTCACTGATCGAGGTCGAGCAGATCACGTCCGAGGCGGTCTGCGAGGTGGGCCACAAGCCGGTCGCCGAGTCGAACGTGCTGGGGTACGTGAAGGTCCTCGGCCAGCGCGTCACCCTCACCGCCGGGGGCACCACCGAGGTCAAGGTGCCGGGCGTCGGTGAGGTGACGCTCGACCTGTCGAAGACGCACACCACCTCACGCACCGCGGCGGCCTCGGCACTTCAGCTGAAGGTCTCGGTGAACCCGCTCAAACTGAACGTCGCCGATGTGCAGGGCGAGGTCACGCTCGCCGAGGCCACCTGCGAGACGCCGAAGACGCCCGAGCCGGGCGGCTCCACCGGCGGTTCGTCGGACGGCGGCTCCAGCGACGGCGGTTCGACCGACGGCGGTTCCGGTAACGGCGGTTCGACCGATGGAGGCGGCACCAGTGGCACCAGCGGTTCCGGCAGCTCCGGCAGCTCCGGTAACGGGGGTTCCACGGCCGGTGACTCCGGCGGCGATGTGAAGACGCAGACCGGCACCGGCAACGCACCCGCGGCCTCCGGCGCCGATCTCGCCGAGACGGGCTCCAGCTCCACCACGCCGTACATCGCGGGCGGTGCGGCGTTGCTGCTGGCCGTCGGCGCCGGCGCGATGGTCGTGACCCGGCGGCGTGCGCGGGGCTGACGCGCGGGGGAGCGCGTCAGGGCCCGAGGGGGCGGCCGGGGGGCCGTAGGGAAAACAGGGAGCGGGGAGCGGTGTTCCACGAGTGGAGCACCGCTCCCCGCCCCCGACGCGACACCGGACCGGGCGGTGCCGTCACCGGCTGACGGCGGTCAACGCCTGGAGCGCCTGATCGAGCACCTGCAGAAAGCGGTTGGTCGTCGTGCGGTCGCGCACGGCCAGCCGCAGCCAGTCGGTGCCGAGCCCCGGAAACGTGTCGCCGCGCCGGGCCGCGAAGCCCATCATCCGCAGCCGCTCCCGTATCTCGGCAGCCCGCTCCAGCCGGACCAGGACGAACGACGCCTCGGCCGGCTCCACCACCTGGATCTCGGTGAACTCGCGCAGCCCCGCGACCAGATGGCACCGGTCCACCGCGATGCGCTCCGCCGCGGCTGCCGCCTCGGCCAGCGCCCTCGGTTCCATGCACGCCTCGGCGGCCGTCAGCGCCGGTGACGACACCGGCCACAGCGGCTGCGCCTCCGCCAGCATGCGCACGGTCTCCGGCGCGGCCGTGACATAACCGATCCGCAGCCCGGCGAGCCCCCAGGTCTTGGTGAGGCTGCGCAGGACGACGAGCCCGGGGACATCGGTGCGGCCGCACAGCGCCTCGCGCTCACCCGGCACCGCGTCCATGAACGCCTCGTCGACCACCAGGGTCCGCCCGGGGCGGGCCAGCCGCTCCAGTACGGCCGCGGGGTGCAGCACGGACGTCGGGTTGGTCGGATTGCCGACCACCACCAGATCCGCGTCCGCCGGAACGGCGGCCGGATCCAGCCGGAAGCCGTCCTCGGCCCGCAACAGCACCCGTCCCACCTCGTGCCCGGCCGCGCGCAGGGCGGCCTCGGGCTCGGTGAACTGGGGATGGACCACGACCGGCCGCCGGGCCGGCAGCGCGCGTGCGATCAGCACGAACGCCTCCGCCGCACCCGCCGTCAGCAGGACCCGCTCGGGCGGCAGCCCGTGGCGTGCGGCGACCGCCGCGAGCGCCGGACGCCCGTCCGGGTAGGCGCAGAGCGCGCCGAGCGACGCGGCTATCCGCTCCTTCAGCCAGGCCGGTGGGGTACCGGCCCGTACGTTGACGGCGAGATCGGTCAGATCCCGGCCCCGTCCCCGTACCTCCGCGTCACCGTGATGCCGCAGATCGTGGGCGCCCGCGCCGGTTGCGTCGGGGCTCTCAGTGGGAGTGTGCATGACCGCCATGGTGGGGGGTGGTGGTGATGGCCGTCGGTGTCAGGGTGGAAGCGCGGCTGCTGCGGCGGTCCCACCTTGTCTTCGAAGCCCGGCAGTGGAATCGGTACACGCAAGAGTCGCATTTCATCCGCGAATCGCTCTTGGCGGCCTCCCGGTAGCGCCGCCGGTGCAGAGGAAGTACGGCAGAACGACTATGCGCCCCGCACCCGGCTTCACGCAACGGTCCAGGCCCTGCCGCACATCGGGCGCGGCCGGCGGACCACCGCGCAGGTGGCCATCGCCGCGCGTCCCTCGGGCCGCGACTTCCGCTTCGGCACCAGGAGTTCGCCGCCGGCGGCGAGCGCCGCGGCCTCCGCCACCGAGGGTGTGCCGGCGGCGGCGAGCGGCGCGCCGGACGGATGCGGCACCTCGATGCGGGCCAGCTCCTGGGCCGGGTACGTCCGCAGCGGCACACCGAGCCGTGCGGCGGCGGCCATGATCCCCGGCTCCTCGGCCTTGGTGTCGACGGTCACCAACTCCGCGACGCTCGACGGCGACAGCCCCGCCGCCGCCAGGGTGTCCCGGATCAGCCCGAACACCTCGTCCGCGGGTGCGCCCCTGGACGCGCCGACCCCGACCGCGAGCGAGACGCCCCCCACAGCGCCCCCCACCGCGTCCGTCGCCGCCGGCACGGCTGCGGCGACTGTTTCGGTCATGGAACGATCCTTTCGGGACGAGAGATGAACGGGACCTGACGAGGGGCGCCCTGAGATGCGCGCACCGGGGTCAATCGGCTAGCAAGAGCCCATGGCGGTGTTCGTCGCGCTCGGCGCGTTCCTGATGACCCTGGCCGGTGGCTGGGTCGCCCAGCGCGTCACCGACCGCCGCCACCTCGTACTCGGCTTCGCCGGCGGACTGATGCTCGGCGTGGTCGGCCTGGACCTGCTGCCGGAGGCGATCGAGGCCGCGAGCGGTCCCGTCTTCGGCGTACCGGCGGCCCTGCTGCTGTTCGTCGGCGGCTTCCTGGTCGCCCACCTGGTGGAGCGACTGCTCGCGGTACGCCAGGCCGCACACGGCGCGGGCGAGGAACGGGTGCCCCAGGTCGGGCTGACAGCGGCGGCGGCGATGGTCGGCCACAGCCTGATGGACGGCGTGGCGCTCGGCGCCGCCTTCCAGGTCGGCGGCGGCATGGGCGCGGCCGTCGCCCTCGCCGTCATCACCCACGACTTCGCGGACGGCTTCAACACGTACACGATCACCAGCCTGTACGGGAACGCCCGCCGCAAGGCCCTCACGATGCTCTACGCGGACGCGGCGGCGCCCGTCGTCGGCGCGGCGACGACGCTTCTGTTCACCCTTCCGGCGGAACTCCTCGGCTGCTATCTCGGTTTCTTCGGCGGAGCGCTGCTCTACCTCGCCGCCGCCGAGATCCTGCCCGAGGCGCACCACGACCACCCGGCCCGCTCCACCCTGCTCTGCACGGTCGCCGGAGTGGGCTTCATCTGGCTGGTCGTGGGCATCGCGGACTGACCGGCGCACCGCTTGCCGTCCCGTGCCGTGCCCATGGTTCATCCCGCGCACCTCTCGACGAACCGGCGGGCCGTACCGGGCGCCGAGGCCCAGTGCGTGTGCAGATAGCTCGCGTGCACGCCCCGTCGCACGAACCCCTCCACGCGCCGCTCCGGCCGGTGCATGCCCCAGGCCGGCTGGTCCCCGGCGCCCGGCTCCAGCACGGTGCGGTGGAACTCGTGCCCGCGCATCCGCGTACCGGCCGCCGCGAGCACATTGTCGGAGAGTGCCACGGCGTCCCGGTAACCGAGCGTCAGCCGCTGGGACATCCGCCCCTCGGCGTCCAGCACCCCGCACATGGGCAGCCCGTCGAGCGACCGCGCCAGGTACAACAGCCCCGCGCACTCGGCGGCCACCGGTGCCCCGGACGCCGCCAGCCCCGCGACGGCCCCGCGCAACGGCTCGTTGGCGGACAGATCGGGCCCGTACACCTCGGGGAACCCGCCCCCGATGACCAGCCCCCGGGTCCCCTCGGGCAACGCCTCGTCCCGCAACGGGTCGAACGGCACCACCTCGGCCCCGGCGGCGGTGAGCAGCTCACTGTGCTCGGCGTAGGAGAAGGTGAAGGCGGCCCCGGACGCGACGGCGACCCGCACCCCTTCCGCTTCCGGAACGGGCCCGCCGCAGCCGGCCATGGCCCCCGCCGCGTCCCACACCTCACTCGCCACGGACGGCGCGGACCGGGCCAGCGCCATCAGCGCGTCCAGATCGCACCCCGCCGTCACCTGTTCCCGCATCGCAGCGACCGCGGCCACCGCGTCGCCCCGCCGCTCGGCCACCGGCACCAGCCCCAGGTGCCGAGACGGCACCGCCACCTGCTCGGCCCGCCGCAACACCCCCATGACCGGTACCCCGGACTCGTCCAGGGCCTCGCGCAGCAGCGCCTCGTGGCGGTCCGAGCCCACCTTGTTCAGGATCACCCCGCCGATCCGCACCCGCGGGTCCCACGAGGCGAAACCGTGCACCAGCGCCGCCACCGACCGCGACTGCGACGACGCGTCCACGACCAGCACCACCGGCGCCCGCAACAGCTTCGCGACGTGCGCGGTGGACGCGAGCTCACCGAGCCCCGATGCCCCGTCGTACAGCCCCATCACACCCTCGACGACCGCCAGGTCACAGCCCTGCGAACCGTGCGCGAACAGCGGAGCGATCAGCTCCGGCCCGCACATGTACGCGTCGAGATTGCGCCCCGGCCGCCCCGTCGCGAGGGTGTGGTAGCCCGGGTCGATGTAGTCGGGCCCGACCTTGTGCCCGGACACGGCGAGCCCGCGCCCGGCGAAGGCGGCCAGCAGACCCGTCGCGACGGTGGTCTTGCCGCTGCCGGACGACGGCGCGGCGATGACCAGGCGGGGAACCGTCACCACTCGATGCCCCTCTGGCCCTTCTGTCCGGCGTCCATCGGGTGCTTGACCTTTGACATCTCGGTCACCAGGTCCGCCGCGTCCAGCAGCGCGGCAGGAGCGTTGCGCCCGGTGATCACCACATGCTGCGAACCGGGCCGGTCCCGCAGCACTTCGACGACCTCGTCGGTGTCGATCCACCCCCAGTGCATCGGGTAGGCGAACTCGTCGAGCACGTACAGCCGGTGCGTCTCGGCGGCGAGATCACGCTTGACCTGCTCCCAGCCCTCGCGGGCCGCGGCCTCGTTGTCCAGCTGCTGGTCGCGCTGGACCCAGGACCAGCCCTCGCCCATCTTGTGCCAGACGACGGGCCCGCCCTCGCCGCTCGCGCCGAGTACCTTCAGCGCGTTCTCCTCGCCGACCTTCCACTTCGCCGACTTCACGAACTGGAAGACCCCGACCGGCCACCCCTGGTTCCAGGCGCGCAACGCCAGCCCGAAGGCCGCCGTCGACTTGCCCTTGCCGATACCGGTGTGCACCATCAGCAGCGGCCGGTTGCGGCGCTGCCTGGTGGTGAGTCCGTCGTCCGGCACACTGACCGGCTGTCCCTGCGGCATCAAGCGGCCCTCCTGCTGTTGTCCTGAACATCCTTGACCAGCCCGGCGATCGAGTCCGCCCGCAGCTCGTCGAGCGTGACGGCGGTGCCGCCCAGCTCGCCCGCGAGACTCACCGCGAGACCGAGCCGCACCGGGCCCGGCTCGCAGTCCACGACGACGGACGCCGTGCCCTCGGCCTCGTGCAGCCGGGCGGCCCGCGCGGCCAGTGCCACCGGCTCCGGCCCCCCGGTCGCCCGCCCGTCGGTCACCACGACCAGCAGCGGCCGCCGCGACGGATCACGCAGCCGCTCCACCCGCAGCACGTCATGGGCCTTCAGCAGCCCGGCGGCCAGCGGGGTTCGCCCACCGGTCGGCAGCGTCTCCAGCCGTGCCGCCGCCGCGTCCACCGACGAGGTGGGCGGCAGCACCACGGCCGCCTCCTTGCCCCGGAAGGTGACCAGACCGACCTTGTCCCGCCGCTGATAGGCATCCATCAGCAGGGAGAGGACCGCACCCTTCACGGCGGCCATCCGCTGCCGGGCCGCCATCGACCCCGACGCGTCCACGACGAACAGCACAAGATTCCCCTCGCGCCCCTCTCGCGTCGCCTGCCGCAGATCGTCCCGCCGCACCACCAGACCCGGCCCGGACCGGCCCCGCGCCCGCTGGTGCGGGGCGGCGGCCTGCACGGTGGCGGCCAGGTGCAGCTTGGTCAGCGCGCCCCGCGGACGCCGCGCACCGGTGGTACGCCCGTGCTCGGTGCGCGCCCGGGAGCGCCGCCCCGCCGCGCCCTCGCCCAGGCCCGGCACGCTCAGCATCTTCGTCCGGAACGGCTCGCCGGCCCGCACGGGCTGCTGCTCGCCGCCCCCGCCCGGCCGGGGCTGCCCCGGTTCCTGCTCCCCGCCCTGCTCGGGCACGGACTGCGCGGGCGTGTCGTCGGCGCCGCCCTCAGGTTGCGGCGGCGTGCCGGGTCCGTCGCCCTGCGGCGGCCGGCCGCCGCCACCGGGGCCGTCCGGGTCCGGATCGTCGTCCCCGCCGCTGTTCTGTTCCAGCGTGTCGTCGAGCTTGTCCTCGTCGAGCCCCGGCGCGTCGAACGGATTGCGCCGGCGCCTGTGGGGGAGCGCGAGCAGGGCGGCCTGCCGGACGTCCTCGGCCAGCACATCGGTGCGCCCCGCCCACGCGGCCAGCGCCGTGGCGGTCCGGGCCATCACGATGTCGGCGCGCATCCCGTCGACCTCGAAGGCCGCGCAGGTGGCCGCGATCTGCCGCAACGCCCCGTCACCGAGCCGTACTTCGGGCAGCAGCGCACGCGCGTCGGCGATCCGGGCCCGCAACGCGCCCTCCTCGTCCGCCCATCGGGCGGCGAAGGCGGCCGGATCGTCGTCGTACGCGAGACGCCGCCGCACCACCTCGACCCGCAGATCGGTCTCACGGGACGCGGCCACCTCGACGGTCAGCCCGAACCGGTCGAGCAACTGCGGCCGAAGCTCGCCCTCTTCGGGGTTCATCGTCCCGACGAGCAGGAAGCGCGCGGCATGGCGTACGGAGACGCCCTCGCGCTCCACGTAGGAGGCGCCCATGGCGGCCGCGTCCAGCAGCAGGTCCACCAGATGGTCGTGGAGGAGGTTGACCTCGTCCACGTACAGGATTCCGCGATGGGCATCCGCGAGGAGTCCCGGCTCGAAGGCCTTCACGCCCTCCGCGAGCGCCCGTTCGATGTCGAGCGCCCCCACGAGCCGGTCCTCGGAGGCGCCGACGGGCAGCTCGACCGTCCGCGCCGCCCGCGACACGCCGGGCGCGGACTCGTGGGGGCCGTCGGGACACGCCGGATCGGGTGACGCGGGGGCGCAGGAGAACCGGCACCCGGGGACGACGGACACCTCCGGCATGAGCGCGGCCAGCGCACGCACCGCGGTGGACTTGGCGGTGCCCTTCTCGCCGCGCACCAGCACCCCGCCGACGGCCGGCGAGATGGCGTTGAGCAGCAGGCCGAGGCGGAGATCGTCCTGCCCGACGATGGCGGTGAAGGGGTACGGCGTACTCACAAGGCCTCCTTGGTGGCGGCGGTTTCCAGCGGTTTCGGCGGCCGGCGGGCGGTCATGCGGGTGCTCCAGGTGCTGCGGGTGCTCCTGGGGCGATGAAGGGGAGTCCTGCCGGCGCGCCCGACTCGATGAGCCGCCACAGCGCGTCGGTGTCCGCGTGTTCTTCGATGAGGTCGCCGAGGCGGTCGAGCTGTTCCTCGCGCAGCTCGGCGAAGCAGGTGCCGGGGGCGGGCACGAAGCGGCGGCCGGCGGCGCGCGCGACCTCGGTAAGGAAGCGGCGGCGGAACGCGTCGCTCTCCAGGGAGCCGTGCCAGTGGGTGCCCCACACGGCGCCGGACCGGCAGCCGTCGAGGCGCCGCCCCTGTCCGTCAGTGAGGAACGGCTCGCCGCCCCGCACGTCCGCGACGCCGTGGTGGATCTCGTACCCCTCGACGGGGGCGCCGAGCGCCTCGCCGGCCGGCCGGGCGAGGGTCTTCTCGCGGGCGAACCGGATGCGTACCGGCAGCAGCCCGAGCGCGTCGACCTGCCCGGCGCGCGACTCCACCTCGTCCTCGATGCGTTCGCCGAGGATCTGGTAGCCGCCGCAGATGCCGAGGACCGGGCGGCCCTCGGCGGCGCGCCGCAGCAGCGCGTCGGCGAGCCCGCGCTCGCGCAGCCAGGCCAGCGCCTTCACGGTGCCGCGGGTGCCGGGCACGATGACGAGGTCGGCGTCGGACAGTTCCTCCGCGCGGTCCACGAACCGCACGACGACACCCGGTTCGGCGGCCAGCGCGTCGACATCGGTGAAGTTCGACATCAGGGGGACCGCGCACACCGCGACGCGCAGGACGTCCTCGCCGTGCGGCGGAGCGACGGCCGACTCCCGTACGGTGCCGCGCAGCGAGACCCGCAGCCCGTCCTCCTCGTCGATGCCGAGGCCGTGGGCGAACGGCAGCACCCCGTACGTCGGCCGTCCGGTGAGATCGCGCAGCATGTCCAGGCCGGGCTCCAGCAGCGACACGTCACCGCGGAACTTGTTGACCAGGTAGCCGGCGATCAGTGCCTGGTCCTCGGCGGCGAGCAGTGCCGTCGTACCGAAGAACGACGCGAAGACCCCGCCCCGGTCGATGTCCCCGACGACCACCACCGGGAAGCGGGCCGCCCTGGCGATGCCCATGTTCACGATGTCCGTGCGCCGCAGATTGATCTCGGTCGGACTGCCCGCCCCCTCGCAGATCACCGCGTCATACGTGCCCCGAAGCTGCTCCAGGCAGTCCACGACGGTGGACAGCAGCGCTTCCTGCCTGCCGCCGTGGTAGCCGCGGGCGCTCATCTCGCCGACCGCGCGCCCCATCAGGACGACCTGGCTGGAGCGGTCGCCGCCGGGCTTGAGCAGCACCGGGTTCATCAGCGCGGTCGGCTCCACCCGGGCCGCCTGGGCCTGCATGGCCTGGGCGCGGCCGATCTCGGCGCCCTCGCGGGTGACGAAGGAGTTCAGGGACATGTTCTGCGCCTTGAACGGCGCGACCTTCACGCCCCGGCGCACCAGCCAGCGGCAGATGCCCGCCGTGACGACGCTCTTGCCCGCGTCCGAGGTGGTCCCGGCGACCAGCAGCCCGCCGCTCATGTCGGCCTCCGTCCTGAGGTGCGCGTACCCGGGGCGTGCGGCCCCGTGCCGTGCGTCGAGGTGATCCGCCGTGCCGCCGCGCCCGCGCCCAGGCGGGCCGCCACGCTGACGCCGAGGGCCAGTGCACCGATCCGGCGCGACAGCCGTACGGCGCATTCGATGTCCTCGGTCTCCACCGCCCGGCCCGTCTCCCCGTTGAGTACGGGGCGGTGCTCGACCCGGCCGCCGTAGGCGAGGGTGCCGCCCAGGCGTACGCCGAGGGCGCCCGCGAAGGAGGCCTCCACGGGGCCCGCGTTGGGGCTCGGGTGCTTGGCGGCATCCGCCCGCCAGGCCCGCAGTGCCCCCCGGGGCCGTCCGCCCGCCGCCACGGCGAGCAGCGCCGTCAGCCGGGCGCCCGGCCAGCCCGCGAGGTCGTCGAGGCGGGCCGAGGCCCAGCCGTAGCGCAGGTGGCGGGGCGACTTGTGGCCGACCATGGCGTCGAGGGTGTTGGTGGCCCGGAAGCCGACGAGTCCGGGGACCCCGCCCAGCGCACCCCACACCAGCGCGCCGACCACGGCGTCCGAGGTGTTCTCGGCGACGGACTCCACCACGGCGCGGGCGATCTGCGGTCCGTCCAGGGACTGCGGGTCACGGCCGCACAGGTGGGGCAGCCGCTCACGGGCCAGGTCCAGGTCCCCGGCGGCCAGGGCGCCGCCGATGGACCGGGCCTCGCGCCCCAGCGACGTACCGCCGACGACGGACCAGGTGGCGACGGCGGTCAGGGCCACGGAAGCGGCGGGACAGCGGCGCAGCGCGCGGGCGGCCAGCGCGGCACCCCCCGCGGCGCCTCCGGCGCAGACCAGGGTGTGCAGTGCGCCCCACCCCCGGTGGTCGCGCCACAGACGGTGTTCGACGCCTGCCGCGGCCCGCCCGAAGGCGGCGACCGGGTGTCCCCGGCGGGGATCACCGAGCAGCAGATCGCCGATCAGACCGGCCGCGGCGCCGTACGCGAAGATGCGATCGGCACGCACGGTTCAGCCGGCCGTCGCGCCTCGAAGGACCTTCGTGCGGGCAGCTGGTGGAAGGGGCGGCGCAGATACGGACGCACGGCGGCCGGGCATGGCGATATGTCCTCACTCAGGGTCCGCGCCCTGGTTCGACGTGACCGGCGACGAGAGTCTCCTGGCTCCCGGATCCGCAGTTCCCCCGGTCTTCCGGTCCACATGGCGTGGACCGTGACTTCCGGTGGTGGGGGACTGCTCCCCGGTGACAGTGGCGGGACCGCGCCGGATTCGCACCGGCTTCCTCTGCTGTCGCCGTAATGGCTCCGGCAGTCCACCACGCTCCGCGAACGTCAGTCAACCTGCCGTTGACCTGCGACGGTGCAGTGTGCTGAGACCCACATCGGGCCGGACGCACCGAGGTGCGTCCGGCCCGATGGGCAGGAGCGGGAAGGGCCCCGCGGGGTCCTTCCGGAGGTCAGGCGACGATCATGTAGATCCCGTAGGCCACCGCCGCCGCGCACAGCCCGAAGCAGACGTACGCGCCCGCGCGGGCCAGCATGAGGGACCCGCCGGCCTGCCCGCCCTGCGCGGGTTCCGGCTGCCTGGAGAGGCCGACGATGCCCAGGGTGAAGAGACCCACCAGGGCGACGGTGGCGACGAGAGAGACACCGAAGACGGTGCCGAGGGCTGCCCAGTCGATGTTCATGGGGATGTGTCCTTACACCGTGGCGGGTCGCGCCGGGTCGGCTACGGGTCCGGCCGGGGCCGGGATGGTGGTCTTGAGGTCCTGCTGCGCCTGGGCCGCGGTGGGCGGCGGGCTGACGGCCGCGATGGCGGTGGTGACGACGCCCGCGGGTTCGGCGTCCACGGCGACAGGAGTGCCGTCCCGGCCGCCGGGTGCGACATCGTCCTGGCCGACCGGCTTGCGGCGCGACAGGACCCAGATCGCTCCGGAGCCCGCGACCAGCAGCACGGCGACGACCACGACACCCCAGGTGCCCTGCTTGGTGAGGAATTCCGCCCCCGCGCCGACCAGACCGGCGGCCGGCAGGGTCAGACCCCAGGCGACGAACATCCGGGTGGCGGTGGACCAGCGGACCACACCGCCCCGGCGGCCGAGGCCCGCGCCCATCACGGCGCCGGAGCAGGACTGGGTGGTGGAGAGGGAGAAGCCGAGGTGCGAGGAGGCCAGGATGACCGTCGCCGCACTGGTCTGGGCGGCGAAGCCCTGCGGCGGCTTGAGCTCGGTGAGGCCGCTGCCCATGGTGCGGATGATGCGCCAGCCGCCCAGGTACGTGCCGAGCGCGATGGCCAGACCGGCACTGACGATGACCCAGACCGGCGGGTTCGAACCGGGGGAGAGCACCCCGCCGGTGACCAGGGCCAGCGTGATGATGCCCATGGTCTTCTGCGCGTCGTTGGTGCCGTGGGCGAGCGAGACCAGCCCGGCGGAGGCGATCTGCCCGGCGCGGTAGCCCTTGGCGGTCGCCTTCTCCTGGGCGCCGTTACGGATCTTCCCGCCGATCCGGTACGTCAGCTTGGTGGCCAGCAGCGCGGCCAGACCGGCGACGACCGGGGCGGCGACCGCGGGGAGCAGCACCTTGGTGACGACCGTGCCGCCGTCGACCGACGACCAGCCCGCGGACATCACCGCGGCGCCGATCAGACCGCCGAAGAGGGCGTGGGAGGAGCTGGACGGGAGTCCGACCAGCCAGGTCAGCAGATTCCACAGGATGGCGCCGACGAGCGCCGCGAAGATGACCTCGGTTCTGAGGCCGTTCTCATTGATGATCCCGCCGGAGATCGTCTTGGCGACCTCCACCGACAGGAACGCGCCGACGAGGTTGAGAACGGCGGACATCGCCACCGCTGTCTTGGGTTTGAGTGCGCCGGTCGAGATGGTCGTGGCCATCGCGTTGGCGGTGTCGTGGAAACCGTTCGTGAAATCGAACACTAGAGCTGTCACGATCACAATCGCGAGCAGCAGCGTGATGTGTTCCATTTACCCAGGCAATCGTTCGACGGCAGTGGCACGTGGACCGTAGGCAATCTGGGTGAACGGAAGATGAACTGAACAGGGCGTTGCGGTGACTCCAATCGGAGGGTCGTCGCTCCACTTGGCCGTGCTCCGACAGTGCGGGACGGGTACGGGGCGGTGTGGGCCCCGGTTCCGGCTCCGGACGATCTTCCGGAGGAGGCGGAGACATGGACCGCTCATCAGTGGAAAGGATCTTCGTATGAGCGATCAGCGGCGAGGCCCGGTCGAACGGGCCGGGGACATCGAACAGGCCTGGGTCGCGGTCGTCGCCACCGCGCGCAGGACGGCGGCCGACGGCCTGGTCGTCGGGACCTCGGGCAACGTGTCGGCGCGGGTGGGCGGCACCGTCCTGGTCACCCCGAGCGGCGTGCCCTACGACCGGCTGCGCCCCCAGGACGCGGTCGGCGTCGATCTGGAGGGCAACCGGGTCCTCGGTGAGCTGGCTCCGACCAGCGAACTCCCGCTCCATCTCGCGGTCTACCGGAACACGGCGGCGGCCGCCGTGGTGCACACCCACGCGGTGCACGCCACGGCCGTCTCCACGCTCGTCGACGAGGTCCCGCCGATCCATTACGCGGCCGCGATGCTGGGCGGCCCCGTACGGGTCGCCGCCTACGCCCGGTACGGGACCGACGAGCTGGCCGCGAACATGCTGGCGGCCCTGCGGGACCGCACCGGCTGTCTGCTCGGCAACCACGGAACCCTCACTTACGGAGCCACCCTCGACGAGGCGTACGACCGCACCGCCCAGCTCGAATGGCTCTGCCGCCTCTGGCTCGCCGCGAGCGCCGTCCCCGGCCGTTCCCCGGCCCTGCTCACCCCGGACCAGCTGGGCGACGTCCGGGAGGCGCTGAAGGGGTACGGGCAGCCGGGCCCGGGCCGTCCGTGATCTTCCCGTCCCCCTTCGGGCGGCGGGCGCCGATGCCGCCGGGGCGGGCGCGCGGCACCGGACGGCCCCCGCCCGGTGGCCGACTCCGGGAGCGCCCACGAGACTGAAGCCGTGCGCCCGGCAACAGCGACGGCAGCAGTCGTCACCTCCATCCTCGGCGCCGGTGCGGCAGCGGTCGCGGCCGGCCGGTACGCCGGCGACGTCGCCCTGCGGGCGCCGTCCGGACGTCCCTTCCCCGCCGACCGCAGACTCACCGTTCATGCCACGGCGGCGGGGCAGGTCACCCTGACCCGGTCCTTCGCCGCGCTGCGGCCCGGCACCTACGGGCTGGTCGGTGACGACGTCCACGCCGTCGTCGGCCCGGTGATCGACCAGGCCCACCAGGCCCCCGACACCGTCGTGCGCCGGCTGGAGCGCGTCAACCGCGGCACCCTGCGCCCCGGGGCCAAGGTCCGCATGACACCCGAGCTGCACAGCGGCGACCCCGCCACGGCCCTCGGCCTGGACCACCGGGAGGTCGAGATCACCGGCGAACTCGGCGTCCTGCCCGCCTGGTTCGTGCCCGCCCCCCGCGACACCTGGGTCATCACCGCCCACGGCATCGGCACCACCCGGGAACACCCCCTGAACCTGCTCGGCTTCCTGAACGGCCAGCAGCTTCCGGTGCTCGATCTCGCCTACCGCGGCGACACCGGGGCCCCGCGCTCCCCGGACGGCCTCAGTCACCTCGGCGAGTCCGAATGGCGCGACCTGGACGCCGCCATCCGCTTCGCGGTGCGCTACGGCGCCGAACGGGTCGTGCTGCACGGCTGGTCCACCGGCGCCTCCATGGCCCTGCACGCCTCCGTCAACTCCGCGCTCCGGGACCGCATCTGCGGCCTCGTCCTCGACTCCCCGGTCATGGACTGGGCCACCACCCTGCGCGCCCTGGCCGCCGCCCGCGGGGTCCCGTCCGCCCTGCTGCCCCTCGCCGTCCGCGCCGCCCAGGGACAGACCGGACTGCAAGGCGCCCGGCTCCTGGACACCTCGCTGCCCCGGACCCTGCACGTCCCCACGCTGATCTTCCACGGGCCCGACGACACCCTGGCGCCCTGGCGGCCCTCCCGGGCGCTCGCCGCCCGCCGCCCCGACCTGGTCGCCCTGCACCCCGTACCGCGGGCTCCGCATGCGGCGATGTGGAACGCCGACCCGGGCCACTACGAAGAGACACTTCGGCGCTTCCTCACGCCCCTGATGTGAGCTGATGTGCCGCTTCGGCCGGTTGGTCCCGGACGGGTGCGGACGCCCCGGGACACCGGCGATCCGGGTTCCGTTTGGGCTTTCGGGCTGTCAGAGGCAAGACTGATCCCCGTGACGTCCCGTACCCCGCGCGACTCCAGGCTGCGACTTGTCCGCCCGCGACCCCTCGCCACCGCTCGCAAGGCCGTGATCACCCGGCGCACCAGGCCGGCGCCCCGCCCGCCCGAGGGCACCCCGCCCCGGGCGGAACTGGCCCGCCAGGCCAGGACGGCCCTCGCCGACGCCGTGCGGATCGCCCGCTGGGCGGCCGGCGGCTCCCGCCCCGGCACACCACCCCTGGCCGCCACGTCCCTCGAACGGGCCTCCTCCGAGCTGGAGTTGTCCCCGGCCCAGGTGCGCTCCGGCTGGGACCGGGCCCGGCTCGCCGGCCTCGTCGAACTGCACGGCGACACCGCACGGCCCGGCTGGCGGCTGCGCGCCTGGGACCGCGACGACTCCGCCGTGCTCCGCGGCTGGGTCGCGCTCTTCGACGCCTGGTCACTCGTCCACCCCGCGCCGCAGGACATCGAGTCCACCGCCGTCGCCGAGGCCGTCGAGGCCGTGCCCCAGGTGCTCTCCCTCCTCCAGCTCTCCGCGGGCCCGGTCACCGTGCCCGCGCTCCTGGACCTCCTCGGCCAGCGCGTCGCCGAGCTCCACGAGGAGCGCTGCGAGGTGCCGTACGGGCCGCAGCCACTGCCCGTCCCCGCCGAGGAGGCCCCCGCCGCCCACCCCGAGGCCCTGGTCGCCCTCCTGCTGGACTGGGCCCTGGAGGGGCTGGCCGCCGTCGGGGCGCTCACCCTCGGATCCGGGCACGCCACGCTCACCCCGCTCGGCAACTGGGCGGTCTGGGTCAAGCTGGAACAGATCTGCGTCGCCGCCCAGAGCCCGGCCGGCAACATCGAGCAGTCCGCCGCCGACATGCTGCTCGGCTGCGCCCGGCTCACCCCCGGACCGGCCCGTGCCGAATACCGCGCCTGGCTGGCCGCCCGCCCCGTCGGCAGCGCCGTCGCCGAACTCCTCGGGGTGGCCCGGGGCGAGGACGCGCTGCTGCGCGGGCTCGCCTTCGAGGCGCTCCGCGTCGTCGGCGCACCCGCCGAGCCCGAGGTGCGCTCCGTCGTCGCCGACCCGTCGCTGCGCCCCTACGCACTGCTCTGGCTCGCCGAGTACGACGGGGCCGACCCCGAGGACGCCCAGGAGGTCCTCAGCCGCGAGGAGGCCACCTGGCTCTGGGTCGACACCGCGGCGGCCGTGGCCGACCACGGCGAGACCGGACTGCTGGTCCGCCACCTCGACTCGGCCGTGCAGGGCAGCGTCCCCGCCCTGCTCGACGAGGTACGGGCCGTCGGCCATCCGCGCACCGTCCAGGTCCTGGTGGCGCTGGCCGCCGCACACCCCGACCCCGCGCTCGCCAAAGCCGTCCGCAAGGCGGCGTTCCAGGTGCACACCGGCGGAGCCTGACCGGGCGGTCGGGCCGGCCGGGGGAGACCCGCGGCCGGCCCGCGGCCCTCAGCCCGCCGCCCCCGGGGCGTACGTCCCGAAGCTCCACACATTGCCCTCGGCATCCCGCGCCATGTAGTCCCGCGAGCCGTAGTCCTGGTCGGTGGGCGGCATCAGGATCTTCACCCCGTGCTCCACCGCCCGCGCGTGGTGCGCGTCGACGTCGTCGACCACCACATAGACGCCGGCCGGCCCCGACCCCCGCATCGCCTCGGCGAAGATCCCCTCGCGGCCGCTGGAGCTCAGCATCACCCTGCCGTTCCCGCAGGACAGCTCCGCGTGGAGCACGGTGCCGTCCTCGCCCTCGTACACCGCTTCCTCGGTGAAGCCGAGCCCCTCCGTCAGCGTCTTGATCGCTGCCTTCGCGTCGTCGTAGACAATCGTCGGAAACACCGACGGAACGCCTGCCGTCGAGCCGGCCATCGTGCTCACCCCTTTTCGCGTCGCTCAGGCCCGCGCCTGACTCGTGTGTGACCTGTGTCTCAGTCTTCCACCGGGCACTGACAGCCGTGCGTTCACGACTCCGGCGAGCCCTCGGCGACCGCGGCGGGAGCAGGCGGCAAAGTGATTGGACACCGCCAGTAGACTGGTCCTCATGGCAACTCTCCTTGTGCGTGTGCGTGAGTAGCGGCGTTCGAGTCGTGAACCGCTAGGGCCTGTCGTTTGCATCAGGCCGGGCTCGCGTGCCCTGGCACCGCGGCTCGCGGCGTTGTCGTCGGTCGACGACGCTCCGCGTCGCCTCCCTCCTCCGCCTTGCGACCCCCGGCACCAGCCCCCGCTCCCTGATCCGGCCTGATGCAAACGACAGGCCCTGGCCGTTCTTCCGCCGTCCATTCCGCCCTGGAGTTTTACCCGTGATCACCGCCTCCGGCATCGAGCTGCGCGCCGGCGCCCGTATGCTCATCGAATCCGCCTCCTTCCGCATCGCCAAGGGCGACCGCATCGGCCTCGTCGGCCGTAACGGAGCGGGCAAGACCACCCTCACCAAGTGCCTCGCGGGCGAGGGAACCCCCGCCGCCGGCACCATCACCCGCTCCGGCGAGGTCGGCTACCTCCCGCAGGACCCGCGCACCGGCGACCTCGACGTGCTCGCCCGGGACCGCATCCTCTCCGCCCGCGGCCTCGACGAGATCCTCCGCAGGATGCGCGAGAACGAGGAGCGGATGGCGAACGGCAAGGGCGCCACCCGCGAGAAGGCGATGAAGAAGTACGAGCGCCTGGAGACGGAGTTCCTCACCAAGGGCGGATACGCCGCCGAGGCCGAGGCAGCCACCATCGCCGCGGCCCTCAGCCTGCCCGACCGGGTGCTCGCCCAGCCGCTCCACACGCTCTCCGGTGGTCAGCGCCGCCGTGTCGAGCTGGCCCGGATCCTCTTCTCGGACGCCGACACCCTGCTCCTCGACGAGCCCACCAACCACCTCGACGCCGACTCCATCGTCTGGCTGCGGGACTACCTCAGGAGCTACCGCGGCGGCTTCATCGTGATCTCCCACGATGTCGAGCTGGTCGAGACCGTCGTCAACAAGGTCTTCTACCTCGACGCCAACCGCTCGCAGATCGACGTCTACAACATGGGCTGGAAGCTCTACCAGCAGCAGCGCGAGGCCGACGAGAAGCGCCGCAAGCGCGAGCGCCAGAACGCCGAGAAGAAGGCCGCCACGCTCAACGCCCAGGCCGACAAGATGCGCGCCAAGGCCACCAAGACCGTGGCCGCGCAGAACATGGCCAAGCGCGCCGACCGGCTGCTCTCCGGCCTGGAGGCCGTGCGGGTCTCCGACAAGGTCGCCAAGCTGCGCTTCCCGGACCCCTCGCCGTGCGGCAAGACCCCGCTGATGGCGGAGGGCCTCTCCAAGTCCTACGGGTCGCTGGAGATCTTCACCGACGTCGACCTCGCCATCGACAAGGGCTCCCGGGTCGTCATCCTCGGCCTCAACGGCGCCGGCAAGACCACGCTGCTCCGGCTCCTGGGCGGCGCGGAGAAGCCCGACACCGGCGACATCATCGAGGGCCACGGACTCAAGCTCGGCTACTACGCCCAGGAGCACGAGACCCTCGACCCGGACCGCACCGTCCTGGAGAACATGCGCTCCGCGGCGCCCGACCTCGATCTCGTCGCGGTCCGCAAGACGCTCGGCTCGTTCCTCTTCTCCGGGGACGACGTGGACAAGCCCGCCGGAGTGCTCTCCGGCGGTGAGAAGACCCGGCTCGCCCTGGCGACGCTCGTGGTCTCCTCCGCCAATGTGCTCCTGCTCGACGAGCCCACCAACAACCTCGACCCGGCCAGCCGCGAGGAGATCCTCGGCGCGCTGCGCACGTACAAGGGCGCCGTCGTCCTCGTCACGCACGACGAGGGCGCGGTCGAGGCGCTCCAGCCCGAGCGCATCATCCTGCTGCCGGACGGCGTCGAGGACCTGTGGGGTGCGGACTACCGGGACCTGGTCTCGCTGGCCTGACCCCGACCGGCCGCCCACTGATCCACTCCCACTGGATCATTCGGCCTACGCGTGATCCATCATCTGCGTGAGTACGTCTCGTACCTCGGCGCGGCGCCCGGCAGATACCTGCCGGGCGCACCCATCTGCGGGCGCGCTCGCCGTGCGGCCCTGACCTGGACGTTCCCCCCGGGGTGTTCCCCACGGACCCTCCACGGCCCCGCGGAATGCGAGATTCCGATCAGTCCGGCGCACTCCCGGGGCGTGAATCCGGTTGCACGGACCTTGCCGAATGGGTGGCCAGGAAGCTCCGGAGGGGTGATCATGAGAGTCCAGAGCGCACTTCCCACGAGGAGGCACGGGTGGCCGAGACTCTGAAGAAGGGCAGCCGGGTAACCGGCGCCGCGCGCGACAAGCTCGCGGCAGACCTGAAGAAGAAGTACGACTCCGGTGCGAGCATCCGGGCGTTGGCCGAGGAAACCGGCCGCTCCTACGGATTCGTCCACCGGATGCTCAGCGAGTCCGGAGTGACGCTGCGAGGACGCGGCGGCGCGACACGAGGCAAGAAGTCCGCGACGGCCTGACAGGCGTCGACGGATCGGAGCAGGTCGCAGGACCTGCTCCGGGGCTCACCGGTTTCGGCGGTGGCCACCCGGTCGATCGTGCGGTCGATCGGGTGGTTACTGTTCAGTCACTTAGCTCGATGTGCTGACTGCACCCGAACCGGAGGCGCTCCATGACCTCGCTCGACTCCGTGCTCGACAAGGACGGCGTACGACTCACCGTCGATGACGCGATTGCCACGGTGGCCCTCACCAACCCGGCCAAGCGCAACGCTCAGTCCCCCGCTCTGTGGCGGGCGTTGACAGAGGCCGGACGGGCCCTGCCCGGCAGTGTGCGGGTCGTCGTGCTGCGCGGCGAAGGTGTGTCCTTCTCCGCCGGTCTCGACCGGCAGGCGTTCACCCCGGAGGGTTTCGACGGTGAGCCGTCGTTCCTCGACATGGGGCGTGGTCCCGAGGCCGAGCTCGACGCGGTCATCGCGGAGTACCAGGAGGCGTTCACCTGGTGGCGTCGCAACGATGTCGTGTCGATCGCGGCCGTCCAGGGACATGCCATCGGCGCGGGCTTCCAGCTCGCCCTCGCCTGCGATCTGCGGATCGTCGCCGAGGACGTGCAGTTCGCCATGCGCGAGACCAGCCTCGGTCTGGTGCCCGACCTCACCGGCACGCACCCCCTGGTGCACCTGGTGGGGTACGCACGCGCGCTCGAAATCTGCGCCACCGGCCGCTTCGTGCACGCCGCCGAGGCCGAGCGCACCGGGCTGGCCAACCTCGTGGTGCCCGCCGATGAGCTCGACGGAGCCGCCCGTGACCTGGCCGGCGCCCTGCTGGCCGCCCCGCGCGACGCCCTCGTCGAGACCAAGGCCCTGCTGAGCGGGGCCGTCACCCGAACGTACGAGGAGCAGCGCACCGCCGAACGGGCCGCGCAGGGCCGCCGGCTGCGCGACCTCGCGGGCCTGTCCGACTGACACGTCACCCGGCCGGGGGTACACACCGCCCCCGGCCCGTCGCCGTCCCACGCGCCCGGTTCAGCTCTCCGGGGTTTCCGGCGCACCGGGAGGCTCCGGTTGCCCCGTCACCGCCGTGACCAGCACCGCGACCGGCGGATGCCTGTCCACTGCCTCCGTCACCGCCGTCCGCACCGCGCGTGCCACGTCGAGCGCGCGGTGGCCCTCGTCCGTCGCCAGTTCGACCCGTACGTGGTCCGCGCCCGTGTGCACCGCCGCGCCCAGTACCCGGGTCAGCGTGGCGACACCGGCCACCCCGGCGGCCGCCCGGCCCGCCGCGTCCTCCGGCTCGGCCGCACGTACCCCGGCCGGCTCCGGCTCGTCCGGCTCCGGCGCGGTGTCCAGCAACTCCGTCACCTGGAGGTCCACCTCGGCGACCACCAGGCCGAGCCGGCGTGAGGCCGCCGCCAGCAGTGCCGAGCGCAGCGCCGCCGCGGCGACGGGCAGGGGCTGGTCGGCCGTCGCCGCCATGGTCGCCTCGATCCTCAGCGGGCCCGGTGGCAGCGCGCTCGGGGGCGAGGGCACCTGCGGACCGGGGGCCGTCCCCGGATCGGCCACCGCGATCCTCAGCTCACCGAGCACGGGCCCCGCCCCCGGGCCGCGTACCGCCCGGCGCAGCACCGCGACCGCGGCCCGTTCCGAGATCCAGGCCCCGTCCGCAGGACCGCCCAAAGGGAGCAGCCTGCCCAGGCCGAGTCGCTGCCGGACCGCAGTCGTCCATCCGTCGGCCCTGTTCGGGCTGTCAGCCGTCGTCATTGCCCCAGCCTGCCGCATCCACGGCGCGAGACGGGGCAAGCGCACTTAATGTGGGCAAGGAAGTCCAATCCTGCCCCGAAGGGAAGAACGGCGATGACCGACACCCCACAGCGGAACCGGCCCGAGAACCCCGACAAGGACGCGGCGGGTGGCGACAACAGGACATCGCCACTGACCAAGCGCGGCGGCGGAGACCCCGCAACGCGCGGCCGTACGACGATCGCCGACGGCGTGGTCGAGAAGATCGCCGGAATGGCGGCACGCGACGTGGTCGGCGTGCACGCGATGGGCAGCGGCCTCTCACGCACCTTCGGCGCGGTGCGCGACCGGGTGCCCGGCGGCGGCAAGTCCGTCACCCGGGGCGTGAAGGCCGAGGTCGGGGAGTCGCAGACCGCCCTCGACCTGGAGATCGTCGTGGACTACGGCGTGTCCATCGCAGATGTCGCCCGTGACGTACGGGAGAACGTGGTCGCCGCCGTCGAGCGGATGACGGGTCTCGAAGTCGTCGAGGTCAACATCGCGGTGAGCGATGTGAAGCTGCCCGACGAGGAAGACGACGACGAACAGCCCGAGCCACGTCTCCAGTAGTCCTCCCGTCCGAGGTAGTTGAGGAGCGCACGATGAGCATGGCTGTGGTCGGCATGGTGGCAGGCATGGCGCTCGGATTCGCCGGATATTTCGGCGGGTTCGGTGCCTTTCTGCTGGTGGCCGCGTTGGGGGCGATCGGCTTCATCGCCGGTCGCTTCCTCGACGGTGACCTGGAGCCCGGCGACTTCTTCCGGAGTCGCGATCGCGGCGACCGACGGCGGTGACGGCCGTGTCGGGGGCGAGCGGCCGGGTCGCCGCAGGGGAGCGCGGGGAGACCCGGATCGCCGACCGGGTGGTCGCGAAGATCGCCGCGCAGGCGGCGAAGGAGGCCGTCGACGAGCCGGCGAAGGACGGTGCGTCGCCACGCGCCACGGTCACGGTGCACCGTGACACCGCCCGGGTACGGGTGAGCCTGGAGCTCGGGTATCCCAGCGACATCGGCCGCCAGTGCGGTGCGGTGCGTCACCGGGTCGCGATGCGGGTAAAGGCGTTGGCGGGGATGGAGGTGCCCGAAGTGGCCGTACAGGTCGAGCGCCTGCACCCCTCAGGAACGAGCCTCGCGGCGCAGGGGAGGATCCGATGACCGAGCCCCGCAACCCGGAACACGGCAGTACGCAGCGGCTGCCCACGGTCCAGCCGGTGGAGGAAGGGGACGCGCACGGACTCGACCAGTCGGCGTCGTCCGCCGCCTACGACCCGGTGTCCGACAAGGAGCGGGGCGACGGCGGCGCGGGCCGCTTCTGGTCCGCCCGCCGCATTCCGGCCGGCATCCTCGCCCTGGTGGTCCTCGGCGGCGCCGGACTCCTCCTGTACGACGTGGCGGCGGTCCGGGCCGGCCATCCGGCGATGCAGTGGCGCCGCTCGCTGGCCGACGAGCTGGCCCGGCGGCCGCTGAACGACGTCTGGGTGCTCACCGGTGCGGCGGTCGCGGCGGCGATCGGCCTGTGGCTGATCGTCCTCGCGCTCACACCCGGACTCCGTGACCTGCTGCCGATGCGCCGTGACCGCCCCGGCGTACGGGCCGCTCTCGACCGGACCGCGGCCGCGATGGTCCTGCGCGACCGGGCCGTCGAGGTGTCCGGCGTGCAGTCGGTCCGGGTCCGGATGGGCCGGAACAAGGTGGGGGTGCGGGCCGTCTCGCACTTCCGTGAACTCGACGACGTACGGGCCGATCTGGACACCGTGCTCTCCAGGGGCATCGGAGAACTCGGACTGTCCAGGCCGCCGGGCCTGTCCGTTCACGTCCGCCGTCCGGCGAGGAAGGGGTGAGCGGCGTGCTCAGGACCGTCAACCGGGTACTGCTGGGGCTCGCCGGGCTGGTGCTGGTCTGCGTGGGCGGCGGGGTACTGGCCGCCGCGACCGGGCTCTCCGTACCGTCCTGGTGGCCCTGGTCCGGCAAGAACGACGTGCTGCTCAGCGAGTCCGGCCGGGACCGCTGGCGCTCGGACGGCTGGTGGTGGCCGACGGTGATCGCGGTCCTCGCCGTCCTCGTCGTGCTCGCCCTGTGGTGGCTGCTGGCCCAGCTGCGCCGCGCCCGCCTCTCCGAAGTGCTGGTGGACAGCGGGGACGGCGAGGGCGCGCTGCTGCGCGGACGGGCCCTGGAGGGCGTGCTCGCCGCGGAGGCGGGAGCGCTGGACGGGGTGGCCCGCGCCCAGGTCGTACTGACCGGGAAGCGCAGCACACCGCAGGCCAGGATCCGGCTGCTGATGGAGCCGCACGCGGCGCCGGAGGAGGCGCTGGGCCGGCTGACCGACGAGGCGCTGGCCCGTGCCAGGGACTCCGCGGGCCTGGCGCGGCTGCCCGCCGAGGTCCGGCTGAAGGCGGTCAAGCACCGCGCGGAGCGGGTGAGCTGACGGACGGTGCGGACCCGCCGGGCGGGCCGCCGGCGTCGTCCGGCTCCCGCCCGACGGTTCGGAGCGACGGTTCAGAAGCCGTGCCGGGAGCCGCCGTCGACCGGGACCATGATGCCGGTCAGATACGAGGCGGCGGGCGAGAGCAGGAAGGCCGCCGTCCGGCCGAACTCCTGCGGAGTGCCGTAGCGGCGCAGCGGGATGCGCGCCTCGTTGGCCGTGCGCGAGGCCTCCGCGTCGCCCGAGAGCGCGTCCAGTTCACGTACCCGGTCGGTGTCGATCCGGGCCGGCAGCACGCCCACCACCCGGATGCCCCGCGGGCCGAGCTCGTCGGCCAGTGACTTGGCGAACCCGGCCAGGCCGGGGCGCAGACCGTTGGAGATGGTCAGTCCGGCGATCGGCTCGTGGACGGAGCCGGAGAGCACGAAGCCGATGACCCCGCCCTCGCCGAGCGCCGCGGCGGCCGCACGGGCCAGCCGCACCGCGCCCAGGAAGACCGACTCGAAGGCCGACCGCCACTGCTCGTCGGTGTTGTCCGCGGCGGAACCGGGCGCCGGACCGCCGACGCTGATGAGGATGCCGTCGAGCCGGCCGAACCCCTCCCGCGCGGCGTCCACCAGCCGCTGCGCCACGGACGGGTCGGCGTTGTCGGCGGCGAGCCCGACCGCGTCCGGGCCCAGCTCTTCGGCGGCGGCCCGGACGGTCTTCCCGTCCCGGCCGGTGATGATCACCTTCGCGCCGTCGTCCACCAGCGCCCGCGCCGCGGCGTTGCCCAGTCCCCGGGTCGCGCCGGTGACGATGTACACACGGTCCTTCAGTCCAAGATCCATGGCCCTATCCTGCCGCCTCGCCCGGCGCCGTGTCCTCGCGGGCCTGCGCCTCGGCCAGCGCGACGGCCGTCCCCACCAGCCCGATGTGGCTGAACGCCTGCGGGAAGTTGCCGAGCTGGCGCATGGCGACGGTGTCGTACTCCTCGGCGAGCAGCCCCACGTCGTTGCGGAGCGCCAGCAGCCGCTCGAACAGTTCGGTGGCCTCCTCGGTGCGCCCGGTCATCCGCAGCGCGTCCGCGAGCCAGAACGAGCAGGCCAGGAACGCGCCCTCACCGCCTGGCAGCCCGTCGATCGAGGTTCCGTCGGTGCTGTAGCGGCGCACCAGCCCGTCGCTGCCCAGCTCGTCGCGGACCGCGTCCACCGTCCCGACGAGCCGCGGGTCGTCCGGCGGCAGGAACCCGGTCCTGGCGATCAGGAGCGTCGCGGCGTCCAGGTCCCGTGACCCGTAGGACTGGGTGAAGGTGTTGCGCACCGGGTCGTACCCCTTCTCGCACACCTCCCGGTGCACGGCGTCCCGCATCGCCCGCCAGCGGTCGGCGTCGCCGGTCAGCGACGGGTCCTCCTCCAGACTGCGCACGGCCCGGTCGGCCGCCACCCAGGCCATTACCTTGGAGTGCACGAAGTGGCGGCGCTGACCGCGGATCTCCCACAGCCCCTCGTCCGGCTCGCGCCAGGTGGACTCCAGGAAGCCGAGCAGGCTGAGCTGGAGGTTCCAGGCGTGCGGTTTGTCGCCCAGGCCCGCGTCGCGGGCCAGCCGCAGCGAGTCGATGACCTCCCCGTACACATCGAGCTGACGCTGGCGGACCGCGGCGTTGCCGATCCGGACCGGGGTGGAGTTCTCGTACCCGCGCAGCCACGTCAGTTCCGACTCGGGCAGTCTGCGCTCGCCCGCGAGCCCGTACATGATCTGCAGGTCGGCCGGGTCCCCGGCGACGGCGCGCAGCAGCCAGTCCCGCCAGGCGCCGGCCTCCTCCAGATAGCCGGCCGAGATCAGCGCGCCGAGGGTGAGCGTGGAGTCCCGCAGCCAGCAGAAGCGGTAGTCCCAGTTCCGTACGCCGCCGATCTCCTCGGGCAGCGAGGTGGTGGGGGCCGCCACGATGCCGCCGGTCGGGCCGAAGGTGAGCGCCTTCAGGGTGATCAGTGACCGGATCACCGCCTCCCGGTAGGGCCCTTGGTACTTGCAGCGGGCGGACCACTCGGCCCAGTCGGACAGGGTGTTCTTCAGCGCCTCGTACGGGTCGACGAGATCGGGCCGGGGCGAGTGCGAGGGGTGCCAGGTCAGGACGAACGCCACCTGGTCGCCCGCGGAGACGCTGAACGAGGAGCAGGTGGAGAACTGCTGGCCCCAGGTCTTGACCGGCGGTTCGCTGCGCAGCCAGGCGGAGTCCGGCCCCGCGACCGCCACCCGGTGGCCCTGCGAACGGCGCACCCAGGGCACGACCGAGCCGAAGTCGAAGCGCAGCCGCAGCACGGAGGCCATGTCGACGGTGCCGCTGACCCCCTCGATGATCCGCATCACATCGGGTTCCTGGTCGCGCTGTGGCATGAAGTCGATGACCTTGACCGTGCCGGTGCGGGTCTCCCAGAACGTCTCCAGGACGAGGGAGTCACCCGCGTAGGAGCGCCGGGTACAGGTGTCCGCACCCTTCGGTGCGATACGCCAGTGGCCGTTTTCCTTGTCACCGAGCAGGGCGGCGAAACAGGCGCCCGAGTCGAAGCGGGGCAGGCAGAGCCAGTCGACGGAACCGTTCTTTCCGACCAGGGCGGCTGTCTGGAGATCGCCGATGAGGGCGTAGTCCTCGATGAGTGGGGTCACGCCTGGCGTGTTCCCGAACATGGCCCTCGCTAAGCAGCCGCTGTACGACGTGAGTCGCGAGTCACCCCGGCGGGCGAGGGCGCGGACATCCCGTCAGGCCTTCGCGGGCTCGGGCTTCCCGGGCGCCGCCGCGGCGTCCCCCGCTTCGGCGGCCGCGGCTGCCACCAGGTCACGCTTCTCCCGGCGGGCCAGCACCACGTAGCCGACCGGAACACCGGCGGCGAACAGCCACCACTGCACGGCGTACGCCATGTGCGGGCCGATGGAGCTGTCGTCGGGAGCCTCGATCAGCTCGGGGGTGTCGCCGGACGGCACGGGCCCGGTCTGCTCCAGGTAGCCGCCGAGCACCGGCCGGGAGAGCAGCTTGGCCTGCTCGGCGCTGTTGATCAGCATCACCTGGCGGTCCGGCAGGTCCGAGAGGTCCTTGATACCGCTGCTGCCCGTCGTCTCGTCGGCCTTGAGCCGCCCGGTGACGGTCACTTCGCCCTTCGGCGCGGCCGGTACGTCGGGGAAGGCGCGCTGGTCGTCGGCGGTGGCGATCCAGCCACGGTTGATCATGACCGTGCCGCCGCCCTTGAGGTCGAACGGAACCAGCACGTGGAAGCCGATGCTGCCGTCGGATGAGGTCCTGCGCCGCACCACGACCTCGTGCTTCTCGTCGTACGTCCCGGTGGCCTTCACCGCGCGCCAGTAGTCGGAGCGCGGAACGGTGTGGCCGGGCGAGGTGAGCGCGGCGACCGGAACCGGTTTCGCCTTGAGGTTGTGCGAGATCAGGGAGTTCTGCGCGACCTTGTGCTCATGCCGGTGCAGCTGCCAGAAACCCAGCTCGACCATCGTGGGGATCATGACGAGGGCGAGGAGGGCGAGGATCAGCCACTGCCGGGTCAACAGGAAGCGGTACACCCCATGACGGTACAACCGTGGCATGGGGTGCATCGCGCAGGGGGTGGGGGAAAGGGTGCGGCGCCCGGTGCTCAGACCTTGTCGATGATGCCCGCCTTCCCCTCGGCGCGGGCGCAGTGACCGCCGCAGAACCAGTGCCCGTCGACCTCGACACCCTGGCCGATGACCTGGACCCGGCAGTGCTCACAGATCGGCGCCATCCGGTGAATCGCGCAGGAGAAGCAGTCGAAGACGTGTACCGCGCCCTGCGCGTGCACTTCGAAGGACATCCCGTAGTCGTTTCCGCATACCTCGCAACGTGCCATGCGCCACAGGGTGGGACGCGAGGGCGGCGGCGGGCGAGCGGTGGGCGGGCGAGTCGCCCCCGGTTCACTCCGATGACGGCGCCGCCGACGGCCCCTTCGACGCCTCGGCCACGTCCCGCAGGAGATGGGTGAACGCGCTCTCCTCCAGGATCGGGGTGCCGAACGACTTGGCCTTCACCGTCTTGGACGTCGCCGCGTCCGGGTCGTTGGTGACGAGCAGACTGGTCAGCCGGGACACGCTGGTCGCCACGTGCAGCCCGGCCTCCACCGCCCGGTCCTCCAGCAGCTCACGGTCGATCGAGGTGTCCCCGGAGAACGCCACCCGCATGCCCTGCATGAGAGGTTTGTCCTTGTCGTACCGCCCCGGGTTCGGGTACGGGCAGGCCGGACGCTTGCGCGAGGGGCGCCAGCTCGCCTGGCCACCGCCGTACGGGGCCTGGTGGCCGACCCGCGGGGTGACGGGGGAGTCCGCCCACTCGGTCAGCGGCCGGCACTCCAGCAGCGGCAGCCGCAGACCGCCGCCCGCCGCCGCGTGCAGACTCGGGCGGAACGCCTCGGCCAGCACCCGGGCGTCGTCCAGCGCGTGGTGCGCGTGCTGTTGCACGACCCCGAAGTGCGCGGCCAGCGACTCCAGCTTGTGGTTGGGCAGTGGCAGCCGCAGCTCCTTGGAGAGCGCGATGGTGCACAGCCGCTGCTGGACCGGGGCGATCACCGAGGCCCGCGCGTACTCCCGGGCGAGCATCGACCAGTCGAAGGCCGCGTTGTGCGCGACCAGCACACGGTCGGCGAGCCGCTCGGAGAGCTGGGCGGCGACCTCCGGGAAGAGCGGGGCGCCTTCGAGTACGTCACTGGTCAGCCCGTGGATCCACACGGGGCCGGGGTCCCGCTCCGGGTTGACCAGGGTGTACCAGTGGTCCTCGACATTGCCCTGCGCGTCCAGGCGGTAGACGGCGGCGGAGATTATCCGGTCGTCCCGTGCGAGTCCGGTGGTCTCCACGTCGACGACCGCGTACCCCTGCGGGTAGGCGGTCGGCCACGGTGCTGCGGTCTGGCGGTCGTCGAGCATGGTCACAGAGAATACGGGCCACGACCGACAGTCCCCTACCCGGCCGTCAACCCCGGGTCCTGTCCGGCGGACCGGCGCTCCCCCGGGGGGCCCGCCAGCAGCCCGTCCACCAGTGCCCGTACGGAGGTGGCGAACAGCCGGTCCGGGGCGGCGGGCCGGGTCAGCGCGCGGGCCAGCGCCGGATCGCCGCCGGCCGTCGACGCGCTCCACAGATCGCCCTCGGCCGGTGACTGGACGGGGGACCGCTCCCGGTTGCGCTCCACCAGCAGGAAGCCCACGGTGTGGAACTGCACCGCCCGGACCGCGGCCGCCGCCCGAGCGCCCCGGAGCCCGGCGGCGTGCACCTCGTGGACCAGCGCCTGCTGCGCCGGCAGGAACATCCGTTCCGTCAGCCCCCGTTCGTGGACCATCGCGATCAGATGCGGCCGGGCGCGCAGTTCGCGGCGCAGCCCCCGGGCCACGGAGACGATCCGGGCGGCCGGGGCCCGGCCGGTGGGACGCAGGGTGCCCATCTCCTGGACGGTGCGCTCGACCAGGGCGTCCAGCAGCGACTCGCGGTTGCCGACGTGCCAGTAGATCGAGGTGACGGCGGTGCCCAGCTCGGCGGCCAGTCCGCGCATGGTGAGGGTCTGCGGACCGTGCTGCCGCACCAGCCCCGCGGCGGTCGCGAGGACCTCGTCGCGGGTCAGCGCCGATCGCGCCACAGCTCCTCCAGGTTCCCGAACTCCGTTACGCGCATGCCTATTTACCCTTCATCGTCCCCGGTGTAACTGTGTTACAGGGCCCCGGCGGCGAGCCGGGACACGGACGACCGAGAAGGGTGGCACCGCATGGCACGGGTACGGTACGGCGCGCGCACCGAGGCCGAGATCGCGGCATCCCGCGAGGCCCGCTCCAGGCTCCCCGACATCTGGTCCACCGGCGTCACCGCCGTCTGGGAGAGCGACCCCGACGCGGTGGCGGCCGTCCTCCCGCCGCCGCTGAAACCCGCCGGGCGCCCGCTCGTCCGGGCGAGCATCAGCAAGGTCGACCTCCCCGGCTATCCGCTCGGCGCGGGCTCCGTCGCCGTCGCCGCCGTCCACGACGGGCACGAGGGCTGGTACCCGCTGGTCATGCCGATGACCCACGAACGGGCGCTGACCGGCGGCCGCGAGGTGTTCGGCGAACCGAAGAAGCTCGGTGAGGTCGGCGTCGAACGCGACGGCCTCGTCGTGCGGGCCCGCCTGGTCCGTCACGGCATCGCGTTCGTCGAGATCCGCGGCGCGGTCGACGGACCGCTCCCGCTGCCCGAACCGAGCACGAAGCTCGACTTCTACTTCAAGTTCCTGCCCGCCGTGGACGGCGACGGCTTCGACTCCGGCCCCGTACTGATCCACTGCACCCGGCACGAGAAGGTCCGCAGGCTGGAGCGGATCACCGGCGACGTGGTGCTGCGCGAGTCGATGTACGACCCGGTCGCCGACCTCCCCGTCCGCAGGCTGATCGACCTCACCATCGGCGAGAAGACCAGCGACCAGCGGGGCAGGGCCGTGGAGCGGGTCAGCGCCGACGCGCTGCTGCCGTACGTCCACCAGCGCTACGACGATCCGCAGCAGATCCACGACGGCCCGCCCGAGGGGAGCGTCCGATGAGGCTGGAGGAGGGCCGGACCGCGGTGGTCACCGGGGCCGCGAGCGGCATCGGCCTCGCCATGGCCCGCCGGTTCGCGGCCGAGGGACTGAACGTCGTGCTCGCCGACGTGGAGGAGGGCGCGCTCGGCAGGGCCGCCGCCGAACTGCGCGAGGACGGCGCACGGGTACTGGCACGGGCCGTCGACGTCAGCGAACGCGACTCCGTGCAGGAGCTCGCCGAGGCCGCGTACGACGCCTTCGGTGCCGTGCACGTGCTGTGCAACAACGCCGGCGTCGGATCGGGCGCCGAGGGCCGGATGTGGGAGCACGAGCCCAACGACTGGAAGTGGGCCTTCGCGGTCAACGTGTGGGGTGTCTTCCACGGCATCCAGGCCTTCGTGCCGCGCATGCTCGCGGGCGGCGACCCCGGCCACGTCGTCAACACCTCCTCCGGCGACGGCGGGATCGCCCCGCTGCCCACCGCCTCCGTGTACGCGGTCACCAAGTCCGCCGTCGTCACCATGACCGAATCGCTCTACGCGCACCTGCGGGCGGAGGACGCGGCGGTCGGCGCCTCGGTCCTCTTCCCCGGCCCGCACATGCTCCGCACCGGACTGTGGGAGTCGCACCGCAACCGCCCCGAGCGGTACGCCAAGGAGCGCCCGCGCCGGACCCCGTACCGCAGCCTCGGCGAGTGGGAGGCCGCGATGAGGTCGGCGGGCCACGACGTGGAGTTCACACCGGTGGAGGAGGTCGCGCAGACCGTCGTGGACGGCATCACCGCCGACCGCTTCTGGATGCTGCCGGACAGCGAGCACAGCGACCGGCAGATCCGCGCCAGGTCGCAGTCGATGCTCGACCGGTCCAACCCGTCCTACCTGGAGAAGTTCGTACTCGACTGAGGAGCGAGCCATGACCGCTGACGACCCGTACCTGATCATCTCCTCCGACTGCCACGCCGGACTGCCCACCGAGGAGTACCGGCCCTACCTCGACAGCCGCTTCCACCGGGAGTTCGACGACTTCCTCGCCGGCCGCGACCGCCGCCGCGAGGAGATGACCCGCCTCGGGGTCCGCAACGAGGCCTTCGCCGACAAGTGGTTCCAGGACAACGAGGAAGGCCTCAGGGGCGGCTGGGACTCCACACAGCGGCTCAAGGAACTCGACGGCGACGGGGTGGCTGCCGAGGTCGTCTTCCCCGACGCCGACGCCGTCGACAGCCGTACCGCGGCCCCCTTCGGCGTCGGCCTCGGCCTCTCCGGCGACCAGGACCCGGAGCTGGGCATGGCCGGAGCGCAGGCCCACAACCGCTGGCTGGCCGACTTCGTCTCGCAGCACCCCGAACGCCACTGCGGGGTCGCCCTGCTGCCCGTCACCGGCGAGACCGGCCGGGTCGTCGCCGAGATCCACCGGGCCAAGGAGTCCGGCCTCGGCGCGCTGATGATCCCCTCCATGTGGGTGGACAAGGCCCCCTACCACGACCGCCGCTACGACCCCGTCTGGGCGGCCGCCGCCGAGACCGGGATGCCGATCGTCACCCACTCCGGCGCGGCCCCGCGCCACGAGTACGGCGACCACCTCGGGATCTACGTCTCCGAGGTCACCTGGTGGCCGTCGCGCCCGCTCTGGTTCCTCCTCTGGTCGGGCGCCTTCGAACGCCACCCCGGGCTCAGGTTCGGCGTCGCCGAGTCCGGCTGCTGGTGGCTGCCCAACCTGCTCTGGTTCATGGACCGCCTCTACCTCGGCGCCCACGGCGGCAAGAAACTCTCCCCGTTCGCCGAACTGAAGCGCCCGCCGCACGAGTACCTCGACCGCCAGGTGTTCATCTGCGCCACCAACACCAAACGCCGCGAGCTCGCCCAGCGGTACGAGATCGGCGTCGACAACATCCTCTGGGGCAGCGACTTCCCGCACCCCGAGGGCACCTGGCCGAACACCGCGAACTGGCTGCGCGACACCTTCCACGACATCCCCGTCACCGAGACCCGCCGGATGCTCGGCCTGGCCGCCGCCGAGGTCTTCGGCTTCGACACGGACAAGCTCGCCCCGCTCGCCGCGCGCATCGGCCCCACCCCCGCCGACCTGGGCCAGAGCGCCGACCAGAGCGCGGTCGAGGCCTCCTGGGCCCGCTCGCGCGAGGTCGGCAGGCACTGGCTGACCGACCACGACTTCCCGGTCCTGGGGACGTCGTGACGGGCCCCGAGGGTGCGGTGACGGAGCCTGGGCGCGTGACGGCGGGTCCTGAGGGCGTCATGACGGGTCCTGAGGGCTTCACGACGGACCGCTACACCGTCATCTCCGCCGACTGCCACGCCGGCGCCGACCTCCTCGACTACCGGCCGTACCTGGAGTCGGCGCACCACGACGACTTCGACGCCTGGGCGGCGACCTACGTCAACCCGTACGAGGACCTGGTGGCCGACACCGCCGACCGCAACTGGAACTCGGACCGCCGCCTCGCCGAACAGGAAGCGGACGGCATCGTCGCCGAGGTCGTCTTCCCCAACACCGTCCCGCCCTTCTTCCCCTCCGCCTCCCTGATGGCACCCGCGCCCTCCCGGGCGGAGTACGAGCAGCGCTGGGCCGGGCTGCGCGCCCACAACCGCTGGCTCGCCGACTTCTGCGCGGCCGCGCCCGGCCGGCGCGCGGGCGTCGCGCAGATCCTCCTCAACGACCCGGACGAGGCGGCCCGCGAGGTCCGCCGCACCAAGGAGGCCGGACTCACCGGCGGCATCCTGCTGCCCGGCGCCCCACCCGGCTCCGGCGTCCCGGAGCTGCACTCCCCGGCGTACGACCCGCTCTGGGCGGTCTGCGCGGAGCTGGACGTACCGGTCAACCACCACGGCGGCTCCGCCTCCCCGCCACTGGGCGACGAACCGGCGGCCCGCGCCGTCTTCATGGTGGAGACCACCTGGTTCTCGCACCGGGCCCTGTGGCACCTGATCTTCGGCGGCGCGTTCCGCCGCCACCCCGGACTCAGGCTCGTCCTGACCGAACAGGGCTCCGGCTGGATCCCGGGCATCATGGAGATGCTCGACTACTACCACGGCCGACTCGTCGCGTCGGCCTCCCGGGCGGCCACGGCGGAGTCGAAGTTCGGTGCGGGGCTGGCCGGTTCGATGGGCGCGAGCCCCAGCGAGGTATGGCGCGAGAACTGCTACGTGGGCGCCAGCTTCATGCGCCCGCACGAGGTGCCGCTACGCGACCGGATCGGCCTCGACAAGATCATGTGGGGCAGCGACTACCCGCACGACGAGGGCACCGCCCCGTACTCACGCGAAGGCCTGCGGATCGCGTACGCCGGGCTGCCGCCCGCCGAGATCGCCGCCATGACCGGCGGCAACGCCGCCCGCGTCTACGGATTCGACCTGGCCGCCCTCGACCGGATCGCCGCCCGCGTCGGCCCGACGGTCCAGGAGATCGCCGAACCCCTGAAGGAGGTCCCCGCGGGCGCGACCAGTCCCGCGTTCGCGCCGGGCGGGTCGGTACGCGTCTGGTGACAACGCCGCGAGGTGCGGCACCAGGGCACGCGAGCCCGGCCTGATCCAAACGAAAGGCCCTAGGTGAGATCATCCCCGGATGAGCGATCCCCAGGCGCACCACGAACCGCACGGCACGGGTATGGGCGCACGGCTGAACTGGCTGCGCGCCGCCGTGCTCGGGGCCAACGACGGTGTGGTCTCCACCGCCGGCCTCGTCGTCGGCGTCGCCGGGGCCACCGACGACCGCGGCACCCTGCTGACCGCCGGCCTGGCCGGGCTGCTGGCCGGGTCCATGTCGATGGCCGCGGGTGAGTACGTGTCGGTCTCCACCCAGCGCGACTCGGAGAAGGCCGCACTCGCCACGGAGAAGCGCGAGCTCCAGGAGATGCCGGAGGAGGAACTCGCCGAGCTCACCGGACTGCTGGAGGGCAAGGGGCTGAGCCACGAGGTCGCCCGCGAGGCCGCTGTCCAGCTCACCGAACGCGACGCGCTGCGCGCCCACGCGGAGGTCGAGCTGGGCATCGACCCGGACGACCTGACGAACCCCTGGCACGCGGCGGGCGCCAGCTTCCTCGCGTTCACGGTGGGTGCGCTGCTGCCCCTGCTGGCGATCGTGCTGCCCCCGATGTCGCTGCGGCTGCTGGTGACCGTGCTCTCGGTGCTCGCCGCGCTGGCCCTGACGGGCTGGTGGAGCGCCCGGCTGGGCGAGGCGGCGGTGGGCCCGGCGGTGCTGCGGAACATGGGTGGGGGAGCGCTGGCGATGGCCGTGACGTATGCGGCGGGGGAGTTGCTGGGGGCGGCGGGGGTTTAACTCCGTTCCTTGCGCACGATCCGCTCGGGCGGGAAGAGCTCGGTGCCGGTGGCCCGGCTGCCGTACGCGAGCGTGATGGTCAGATCGGTCAGGCCGCTCAACGGCGTCAGGTCTGCGGCACCGAAGTACGACTCGATGACGAGCGAGGTGAGGCCGGCCACGTCGCGCAGCGGTTCAAGCCCGTCCGGTATCCGGCACTGGAACAGGGTGAGCGTGCGCAGTCCCGTGACGGGAGCGAGCACGCCCAGGTCCAGCGGTGACACTTCCCGAAGACTGAGGGACTCCAGGCCATTCAGCTGCGGCATCCCTGCCAGTTGTCGCAGCTGGGTGACGCCGCTCAGGGCCAGTTCACGCAGTTTCGGCCAGTGCTCAAGGCCTTCCAGGTTCACGTACCGGGTCTGCCGGTCCAGAAGGAGGCTGGTGACCTTCTGGCACACAGGGAGTTCGCCGATGCTCTCGACGAGGAACGGATGGCCGAGCGTCAGCTGACGGAGGTCGGGCATGTCCCCGAGCGGACCGGGACCGAGCGCGGGATGCAGCTCGATCAGTGAGAGCCACTCCAGACCGGGCCTCACCAGCGGACTGAGATCCTCGACCCAGGGGCACATGCTGACGGCCAGCTCGCGCAGTCCGGACATGGCCGCGATCTCGCTCAGGTCGTCGAGGTCCCGGTTGTGGTAGACGAAGAGCCGTTCCACGTCCGTCCGCGACGTCACGGACGAGAAGTCCTGGTGATCGCCCCGAAGGTGTATCCGCCTCGCGCACGGGATGTGACGCAGGGCCGCCAGCTGGGCGGTGCTCTGCACATAGGCGTATGCGTCGTCCCAGGAGCCGGCCGCCATGATGTCCCGTGCGTACAGGTCCGCGTCGAAGGAACTCCACGCCTCGGAGACGGCCGGTACGACCGGCCATCTCTCATCGTCCCGGAAGCGGGCCACTACCTCGTACGCGGCGTCGCCCGTGATCTGCGCGGCCGTTCTGACGATCGCGGCCGCCTCGTACCCGTCCACCTCGTCGGGGCCCGGCAGCAGCCCCAGAACCAGTTCGCCGACCTTCGCCAGGGCCTCCACGTCCTCCGGCGTGAGGGGCGGAAGCATTCCCTCGGTGCGAGCCGCCACCTCTTTGCGCACGTCGGGGTCCAGCTCCGGCGCGTGTTCCAGACTCGCCGCCGCCAGCAGCACCAGCCGGTGCTCGTGCTCGGGTTCCTGGTCTGCGCGCTGCAGCAACTTGCGCAGCAATGAAGCCCGTTCGTCCGCCCTGGCGTGCCCCACCGCCATCTGGACCACGTCGTCCCAGCCGTCGTCGTGGGCGTTGCGCACCAGCATCCCGAAGTCGCGCGCCTCCACTGCTGCCTTCGCGCCCAGGTAGTCCAGGAACGTCCGGTGCACGAAGTCCACGGCGCCCGGGGCTGGTTCGCGCAGCAGGCCGCTCCTGATCAGCAGATGCGAGAACACTTGCTCGGCCGATCCCCGGACCTGCGGCATCGCCCGCAGCCACTGCGCCGTCTTTTCGACCGCCTCCGTGCGGTCCGCCTGCAACTGACCGTTACGGATCAGCCAGTACGCCAGCCGTTGGAGCAGGGCCGTCTGCTCCTCGCGGGTGAGGTCGACCCCTTCGACGTTCACGATCTCGCGTTCCGTGTCCCGTCGTACGAGCAGCATGTCCAGCGCCGCGTCGTACAGCTCCTTGCGGGCACGCGGCAGCTGCATCCGCCGGTCCCGGTTCAGGGCGCACAGCAGGGCGCACATCAGCGGGTTCGTCGCCAGTCGGCCGAGGTCCCGGCGCAGTCCGACCGCACGGCGCAACGACGCCTTGTACACGTCCAGTTGATCGCGTTCCTCCTGGGAAGGGCACTCCAGCCGGGCCGCGTCGTGCCAGTGTCCGATGAACGCGCGGATGTCGTCCCGCTCCATCGGCAGCAGCGAGTGCGCGACGAAGCCCTGCTGCCCGAGCCACCCGTCCGGGACGGCGGACGGCCGGGTTGTCACCACGTACCGGGCCTGCGGGTAGGCCACGATCAGGTCCTTGAGCCAGCGCTCGGTCCGGTTGCGCAGCCGCATCGGGACCTCGTCGACCCCGTCCACCAGCACCAGCGCCCGGCCCTGCGACAACAGCCGATCCGCCCAGCCGGCGGGCGCCGCGCCGTGCAGCGGGACGCCGGTCGCACGCAGGAAGTCCTCCGGGCCGGGCAGTTTCTCGTCCGACGTGAACGCGCGCAGTCGCAGGACGAACGGCACACAGCGGTTCCAGTCCACCAGATCGCTGTCGAACGTCTGCCGCGCGGCGTTCACCGCCAGCCACTGCACCAGGGTGCTCTTGCCCGATCCGGCCGGCCCGCGCAGCAGCAACCGGCTGGTCTCGGCGAGAGCCTGCTCGATCTCGACGGTGACCCGCTCCGGTACGGACCCCGGTGACCAGGACGGGCCGGTCTCCTCGGAACTCACCGCCAGACTGATGTAAGCCGTCTCCAGCGGCCACTCGCCCGCCGACCGCCCCAGCGTCAGTCCGAACAGCCCCATCCGGCTGTGCGTCGCGGCAATGAACTCCGTGTACCGCCGCTCGAAGTCCAGCGCCGCCGCGTCCGGGCGCGGGCCGAGCCGTTCCCGTACGTCCTCCACCAGCTCCCGGGTCCGTCCGGCCTCGCGCATCTGCTCCACCGCCGTCCGCGCCATGAACGACGGCTCGGCGGTCAGCTGCTCCACCACATGGGCGCAGCACCGGCCCAGGAGCTCCCCGTACAGTCCGGCCGCACGCTCCGAGAGTCCCGCCGGGGGCGCCGGGAACCCGGCCGCCAGCCGCTCCGGATCGAGGTTCACGGCGAACAGCCGGTCCGCCGTCAGCGCGTCCGCCGCCGCGAAGGTGTCCTTGACCGCCTCCACGGCCGCCAGCCGCTCGTGCTCCGGGAGGCCGGCGTACGCCGCCTCCAGCCGGCCGCCGAGCACCTTCGCCAGCCGGTCCGGCCTCGCCGGGCGGGGGAGCGGGCGCACCGGGTCCGGGACCAGGCCCGCGCCGGGCTTCGGTGTGAGCAGTGATCTGGCCACCGTGCCGAGCACCGTCGTCGCGAGCCGGACCAGCGCAACCTCAAGACCCTGCACCGCAGTTCCTCCCCCTGTCGGACCCTGGTGGAGGGATCGTACGACGGCCGTGCTGTCGGAAGTCACCAAAGATCGCTGACAGCGCGTCTCGCATACTTGTTGGTAACAACGTCTGGTCGCGGGCCGACCTGCGGCTCTACGGTGCTGACATGCCGACGAACCTGCCCGATGTAGTGCTCTGGTCCATACCGGCCTTCGTCCTGCTCACCGTCCTGGAAATGGCGCTCCACCACTTCCACCCCGACGAGGAGGCCGCCGGTTACGAGGCGAAGGACGCCGCCACCAGCATCACCATGGGGCTGGGCAGCCTGGCCTTCGACCTGCTGTGGAAGGTGCCCATCGTCGCGATCTACTCGGCGGTGTACGAACTCACCCCGCTGCGCGTGCCCGTCCTGTGGTGGACCGTCCCGCTGATGCTGCTCGGGCAGGACTTCCTCTACTACTGGTCCCACCGGGGCCACCACGTCATCCGGATCCTCTGGGCCTGCCACGTGGTGCACCACTCCAGCCGGAAGTTCAACCTCTCCACCGCGCTGCGCCAGCCCTGGACCTCGCTGACCGTCTGGCCGTTCTACCTCCCGCTGATCGCCTGCGGTGTCCACCCGGCGGCGCTCGCCTTCTGCTCATCGGCCAATCTCGTGTACCAGTTCTGGGTGCACACCGAACGCATCGACAAGCTGCCCAGGCCCTTCGAGTACGTGCTGAACACGCCCTCCCACCACCGGGTGCACCACGCCTCCCAGGGCGGCTACCTCGACCGGAACTTCGGCGGCATCCTGATCGTGTGGGACCGGTGGTTCGGCTCCTTCACGGCGGAGTCGCAACGGCCCGTGTTCGGGCTCACCAAGAACATCGACACGTTCAACCCGCTGCGGGTCGCCACCCACGAGTACGCCGCCATCGCCCGCGACGTACGCGCGGCGGGCAGCTGGGGCGAGCGGGCCGGACGGGTCTTCCGCGGGCCGGGCTGGCAGCCGCCCGGCGCCGCCACGCCTGCCGCCGCCCCCGCGACCGCCCCCGCGACCGCCACCGTGCGCGAGCGCACCGGATGAGCGCCGGCCCGTTCCCGGACCGGCGGGAGCGTCTCGTACGCCCCCTGCTCATCGCCTTCCTCGCCGTCTGCGCCGTCGACCTCGTCGCGGTCCTCGCCGACATCGGCATCGCGCACCTAGTCGCCAAGCCGCTGCTGATGCCGCTGCTGGCCGGGTACGCCGCCGCCCGGGACGCGCCCCGGCTGCTGATCGCGGCACTGCTCTGCGGCTGGGTCGGTGACGTGCTCCTGCTGGCTGATGCCGACCTCGCCTTCCTCCTCGGGATGGGCGGCTTCGCCGCAGGGCACCTCTGCTACCTGCGGCTCTTCGGACGGGCCCGCGGCGCGCTGCTGCCCGCGATCCTGTACGCGGCCGCCCTGGCCGTCTTCACCGCCCTGATCTGGGGCGGGCTGCCGGCCGGTCTGCGGTTCCCGCTGGCGGGCTACAGCCTGCTGCTCACCGCCATGGCCTACCGGTCCGGCGTCCTCGGCCGGTACGCGGCCGCCGGCGGCGCGCTCTTCCTGATCTCCGACGCCCTGATCGCCACCGGCATCGCCGACCGGCCGCAGCTGCCCGCACCCGACTTCTGGGTCATGCTCACCTACGTGGCGGCCCAGCTCCTGCTGACCCTCGGAGCGCTCGCCCCGGGTGCGCGACGGCCCGGTACGGGCCCCGGGGCGTACCGTGGACGGAGTATCAGCATCTGAGACCAGCAAGGACTCCCACGCATGCGCGCCACCGTCATCCACGCCCCCCACGACATCCGCGTGCAGGAGGTCCCGGACCCGGCGATCCAGCAGCCCACCGATGTGGTGCTCCGGGTCCTGCGGGCCTGCATCTGCGGCAGCGACCTGTGGGCGTACCGCGGCGAGTCCGCCCGGCAGCCCGGCCAGCGGATCGGCCACGAGTTCCTCGGGATTGTCGAGGAGGCCGGCTCCGGGGTCAACGGCTTCGCCGTCGGCGACCTCGTCGTCGCCCCCTTCGTCTGGTCCGACGGCACCTGCGCCTACTGCGCCGAGGGCCTGACCACCTCCTGCCCGCAGGGCGGCTTCTGGGGCTCGGTCGGCTCCGACGGCGGGCAGGGCGAGGCCGTCCGCGTCCCGTTCGCCGACGGCACCCTGGTCAAGCTGCCGTCCGCCGCGGCCTCCGACGACCGGCTGCTCACCGCGCTGCTGGCCCTCTCCGACGTCCTCGGCACCGGCCACCACGCGGCCGTCGGCGCCGGTGTGAAGCCCGGCACCACGGTCGCCGTCGTCGGTGACGGAGCAGTCGGCCTGTGCGGCGTCATGGCCGCCAAGCGGCTCGGCGCCGAACGGATCATCGCGCTCGGCCGCCACACCGCGCGCACCGACATCGCCCGCACCTTCGGCGCCACCGACGTGGTCGCCGAGCGCGGCGACGCGGCCGTCGCCGCCGTACGGGAACTGCTCGGCGGCGAGGGCGCCCACGCGGTGATCGAGGCCGTCGGCACCGAGCAGTCGATGCGCACGGCCGTCGGCATCACGCGTGACGGCGGCTCGATCGGCTACGTCGGCGTACCGCACGGCAGCGGCACCGGACTGGACCTCGGCGTCATGTTCGACCGGAACATCGCCCTGCGCGGCGGGGTCGCCCCCGTACGCGCCTACATACCGGAGCTGCTCCCCGACGTCCTGTCCGGCACCATCGACCCGTCGCCCGTCTTCGACCTGGCCATCGGCCTCGACGAGGTCCCGGCCGGCTACAAGGCGATGGACGAGCGCACCGCGCTGAAGGTCCTCATCAAGCCGTGAGCCGGCCGGTACGGGGGCCGGCGAGATCACCGGCCCCCGTACCGGACCCGCTACCTGCGGACCGCGTTCAGGGCGTTCACCACACCGGCTCCGTAGAAGCCGTTGCGGTGCTTGCCGCCCTCGCAGACCGCGTCGACGGTGCCGTCACCGTCGATGTCGTACGGCGCGCCGCACGCGGTGGCGTCGGCCCCCGCCAGCAGCAGCGCCTTCACCGCGAGCGCCGACGCGTGCGGGTGCGTCGACTTGATCAGGGCGGCGACTCCCGCGACATGCGGGGAGGCCATCGACGTACCGGCCATGTAGCCGTACGCGCCGCCCGGCAGCGTGGACAGGATCAGGCCGCTCGTCGCGGGCGGCGCGGGGGTCTGGTACACCGTCGAGTCGCCGCCCGGGGCGGCCACGTCGATGACGCCGTTCCCGTAGTTCGAGTACGAGGCCTTCAGCCCCTTCGCTCCCGTCGCCGAGACCGTCACGACACCCGGCAGCATCGTCGGGATGTCGAAGCACTTCTTCGGGTCGATCGTCCGGGTGACCGTGTCGCCGTCGTTCGGGCTGGTCGAGTCCTCGATCGTGTCGGCCGCCAGGTCCTCGGCCGAGTTGCCCGAAGCGGCGACATTGACCGTGCCCTTGCGCTCCGCGTACCGGGTGGCACGCGCGACCGCCTCGACCAGTGCGCCCTGGTCCGGATCATCCTTGCAGTTGAACAGCCACGGGTCGGTGTAATAGCTGTTGTTGGTGACATCGACGCCGTGGTCGGCCGCCCACATGAAGCCGCAGACTATGGACTCGGTGTAGAAGTACCCGTCCGGGTTCGCCACCTTGATACCGGCGACCTTCACCCCCGGTGCGACACCCGTCACCCCGATACCGTTCTTCGCGGCGGCTATGGTGCCCGCGACATGGGTGCCGTGCGGGCTCTCACCCGCATTCGGACGCCAGGAGCCGGCCGTGGTGTCCGGTGCGCCGGTCACACAGTTCGCCGAGGCGGCCCGGTCGAAGTTCGGTGCGAGGTCCGGGTGGGTGTCGTCGACACCCGTGTCGATGACCGCGACCGTGACCTTCCGGCTGCCCAGCGACTTCTGGTGCGCCTTGTCCGCCTTGATGGCGGGCAGGTCCCACTGGAGCGGCTCCAGCGGGTCCTGGTCCGCCGTCGCCCGCGCCGCGGCGCCCCGCTCCTCCTGCGCGGTGAGCGGCTGCTCGACCCCGATGTCCTTGGTGGCCTGCGGAACGATCGGGTTGGTACGGGTGGCGCCCGCCGAATCCACGCCCCTGACCCTGCGTATGGACCGCGCGAAGTCCGGGTTCTGCGAGTGGACGACGAGGACACCGATCCGGTCGTAGGTGGTCACCACCGTGCCGCCGGCCCGCTCCACCTCCTTGCGCACCTGCTTGACGGTGCCGTGACCGGCCCGCGTATTCACCACGTACGACAGCTTCGGTCCGTCGGCCGGCACCGCCGCCGCGGTCCTGCCGTCGACCGGCGAGGCGGTCGCGGCACTCGTCGGCAGGAAGCCGAGCGAGACGGTGAGGGCCAATCCGACGGGAAGCGCCAGTGCGCGCGTCCGTCTGGATCCCAGATGATCCATGGGGTCTCCACTTCATCCGTGTCAGTGGACCGGACACGGGCGTGTCCAGTCGCGTACATGACGAGTGAAGCTATCGCTGATCATCCCGGCTCATCAATGAGTTCACGAGAACCCGTCTCCGTCGAGGCGTCCGAAGGGGTGACCCGGAGAAGGGCGCAAGAGTGGTGAACCGCTTCGCCGCGCGCCGCGTGCCGTTGTCAGGGGAGGCGCACCACCACCCCCCGATACCGAGGTTCGCAATGAAATCCACCGTCCCCACCACTACCGCACCCGCGTCGCGAGGAGATTCCGTGGCTACCGATGCACCGCCGCCCGAGGGCAGTACGGACAAAGGGCCGGCCCAGCCCACGACCGAGGCGTTCATCGCGGAGCAGGAGAGCGCGGAATTCGGCGAACTGCGCCGCTCGCACCGCTCGTTCGCCTTCCCGCTGACGATTGCCTTCGTCCTCTGGTACCTGCTGTACGTGCTGCTGTCGAACTACGCCGGCGGCTTCATGGGCACCAAGGTGTACAGCAACTTCAACGTCGCCTTCGTCTTCGGTCTCGCCCAGTTCCTCACCACCTTCCTCATCGCCTGGTTCTACTCGCGGCACGCCAACGCGAAGCTGGACCCGAAGGCCGAGGCCATCAAGTCCCGTATGGAGGCCGACGCATGAGCGCCGCGTACCACTCCCACACCGCCGTGCTCGCCGCCTCCTCCACCACCGAGCACCGGCCGCTGATCATCACGCTCTTCGCGGTCTTCGTCGCGGCGACCCTCGGCATCACCGTCTGGGCCGGCCGGCAGACCAAGAGCGCCTCCGACTTCTACGCCGGCGGCCGCCAGTTCACCGCCTTCCAGAACGGACTCGCGGTCTCCGGCGACTACATGTCCGCCGCCTCGTTCCTCGGCATCGCCGGAGCCATCGCCCTCTTCGGATACGACGGCTTCCTCTACTCGATCGGCTTCCTCGTCGCCTGGCTGGTGGCCCTGCTGCTGGTGGCCGAACCGCTCCGCAACTCGGGCCGTTACACCATGGGCGACGTCCTCGCCTACCGGATGCGGCAGCGCCCCGTGCGCACCGCGGCGGGCGTCTCCACGATCATCGTCTCGATCTTCTACCTGCTGGCGCAGATGGCCGGCGCGGGTGTGCTGGTCTCCCTGCTCCTCGGCATCACCAGCGACGCGGGAAAGATCCTCATCGTTGCGCTGGTCGGCGTACTGATGATCGTGTACGTCACCATCGGCGGGATGAAGGGCACCACCTGGGTGCAGATGGTCAAGGCCGTGCTGCTCATCGCGGGCGCCATCCTGATGACCTTCATGGTGCTGTGGAAGTTCAACTTCAACGTCTCCGACCTGCTGGGCACCGCCGCCGAGAAGAGCGGCCACGGCGCGTCGTTCCTGCAGCCCGGACTCAAGTACGGGGCCACCGGCACCTCGAAGCTGGACTTCCTCTCCCTCGGCATCGCCCTGGTGCTGGGCACCGCGGGCCTGCCGCACATCCTGATCCGCTTCTACACCGTGCCGACCGCCAAGGCCGCCCGTAAGTCCGTCAACTGGGCCATCGGCATCATCGGCGGCTTCTACCTGATGACGATCGCGCTCGGATTCGGCGCCGCGGCCCTCATCGGCCCGAAGGAGATCATCGCCAAGAACCCGGCAGGCAACGCGGCGGCCCCGCAACTCGCCGAGTACCTCGGCGGGGTCGGCAGCACCGGCGGCGCCATCATGCTCGCCGTCATCTCCGCCGTCGCCTTCGCCACCATCCTCGCCGTCGTCGCGGGCCTCACCCTCGCCTCCTCGTCCTCCTTCGCGCACGACATCTACGCCAATGTCATCCGCAAGGGGAAGGCCAGCGAGAAGGAGGAGATGCGGGCCGCCCGCTGGGCCACCGTCTTCATCGGCGCGGCCGCGATCCTGCTGGGCGCCTTCGCCCGCGACATGAACGTCGCCGGCCTGGTGGCGCTCGCCTTCGCCGTCGCCGCCTCGGCCAACCTGCCGACCCTCCTCTACAGCCTCTTCTGGAAGCGGTTCACCACCCAGGGCGCACTGTGGTCGATCTACGGCGGTCTGGCCGGCTCGGTGATCCTGGTGCTGTTCTCGCCAGTCGTCTCCGGCAACGAGAAGACCTCGATGTTCAAGGGCGTCGACTTCGCCTGGTTCCCGCTGGAGAACCCCGGCCTGATCTCCATCCCGCTGGGCTTCCTGCTCGGCTGGGTCGGCTCCCTCCTGTCGAAGGAGGAGCCCGACAAGGGCAAGTACGCCGAGCTGGAGGTCAAGTCCCTCACCGGCATCGGAGCCCACTGAGACCAGGAGCTCACCCAGGAGTCCGTCTCTCGTACCGATCCTTTCCCGCGGCCGTGTCGTAGAGTCCTACGACGCGGCCGCGCCGTACCTCGTGCCAAACGAGCCCCTGCGATGTCACACGTCTCGCGTAGTCTCGAAAGAGTCAGCAACCGCAACCGGGAAGTCAGCCGGAGGAGGGGGCCCGCCATGCTCATCGACACCTACGACCGGGTCGCCACCGACCTGCGCGTATCACTCACCGACCGGTGCAACCTGCGCTGTACGTACTGCATGCCCGAGGAGGGCCTGCAGTGGCTGGCCAAGCCGGACCTGCTGAGTGACGACGAGATCGTCCGGCTCGTCCGCATCGCCGTCACACAGCTCGGCATCACCGAAGTCCGCTTCACCGGCGGAGAGCCGCTGCTGCGCCCCGGACTCGTCTCCATCGTCGAACAGTGCGCGGCCCTGGGGCCCCGCCCGAAGATGTCACTCACGACCAACGGCATCGGGCTGAAGCGGACCGCCGCCGCGCTCGCGGCCGCCGGTCTCGACCGGGTCAACGTCTCGCTGGACACCCTGCGCCCCGACGTGTTCAAGACCCTCACCCGCCGCGACCGGCACCACGACGTCCTGGCCGGCCTCGAAGCCGCCCGGGAAGCCGGGCTCACCCCGGTCAAGGTCAACACCGTCCTGATGCCGGGACTCAACGACGACGAGGCCCCCGACCTCCTCGCCTGGGCCGTGGACAACGCCTACGAGCTCCGCTTCATCGAGCAGATGCCGCTCGACGCACAGCACGGCTGGAAGCGCGACGGAATGATCACGGCAGGTGACATCCTCGACTCGCTGCGCACCCGGTTCGACCTCACCCCGGAGGGCCGGGACGAGCGCGGCTCCGCCCCCGCCGAACGCTGGCTGGTCGACGGCGGACCCCACCGGGTCGGCGTCATCGCCTCCGTCACCCGGCCGTTCTGCCGGGCCTGCGACCGTACCCGGCTCACCGCCGACGGACAGGTGCGCACCTGCCTGTTCGCCCGCGAGGAGACCGACCTGCGCGGCGCACTGCGGTCGGAGGCGCCGGACAAGGAGATCGCCCGGATCTGGCGGCTCGCGATGTGGGGCAAGAAGGCCGGCTCCGGCCTGGACGACCCCTCGTTCCTCCAGCCCGACCGTCCGATGTCGGCGATCGGCGGGTAGCGCGCCCTAGCGGGGCGAGTCCGGTGACTCCCACTCCGCCAGCGTCACCACATCCTTGAGGAAGCCCCGCACATCCAGGAACGAGGAGAGATGCTCCCGGTGCTCGTCACAGGCCAGCCAGGTCTTGCGGCGGTCCGGGGTGTGCAGCTTCGGGTTGTTCCAGGCAAGCACCCACACGGCGTCGGCACGGCAGCCCTTGGCGGAGCAGACGGGGGCTTCGGCGGCGTTCCCGGGGGCGGATTCAGGGGAGTTCACGGACTCAACCCTAGGGCCGGCCGCCGGGGCGGCTGAACCTGACGCATCCCCTGCCGGAGAAAAGGCGACGCCGAGCAGCCACGGGGGGAGCTGCCCGGCGTCGGTCCGTCGCTCCGACGGGGGATGCGGAGCGCTTTTGAAGTATGTCACGCAGACCGGGGTGCGGTGCACTGGAACTTCATGATTGATCTGAGCTTTTCTTGAGCTTGAATCCGCCGTGAATCCGGTCGATATCGGGGCGCACGGGCTCAGCCGTGCCCCTGCGGATCCGAGGCGCGGAAGCTCTGGCCCGCCTCCGGACCCGGTTCGGCCGGGCCTGCCACCGGTGCGGTGCCGAGCGCCGGCAGCGTCGGGGCCGGGACGAAGGTGGAGGGCAGCGCAGGGCTGTTCTCGCGGCCCGCGTTGGCGATGACGACGGCGACGTACGGGAGCAGAACGCCCAGCGCCAGCCCCACGATCGCCACATAGCGCTCCACGTTCCACAGGGCCGCCGCGGCGACGACCGAAAGCGTGCGCACCGACATCGAGATCACATAGCGCCGCTGCCTGCCGCGCACATCCTCCGCGAGACCCTGCCGGGCACCCGTGATCCGGAAGACCTCCGCATCGCTCCGCTTCCGCATCCCGTCTCCACCAATCTTCCCCGAGCCCGCGCGGACACTGGGGGAGACCCCGCTTTCGCGCCGGACGCTCCCCGGACCGGACCGCTCCCACGGTACGCCCGGCATCCGGCGCGTTCGAGACCGGGGCGCGCCGTGAAACCGCTCCAGCCGCACGTTCGGACCCCTCCGGCATGCGGGATACACGCCCGGCGCCGAGACTGATCGGACATCGCGACACCGCGTCGCACGAGGAGGCGGTATGAGCTGGTTGTGGGCAATCATCGTGGGCCTGGTCCTCGGCCTGATCGCGAAGGCGATCCTGCCGGGGAAGCAGCAGATCCCGCTCTGGCTGACGATCATTTTCGGCATGATCGGCAGCATCCTCGGCAACGCTGTCGCCACCTGGCTCGGTGTCAACGACACCAAGGGCATCGACTGGACGCGCCATGTGCTCCAGCTCATCGGTGCCGTGGTGGTGGTCGGCGTCGGCGACATGCTCTGGGCGTCGATCCGCGGTACCAAGCGACAGAAAACCTGAGGACCGCCGGGCACCGAACGGCCGCGGCCGTTCCTCGTGAAGGCTCAGCCGGCCGTGACCTCGATGGCCGCGAGGTTCTTCTTGCCCCGGCGCAGCACCAGCCAGCGCCCGTGCAGCAGCTCCTCACGGGCCGGTGCCACCTCGCCGTCGGCGACCTTGACGTTGTTCACGTACGCGCCGCCCTCCTTGACGGTGCGGCGCGCACCCGACTTGCTCGGCGCCAGACCGACCTCCACCAGCAGGTCCACCAGCGGACCCAGCTCGGTGACCCGGGCGTGCGGCACCTCGGAGAGCGCCGCGCCGAGCGTCGCCTCGTCCAGCGCACCCAGCTCACCCTGGCCGAACAGCGCCTTCGACGCGGCGATGACCGCGGCGCACTGGTCCGCGCCGTGCACCAGCGTCGTCAGCTCCTCGGCCAGCGCGCGCTGCGCCGACCGCGCCTGCGGCCGCTCCTCGGTGACCTTCTCCAGCTCCTCCAGCTCGGCGGGGCTCAGGAAGCTGAGGATGCGCATGTAGCGGGAGATGTCCCGGTCGTCGACGTTCAGCCAGAACTGGTAGAACGCGTACGGCGTCGTCATCTCCGGGTCCAGCCAGACCGCGCCGCTCTCGGACTTGCCGAACTTGGTCCCGTCCGCCTTGGTCATCAGCGGGGTCGCCAGCGCGTGCACCTCGGCCCCCGGCTCCAGACGGTGGATCAGGTCCAGGCCCGCGGTGAGGTTGCCCCACTGGTCGCTGCCGCCCTGCTGGAGGGTGCAGCCGTGACGCCGGTACAGCTCCAGGAAGTCCATGCTCTGGAGCAGCTGGTAGCTGAACTCGGTGTAGCTGATGCCCTCGTCGGACTCCAGCCGGCGGGCGATGGACTCCTTGGTGAGCATCTTGTTGACCCGGAAGTGCTTGCCGATGTCCCGCAGGAACTCGATCGCGGACATGCCCGCGGTCCAGTCCAGGTTGTTCACCATGACCGCGGCGTTCTCGCCCTCGAAGGACAGGAACGGCTCGATCTGGGACCGCAGCCGCGCCACCCAGGCAGCGATCGTCTCCGGGTCGTTCAGTGTGCGCTCGGCGGTCGGGCGCGGGTCACCGATCTGGCCGGTGGCCCCGCCCACCAGGGCGAGCGGCCGCAGACCGGCCTGCTGGAGCCGGCGCATGGTGAGCACCTGCACCAGATGGCCGACGTGCAGACTCGCCGCGGTGGGGTCGTAGCCGCAATAGAACGTGACGGGACCGTCCGCGAGAGCCTTGCGCAGTGCGTCCTCGTCAGTGGACTGGGCGAACAGCCCGCGCCACTTCAGCTCGTCGACGATGTCCGTCACGGTTCCGTGTCTCCTCAGCTACGTGTGTCGATACGTGTATCGATACGTGTGTCGATACGTGTATCGAATTGCGACAGCCAGTCTAGGCGGGTCACACCCCCGGGCTCACCGAGCTCATGTTGAAGTCCGGGATGCGCAGCGCGGGCATCGCGGCCCGGGTGAACCAGTCGCCCCACTCGCGCGGCAGCGTCCTCTCGGTACGTCCCGCCTCGGCGGCCCGCGACAGCAGGTCCACCGGGGACTCGTTGAAGCGGAAGTTGTTCACCTCGCCGACGACCTCGCCGCCCTCCACGAGATACACCCCGTCGCGGGTCAGCCCGGTCAGCAGCAGCGTCGCCGGATCGACCTCGCGGATGTACCACATGCAGGTCAGCAGCAGTCCGCGGCCGGTCGTGGCGGCCACCATCTCGTCCAGGGACCGCTCGCCGCCGCCCTCCAGGACCAGGTTGTCGATCGCCGGGGCGAGCGGCAGCCCCGTCAGGCCCGCCGTGTGCCGGGTGGTCGTCAGCTGCTCCAGCCGGCCGTCCCTGATCCAGTCGGTACGGGCCAGCGGCAGCCCGTTGTCGAAGACCGAGGCGTCGTCCCCGGAGGAGTGGGCGACGACGAACGGCGCCGACTCCAGACCCGGCGCGTGCGGATCGCTGCACAGCGTCAGCGGCAGCGCGGACAGCGTCTCGCCGAGCCGGGTGCCGCCACCGGGCCTGGAGAACACCGTCCGGCCCTCCGCGGCGTCCCGGGCGGTCGAGGACCACAGCTGGTAGATCAGCAGATCGGCGACGGCGGTCGGCGGCAGCAGCGTCTCGTACCGTCCGGCCGGCAGCTCGATACGCCGCTGAGCCCAGCTCAGTCGCCGGGCCAGCTCGGCGTCCAGCTCGGCCGGGTCGACATCCTTGAAGTCGCGGGTCGCACGCCCCGCCCAGGCCGAGCGCACCCGGTCGGGCGACTTGGCGTTCAGCTCCAGCGTCCCGTTCGGCTGGTCGTGGCGCAGCCGCAGCCCCGTCGACGTACCGAGGTAGGTCGAGGTCATCTCGTGGTTGGCGAAGCCGTACAGCTCACGGCCGCCGGACCGGGCCCGCGCGAAGGCGTCGCCGAGCGCGGGGGCGAACGCCGCGAACACATCGGAGTCCGTCTCCGCGGGCGCGTCCGTGAAGTCGGGCGAGGCACGCACCCCGGTGACCAGCGGCTGCGCGTCCTCCGCCGGCCCGGCCCCGCGCGCGGCGGTCTCGGCGGCCCGCACCAGCGGCTCCAGGTCCGCCGCGGTGACGGCGGACCTGGACACCACGCCGGACGCGGTGCCCTCGGCCCCGCCGACCGTGGCGATGACGGTGAGTGTGCGGCCCCGGGTCACCCCGTTCGTGGTGAGCGCGTTGCCCGCCCAGCGCAGATTGGCCGACGACTCCTCGTCGGCGATGACCACACAGCCGTCGGCGGTGGACAGTTCGAGCGCGCGCTCGACGATCTCGTACGGCTTGCTGACGAGGCTCATCGTCCGGCCTCCTGCGTCGTATTGAGACTGTGCTGTCCCGGGGGGCGACCCCCGGACCTCCGGCCGGTTCCGTGCACGCCGCTCATCGTCCGGCCTCCTGCGTCGTATTGAGGATGTTCACGCCCCGGAAGAGGGCGGAGGGGCAGCCGTGCGAGACGGCCGCCACCTGGCCCGGCTGGGCCTTGCCGCAGTTGAAGGCGCCGCCCAGGACGTACGTCTGCGGACCGCCGACCTTCTCCATCGAGCCCCAGAAGTCCGTCGTCGTCGCCTGGTAGGCGACATCGCGCAACTGCCCGGCGAGCCTGCCGTTCTCGATCCGGAAGAACCGCTGCCCGGTGAACTGGAAGTTGTACCTCTGCATGTCGATGGACCAGGACCGGTCGCCGACCACGTAGATCCCGCGCTCCACCCCGCCGATCAGATCGTCGGTGGAGAGGCCGCCGGGATCCGGCGCCAGCGACACGTTCGCCATGCGCTGCACGGGGACATGACCCGGCGAGTCCGCGTACGCGCACCCGTTGGACCGGCCCAGATCCGTCAGCTTCGCGATCCGGCGGTCCAGCTGGTAACCGACCAGCGTGCCGTCCTTCACCAGGTCCCACGACTGGGCCTGGACACCCTCGTCGTCGTAACCGATCGTCGCGAGCCCGTGCTCGGCCGTGCGGTCGCCCGTCACGTTCATCACCGGGGAGCCGTACGCCAGCTTCCCCAGCTTGTCGAAGGTCGCGAACGAGGTCCCGGCGTACGCCGCCTCGTACCCCAGCGCCCGGTCCAGCTCGGTGGCGTGGCCGATCGACTCGTGGATGGTCAGCCACAGGTTGGACGGGTCGACCACCAGGTCGTACGTCCCCGCCTCGACACCCGGGGCGCGCATCTTCTCGGCCAGCAGCGCGGGGATGCTCTCCAGCTCCGCGTCCCAGTCCCAGCCGGTCCCGGTCAGGTACTCCCAGCCGCGCCCGACCGGCGGCGCGATCGTGCGCATCGAGTCGAACTCGCCGCTCGTCGCGTCCACCGCCACCGCGGTGAACTGCGGGTGCAGCCGCACCCGCTGCTGGGTGGTGACCGTGCCCGCCGTGTCCGCGTAGAACTTGTTCTCGTGGACGGTCATCAGCGAGGCGTCCACATGCGCGACGCCCTCCGCCCGCAGGAGCCGGGCGCTCCACTCGGCGAGCAGCCCCGCCTTCTCCCCGGCCGGCACGTCGAAGGGATCGACGTCGTACGCCGACACCCAGCTCCGCTCCCCGTGCACCGGCTCGTCGGCGAGCTCCACACGCTCGTCGGAACCCGCGGCCGCGATCACCTTCGCCGACAGCTTCGCCATGGCGACGGCCTGCGAGGCCACCTTCGCCGCGGCGTCCATCGTCAGATCCACCCCTGAGGCGAACCCCCACGCCCCGCCGTGCACCACCCGCACCGCGTACCCGAGGTCGGTACTGTCCGACGCCCCGGCCGGCCGGGCGTCCCGCAGCCGCCAGGTGGCACTGCGCACCCGCTCGAAGCGGAAGTCGGCGTGCGCGGCCCCGAGCGCCCGCGCGCGGGCGAGCGCCGCGTCGGCGAGGGGCCGCAGCGGGAGGGCCAGGAACGACTGATCTACCTCATGGGGCACGGGCGGCCTTCCCTTGTGGTGATGGCAGGGTCCGGGTGAGTGAACCATGCCGCCGACATGGTGGCGCGGATTTTCGTCAGCGAGATACGCCTGAGCCCAGCGGTTGGAACAGGGAGTCGGAGAAACCAGCGGCAAGGACCTGTCGCCGGTTAGGCTCGACGGGTGATCACACCGCACGAGTGGCGGTGGTTCTCGTACTCCTGGAAGGTGGTACCTACCCCATGAGCAGCGCAGACGGGGTGCCGCAGGCGTCGGACCCTCGACTTCTAGGCTTGGCAGGACGGACTCGCAATTTCGGCTTCCTGCTGCCGCACCTTCCGCTGCTCGTCGCCTATGGAAGCGCCGCCGAGAGCCATGTCTTCAGTGACCCGAATACATCTCTGATCAAATCGCGCCAGTTCGCCGAGGCCATGGCGGCCGACCTCGTAAGCCGTGGGCGGGTCCGCGCAGAAGGCACCACCCAGTTCGACCGGCTGCGGGCCCTGGAACGGGAGGGCTACCTCCATGGCGACGTGGGCACTGCCTTTCACAAGGTGCGCACCCTCGGCAATGACGCGAACCACTCGGGGCTCGACAACGCCGACGACGCCTTCCGAGCTCTGCGTACCTGCTTCCGCCTCGGAGTCTGGTACCACCGACTGCTCACCGGCTCACGCGAGCAGCTGGCGTTCGTGCCGCCCAGTCCCGACCGCACCCCCGCCGTGGAGAACGCGCGTCTCCTCCAGGATGTCGCCCAGGCACGCCGGGAACTAGAAGAGGCCCGTCTCAGCTATCACGACCAGGCATCCCAGGCCCAGGCCGAACAGGCCGCCCGGAGTGTCGTCGAGCGCGAGCTCGCCCAGGCGCAGGCCGAGCGCGAGGAAATGGCCCGTGCGGTCGCTGCCATGCAGCACCAGCTCAAGGAACTCCAGGCCGCTGCCGAGGCGACTCAGCTCGACCGCCGTCACACCGCCACCACTGACCGAGCCGCCGCTTCGGCCGCCGTCGCGGAGCGCGCCCGCCTCCTCGACAACGCGGAGCAGGCTTCCCGCGAACCGCTCACCGAAGTACAGGTCCGCAAGCGACTCGACGCCATGCTGGCAGCAGCCGGCTGGGACGTCCAGGACGGTGGCGCGGACCTCAACCTCCATATCCAGGGCGACCGACGGGGTAACGGCGTCGCCGTCCGAGAGGTCACCACCGCCCGGGGCCGCGCCGACTATGCCCTCTACGTCGACCGCAAGCTCGTCGGCGTCATCGAGGCCAAGCGCGAGGGGGCTGACCTGTCCGCCGCGGAAGCCCAGGCCGACCGCTACGCCGACCACCTCACCGATGCCCAGCAGCGTTTCAACGCATGGCGCACTCCGCTCCCGTTCCGCTACGTCAGCGATGGCGGAGAGACCCGCTTCCGGTCCGTCCTTGACCCGGACTCCCGTACTCGCCGCATCTTCTTCTTCCACCAGCCGCGTACTCTCGCTCGCTGGGTCCGCCAGGCCGAGGAGGACGAGCAGACCCCCAGCTACCGCGCCCGGCTGCGCCACCGCATGCCCGACCTCGACGAACGGCCTCTGCGCCCCGCGCAGATCAAAGCGGTGCGCGGCGTGGAGAACTCGCTGGCCCTGGGTAAAGGGCAGCAGGGCATGGGGCAGGCCCGCGCCCTCGTCCAGATGGCCACCGGCGCCGGCAAGACGTTCACGGCCGTCACGTTCTCGTACCGGATCCTCAAGCACGCCCGCGCCGAGCGCGTCCTGTTCCTTGTGGACCGCAACAACCTCGGCGTGCAGGCGTTCGCCGAGTTCGAGAACTTCAAGACTCCGGACACCGATCGCAAGTTCGCCGACCTCTACAACGTCCAGCGTCTTGGCGCGGAGGGCATGCTCACCTCCTCCAAGGTCGTGATCTCCACCGTGCAGCGCCTCTACATGGAGCTCACCGGTGCGAGCCTGCCGGGGGCCGTGCAAGGGGACGGGGAGATCGAGTACGACATCGATGTGCCCGGCGGCATCGAGGTCGGCTACAACGCGGACATCCCCCCGGAGGCATTCGACCTGATCGTCGTCGACGAGTGCCATCGTTCCATCTACGGCAAGTGGCGCTCCGTCCTCGAATACTTCGACGCCCCCATCGTTGGCCTCACCGCCACCCCCGTCGCCCAGACCTTCGGCTACTTCAACGGCAACCTGGTCAGCGAGTACTCCTATCAGGAGGCTGTGGCCGACCGCGTCAACGTCGACTTCTCCGTCTACGAGATCAACACACGTATCACGGCCGAGGGCGGTGTCATCGCGCAGGGCACCATTCCGGTCCGTGACCGCCGCACGCGCCGCCAGCGCTACGAGGACATCGACGAGGACATTGCGTACGGAGCGAACCAGGTCGGTGTCGGGGTTATCAGCAAGGACCAGCTCCGTACGGTCGTCCAGACCTTCCACGACCGGCTGTTCACGGAGATCTTCCCCGAGCGGGCGAAGCGCGACCCGGCCACGGGAGCCTTGCTGCGGGACGAGATGCACGTGCCCAAGACGTTGATCTTCGCCAAGAACGACAACCACGCGGAGGAGATCGTCGAGGTCGTCCGCGACGTCTTCGGCAAGGGCAACGATTTCTGCGCGAAGATCACCAGCGCGGCCCGCAACGCCCCCGAACGCCTGGCTGCCTTCCGAAACCTGCCCGACCTGCGGATCGCGGTCACGGTCGACATGATCGCCACCGGCACGGACGTCAAGCCGCTTGAATGCCTGTTGTTCCTGCGGGACGTCAAGAGCTGGGCCTACTTCGAGCAGATGAAGGGCCGCGGCGCCCGGACTCTGTCCCTCACGGAGTTCGAGAAGGTCACCCCCGGCGTGGGCCCGAAAACCCGCTTCGTGATCGTCGACGCGGTCGGTGTGACGAAAAAGCCGAAGGTCGACGCGGCACCGCTGGAACGCCACACCGACAAACAGATCAGCCTGGAGAAGCTGCTCCGCAAGACCGCCGCGAACACCATCGAGGAGGAAGAGGTCTCCACCCTCGCGGCCCGCCTTGCCAAGCTCGATGTCCAGATGACGGATGAGGAACGCGCCGAGATCCAGCGCCTGAGCGGTGGACTGGAGCTGACGAAGATCGTCCATGGAATGGTCGACGCCGTCTCGGCGGACCGGCAACTGGAGGCCCGCGAGGCTGCCCAGCGCGCCGGCCGCGATCCCGAGCACGCGGTACGCGACCTCATCGAATGGGCCGTGCGGCCACTCGCAGCCCAGCCACCGCTGCGTGCCAGGCTGCTGGAGATGCGGCGAGCGAAGGACATCCTCTACGACGAGACCGGCACGGACGAGCTGCTCGGGGCGGGCGCGGTCGTGGAGGACGAGGACTCGGCGTTTCGGACCGTCCGGGATTGGCGCCAGTACATCGCCGACAACCGGGACGAGATCGCGGCTATGTCCATCGCGTTCAGCGCCGGCTCGGACGTGCCACCGAGCGCCGCCATGAACAGGCTCGACGACGTGGCCCGCAGGATCGCCCGCCCACCGCGCGCCTGGACCCCTGACCGGCTCTGGCAGGCGTACGAGCGGCTCGGTGAGGCGGTGACCGACGGCGCCCGTCGCACGCGTACGGCCTCCGACCTGCTGGCCCTGCTCCGTTACGAGCTCGCGGGCGGCGCGGAGCGGGGGGCGCCTGCTCCACGTCCGTACGAGGGGCTCGTACGCGAGCGCTATCAGCGCTGGATCGCCAGTCAGGAACAGATGGGCAGCCGGTTCACGGCGCGCCAGCACTGGTGGCTCGACCGCATCGCCGAAGCGACGGCCAGGCGTGTACGCTTCGACACCGCTGACCTGGATTACCCCCCTTTCACCAAACACAATGGTACGGACGGCTTCATCGCCGAATTCGGGGGAAAGCGGGCCGAACACATCATCACTGAATTGGACAGGGAGCTGAGCGCGTGACGACCGACTCGGGAACGGGGCCGGAGCCGGAGGGCTCGGGGGCCGAGGAGGGTGTTGCAGCGGAGCTGCCTGAGGGGTGGGTTCGGGCAACGATCGGGGAGCTGTGTGACGTAAATCCTCGTGGTTTTGACGAGGAACCGGCCGACGGCGAGTTGATTTCGCAGGTTCCGATGGCTGCTGTCGAGGTGGCGACGGGGCGTATGGACGCATCGATGCGGGTGCGATATGGAGATCTGAAGAAGAAGTCGCTCACCAGGTTCCAGGAGAACGACGTACTTTTCGCTAAGATCACGCCCTGCATGGAGAATGGGAAGATCGCGAAGGCGCAGGGGCTGACCGGCGGGCGCGCTCTGGGAAGTACGGAATTTCATGTGCTGCGGAGCCGCGGAGCCGTGCTCCCTGAATATTTGATGCATTTCTTGCTGCAATCGAACATCCGGAAGACAGCCGAGCGGCACATGGCTGGTGCTGTGGGTCAGCGTCGCGTTCCGCGCCCGTACCTGGCGGAGCTGGAGATCCCTGTGCCACCCCTCGCCGAACAGCACCGAATCGTCGCCAAGCTGGACGATCAGCTGGCACATGTTGAGGCGGGAGAGGAGGCGGTGCGGGCTGCTTTGACTGCCTCCGCAGTTTTGGAAGATCTGATTACCGGCTGTGGTGCACGCGGCGGACTGTACGGAGTCGAGTGCTTGCCTACCTCGCTTGAACCCGCAGATGTTGATGACGGCGTACTTCCTGATCTTCCGCTCGGATGGAAATGGGTGCGTCTCGGGGACATTGCCGAAGTAGTTGGTGGAGTCACGAAAGATGGCAAGAAACAGGGCGACCCCGAGTATGTTGAAGTTCCGTACCTCCGGGTTGCGAATGTGCAGCGTGGACGCCTTGTGCTTGATCGTGTGGAAAGAATCAGGTTGCCTGCGAAGAAGGCTCATTCTTTGAAGCTTGAATCCGGTGATGTTCTCCTAAATGAGGGGGGAGACCGAGACAAGCTGGGGCGCGGGTGGATTTGGGAAGGGCAGATAGAGGACTGTATTCACCAGAATCACGTTTTTCGCGCGCGTATCAGAGGCAAGATGCTGGACCCCAGGCTGCTTGCCTGGCATTCCAACGCATTCGGTAAGAACTGGTGTGATCGCAACGGGAGGCAGACGGTTAATCTTGCCTCTATCAGTCTTCGAACAATCAAACTGATGCCTATCCCCGTGCCGCCAAAGTCTATGCAAGACGTTCTGGTCAAGGCTGTTGAAATTCGCCTGGCGGAGGCGAGGTCTGCCCAGCAGGTGATTCAGGGCGTGCGCGAGCAGGGCGAAAGTTTGCGTAACGCCCTCCTCCACGCAGCCTTCATTGGCGCCCTCGTTCCCCAGGATCCTGACGACGAGCACGCGTCCGTCCTCCTCGACCGGAGTCGCGCGCAGCGGGCCGCCGCCTCCAAACCGGCCAAGCGCAAGCGCGCGCCCTGCAAGGCATCCCCGGCCGCACCCGAGACCTCCGGCCGGCCGGTTCCGGCCGGTACCCAGGACACACTTCCCTTGTGAGCACGAACATGAGCAGCAGTACCGAGACCACGGCCTCCGAGAGCCCCGCCAACGCGGAGGCCGAGTACGCGCCCGGCGCGGCCACCCCCCGCGAGACCGGAGCCAAGGGCAAGACCAAGGCCGCCCCGGCGGCCCCGGTCTCGACCTCCACCCTCGTCAACCGTCTCTGGTCGTACTGCGAACTGCTTCGCCACTCCGGCGTCTCGACCCTCGACTACGTCGAGCAGCTCACGTACCTCCTCTTCCTCAAGATGGCCGACGAGCGTGCAAACCGCCCGGCCGTCTTCCGGCGCAACGCCCCCGAACAGCCTCTCGTGCCCGAGGGACGGGACTGGAAGAGCTTGATGACCCGATCCGCCGAGGCACTGCTCGACCACTACGAGTTCATCCTCAAGGACCTCGGCCAGCGCGGCGGGACCATGCTTGGCGAGGTCTTCACCAAGGCGCAGAACAAGATCCAGGAACCTGCGGTCCTCGAACGGCTGATCAAGGACCTGATCGATCCCCACACCTGGACCACCGAGAATCAAGACCTCAAGGGCGACGCCTATGAAGGGCTTCTCCAGCGTGGCGCCGAGGACCGCAAGACCGGCGCGGGCCAATACTTCACACCCCGCCCCCTCATCGACGCGATGGTCGACTGCGTCCAGCCGAAGCCCGGTGAGACCATCACCGACCCGGCCTGCGGTACTGGCGGCTTCCTCATCGCGGCGCATGCCCACCTCATCCAGCACTACGAGGACGAGCTCTATGGCGACAAGGGGCGGGCTCTCCAGACCGGTGCGATCACCGGTTATGAGCTCGTTCGTGAGACCGGCCGCCTCGCCCTGATGAACATGCTGCTGCACGGCATCGGAAACTCCGAGGCCAAGCCGCTCATCACCATTCAGGACTCACTCGCCCGCCCCCCGAAGCGGCACTACGACATGGTGCTTGCCAACCCGCCCTTCGGCGTCGGCTCGGTGACCGGCGAGTCGTACACGGCCCGCACCGACTTCTGGGCGCAGACGACCAATAAGCAGCTCAACTTCGTCCAGCACATCTACAACCTGCTGAAGACCAACGGCCGGGCCGCCCTGGTCCTCCCCGACAACGTCCTCTTCGAGAGCGGTGCCGGCGAGACCATTCGCAGGAACCTTCTCAACCTCTGCGATATCCACACTCTCCTGCGCCTGCCCCCCGGCATCTTCTACGCCAACGGCGTCAAGGCCAACGTCCTGTTCTTCGGCAAGACGGGCCAGCGCACCGGAGGCCGCCCCGGCACCCGCAAACTTTGGGTCTACGACTTCCGCACCGATCAGCGCTTCACTCTCAAGCAGCGCCAGCTGGGTCGCCAGCACCTCGACGACTTCGTCGCCGCCTACCACTCCGGCGGCACGGACTTCACCAAGCGCACCCCGAGCGACCGTTTCCGTGCCTACGACTACGACGAGCTGATCGCACGGGACAAGGTCAACCTCGACCTCACGGTCCTGAAGTCCGATTCCGCCATGACCGCGACATACGCGTCGCCGGACGTGATCGCCCAGGAGATTGTCGACGAGCTCGAAGTGGCACTGGCCGAGTTCACCGCCGTGGCCCAGGCATTGAAGAAGGATGTGCCGCCGTCGGGCGGCGACAAGTAGGAACGGACGGCGGGCCCGTGGTTCTTCCGGAACCGCGGGCCCGCCGTCGTGCCCTTCTCTGCGGGCTCAGAGCTCGCCCGCTATCACGCCTGTCCGGAACGCGGCCCACTCCGACGCGGTGAACCGCAGCGGTTCCCGTTCCAGGTTCTTCGAGTCCCGTACGGCCCGTGCTCCGTGCGGCAGTTCGGCGATCTCGACGCAGTCATTCTCCGCCCCACTGGCTGTCGCCTTGTGCCAGTCGGCGTTGGTGAGGTCCTGTTTGTACAGCTCGGTCTTGTGGTCCGTCACTTTCTGAAGCTCTCTTCCAGCTCGGCGATGCGGACGAGCGAGTCCTCGACGGGCAAGACGCTCGCCGACGCAGGTGTCGGCGAAGGGCAGTCGCATGCGGCGCAGTTGGTGATGTCCGAGCTGTTCGGGAATGCGGTGCGGGCTTGCGGCAATTTCGTGCCGCTCGTCGCCGAGGTGGCCGTGGAGCCGTCGCGCGGGTACGGCGACGGTGCGGAACGCGGGGTACGGGTCAGGCTGCATGACCCGTACCGGTTGGCGCTGCCCGTGGTCGGCGGTGTGCGAATGGATGATCCCGAGGCGGAATCGGGGCGCGGGCTGCCCATGATCGACCTGCTTGCGCCGGGGTGGCGGGTTGCGGGGACGCCGGTCGGGAAGCAGGTGCGCTGCCGGATTCCCGGAGAGGGGGACGCGGGGGCCTGACGGGCTTCCCCGTCACCGACTGCCAATCTTGTCGTACTGATCGTGAAGATATGCCTACGATGGGAGGGAGTTGATCGCCCGCGGTCCGGTCGTCCGGTCCGATGTGCTGTTAAGAGCCTTGGCCGCCACAGTCGGCGGCTGCCCGGGACGGGGAACGGCCAGTCGGCGCATCCACTCGGACCGGGACGCACGAGGACGGGCGGGGCATGACGACAGAGCGCGACGGAGCCGGGGCCAGAGGGCCGGAGACGCACTGGACGGCGAAGAGGATCTTTGAGCGCTGGCAGCGTTTCTACGAACTCAAGACCAGTGCCAAGGCGCTGACTCGGTTGGAATTCACCGAGCACATCGCCTACCTGCTCTTCCTCAAGCTCGACCACGAACACACCCAGCGGTCCGGGATGTTCGCAAGCAGGCCGATCGCGCCGGTGGAGAGCTGGCCGCACCTCGTACTCGCCAGTGGGGAGGATCTGCACGCAACGCTGACCCGGCTGATGACGGAGCTCGGCAGGCCGAACCCGGAGGACCCCCGCCGGGCCATCGCCAGCGTTCTGTTCCAGGAGTCCCGTCCCTGGCCCGTGGACCGGATGGCAGAACTCGGACGGCTGATCATCGAGGAGTTCGACCCGTACCGCTGGGCGGATGTGAAGCGGGACGAACTCGGTGCGGCCTTCTCTCTGCTGATCGGCGACTGCCGCGACGACATCCGGGCCAAGCGGGAGACGGGCCAGTTCCTTACCCCTCCGTACCTCCTGAAGGTCATAGCCGAGGCGCTTGCGCTCACCCCTGAGGACCGGGTGATCGATGCGGCCGTCGGGGTGGGTACCAGTCTGATCGCCGTGCACCGCGAGATGGCGGTGCACGGGGACCGCGTCGACGCCTCCGCTATAGCCGGTGCCGACATCGACGTACAGATGTGTCGCCTGGCGACGATGAACGTACTGCTGAACACCGGGCGCCAGTTCCACGACGTCCCCCCGGTTCTGCGCGCGGACTCGCTCAGGGTGAAGGACCGGCTGGTGCGCCGGCACGAGCGGGACGTGGCCGCGACGGTCGTCATCTGCAACCCGCCGTTCAAGAGCGTGGAGACGAACACCGAGCAGCGGGATGACTTCTGGGCGCAGAACGCCACGCTTCCGGCCAACTTCCTCCAGCATCTGGCCATCACCCTGCCCCGAGGTGCCAGGGCGGCTGTCTTCGTCCCCGATGGTGTGCTGTTCCAGCGCGGCGCGGCGGCCACCATCCGCAGGGAGCTGTTGAAGAACTGCACCGTGCACACTCTGCTGCGCCTGCCGACCGGCATGTTCCACGACACCAACTCGAAGTCGAACGTCCTCTTCTTCACTAAGTCGGTGAGGTGTCCGACCGGTGAGCCGAACACGGACGAGCTATGGGTGTACGACGCTCGCGACATCCACCACACGGACACCGAGAACCCTCTTTCCGAGGAGGATTTCGGGGAGTTTCTGGAGGCGTTCCGTCCTGGGGAGGAACGATTCACCGGGCGTGCCGAATCGTCGCGCTTCAAGCGCTACGACCGCGACGCCGTACGAAAGATCCTGGACAGTCCCGGCGTCAGCCTCAACCTGCGGGCCAACCTCGCCGACACACTGGATGATTCGGGCGATCCACGCGACATCGCGCGCTCGATCATCGACCACCTCGGCGACGCGCAGCGGAGCTTCGAAGCGGTCCTGGACTCCCTCGGCTGAGACCGCCGTCCCCTTATCCGCACCCGTCACCCACACGCAGCCGGCCGGACAGGAAGACCATGAACGCCACTCCGCAGCAACCCGACGTCCCCACCCAGGTCCGCCAGACTGAGCGTGCCTTCGACGAAACGTACGCCGACCTCATCGACATGAGCGACTTCGGCAACCGGGCGCCCGAACAGACCGCGCCCGCCTTCCGATCTCGCGCGCTGGCGGCGCACGCCGTCCGGATCATGACGGGATGGGCGGCCGAGCAGGCGGCCGACTGCGTCATCGATGGCGGCCAGGACCAGGGGATCGACGCCATCGCCATCGACGAGGCGGCGGCACACATCTACCTCGTACAGGCCAAGTGGAGTCCGAACGGGACGGCAAAGGCGAACGAGACCGCAGTACAGAAGCTCTTCGTGGGACTGACCCTCATCGACTCGGGAGAGTCCGCCCAGTTCAACCCGCGCGGTCAGATACTCGCCAAGCGGGCCCACGAGCTGATCGGTGAGAAGGCGACCAGGATCACGCAGGTGATCGTCCTCATGGGAACTGAGCACCCCGCGCCTGGCGTATTGCGGGCCATCAAGAATGGCGAGAGCGAGTTCAATTCCCACGGCGACTACGTCGATCACAAGTTTCTGCATGCCCCGGAGGCTTATGCGCTGGTGCGCGAGGACCAGCGAAGCGAACCCGTCACCCTGGAAGTGACGCTGCGCCCCTGGTTCAGTGTGTCCTTGCCCTATCTCTCATACGAGGGAATCGTGCAGGCGGAGGAGGTTGCGACCTGGGCCGAGCATGGCAACGAGCTGTTCGCCCGCAACATCCGCAATCCGCTTGGTCTGACCCCCATCAACAAGGAACTGGTGGACACCCTCACTGACGAACCGTCCTACTTCTGGTACTTCAACAACGGCATCACGGTTTTGTGTGACTCCGTGGACGCTGTACCCGTGTCGCAGAAGTTCCCGGAACGTCACCCAGTCCGCCTGACGGCCCGCGGTGCCAGTGTGGTGAACGGCGCCCAGACCGTGCGCTCGGTCATCGACGCGGCCCAGCAGGCCGAGGAAGCCGAACTTGCCCAGGTCACCGTTCGTTTCATCGTCACCGGCGGCGACGCCGACTTCGCCAACCGGACCACCCAGGCCACCAACCGACAGAACCACATCACCGAACGCGACCGCATCGCCCTCGACCCTGTCCAGGCAGAGCTCATGGCCGAGTTTAGAGCCGAACTCGGCCTCGTCTACAGCGTGCGCCGCAGCGAACTCGAACCGCAGGACGACGAGGGCTGCTCCGTCGTGGAGGCCACGTGCGCGCTGGCCTGCGCCCACACGGGCAGCCGGTTCGCGGCGCGGCTCGTGGCGGCCGGTTCCACCGATGTGCTGTGGGAACGGGGCGGCAGCGGCATCTACGACCCTCTCTTCCGCTCCGTGCCTGGCGTGTACGAGACCTGGAACGCGGTGAAGGTGCTGCGAGCGGTGCGGACGGCTCTGCGTGCGGAGCGCGAGCAGTACGCGGGGCGCGCGGCCGCAGTCGTCGACGACGGTGCCTTCCTCATCACCCACCTGGCGTTCCGGCGGCTGCTTGCTCAGGACGCCGGCATGGGGGAGCCGGACCAGTCTCTGGCCTGGGCCGCTGAGGCGGTGGCACAGGTCCCGAACCTCGTCAAGCGCGTGGTCCCGGTGCTTGTACAGGTTTTGGACGACGAGGTTGGAGCCCGGACGAGTATCCAGCGCGTGTGCGCCGACCCTGGGCAGGCCGCTGAGCTCGTCACTGCGGTTCTGGCAGCTCTTGAAGGGGGCGGGACCGGAGAGGCCGCCGCGAAGTACCGGCGGCAGGAGAGCAAGCCGCGCAAGCGACGTAGGCCCAACGCCGTGCACGTGATCGTCGACAGCGGTGCTCTGGTGGAAGGCGCCCCCCTCCACCTGGCCCTGTACCTTCAGCCGGAGAAGGAAGCGCTGGCCGAGTGGCTCACTGCCAACCCGCGTCGAGCATTGGCCAAGTGGACTAGGACCAACCGGACGCGCCCGATCGTCTGGGCCGCCGACGGGCTTTCGTACTCGCCCAGTGGGCTCATTGCACGGATGTGGGAGCTGGCCGACTGGGAAGGGCGCCCAGTCTCGAACCAGGGCACCGCCCGTTGGGCCACGCAGGAGGGGGAGACGCTCGCAATCCTCGCCCGGCGGCTCCTCGACGGTATGGAGGGAGGGAAGGACGCAGAGTGACGACCAGCTGTGGCAGGGTCGGCCAGCCGCATGCAAGCGCCTCATTTGTGGTCACCGTGGATACATGTAGGTACAACTGACGAGCCTGCCATGAGCACCACTCCCATTCGAGAGTTCTCATACCAATCCCAGCGCGGTCTTCGCCCGCGTCGGAGAAGGGTGAGGCGATCGAGGTCACCCGGCACGGCAACGTCATCGCGATACTGTCACCGGTCGGCAGTCCCGTGGAGCGGTATGCGCACTTGGTGGTACTGGAAGATCAAGCTGAAGCCGGTCACCGCGGCCGAGCGGCACAGCATGCCGCACTACGAGGTGCCGGGAGGTGCCGATCCTGTGGCGCTGCTGCTGGTGGAGCGTGCAGAGGACGACCGTTGATCTACGTGGACGCGTCCCCGCTACTGGTCACCTGGATGACCCGGCGAAGCCACCGGGATGCTCCGGACACCTTCCTCCAGGGACAGACCACGGAGCCGCTCGCTACCAGCACGCTCGGCTTCGTGGAGACCGTACGGACGCTGGATCTCATGGGTCAGTTCCCAAAGGCCATGGAGGACCTGGACGCCCGGATCACCGAGATCCTCCTCAGCCGGGAGGTGCGTAACGCGGCTGCTCTGCTGTTCGGGCGCCTGAGGACGCTGGACGCCATCCACGTGGCCAGCGCGCTCCTGCTGCGGGACGACCTGACCGCCCCTGGTGACTTACGACCGCAGGATGCTCGAGACCGCTCGTGCCGAGGGGCTGTCGGCTCACGCCCCCGGTATGGCGGACTGACAGGCGGGCAGACTGTAGGAACCCCACAGTGACCGGCCGAAGGCGCTGTCAGAGGCCGATTCCTCGGGAAGCGGGCGGTACCGATAGGTTTTCGATGTACCAGACCGCCAAGGAAAGGGTGATCCGTTGAGCCGCTCGGTTCTCGTCACCGGAGGAAACCGGGGCATCGGCCTCGCCATCGCCCGCGCTTTCGCCGACAACGGCGACAAGGTCGCGATCACCTACCGTTCCGGCGAGCCGCCCGTGGCGCTCACCGAGGCCGGTGTTCTCGCGGTCCGTTGCGACATCACCGACGCCGAGCAGGTGGAGCAGGCCTACAAGGAGATCGAGGAGAAGCACGGCAATGTGGAGGTGCTGGTCGCCAACGCCGGTATCACCAAGGACCAGTTGCTGATGCGGATGTCCGAGGAGGACTTCACGTCCGTCCTCGACACCAACCTCACCGGCACCTTCCGGGTCGTCAAGCGTGCCAACCGCGGCATGCTGCGCGCCAAGAAGGGCCGGGTCGTCCTGATCTCCTCCGTCGTCGGCCTCCTCGGCTCGGCGGGGCAGGCGAACTACGCCGCGTCCAAGGCGGGCCTGGTCGGCTTCGCCCGGTCGCTGGCCCGTGAGCTGGGCTCGCGGAACATCACCTTCAACGTCGTCGCGCCCGGCTTCGTCGACACCGACATGACGCAGGCGCTCACCGAGGAGCAGCGCAAGGGCATCGTCGCTCAGGTGCCGCTCGCGCGTTACGCGCGGCCCGAGGAGATCGCCGCCGCGGTGCGCTTCCTCGCCTCCGACGACGCGTCGTACATCACTGGAGCCGTCATCCCTGTTGACGGCGGATTGGGCATGGGTCACTGATCACCATGAGCGGAATTCTCGACGGCAAGCGCATCCTCATCACCGGGGTGCTGATGGAGTCGTCCATCGCGTTCCACACCGCCAAGGTGGCCCAGGAGCAGGGCGCCGAAATCATTCTGACCGCCTTCCCGCGGCCCACACTGACCGAGCGCATCGCCCGGAAGCTGCCCAAGCCGGCCAAGGTCATCGAGCTGGACGTGACCAACGCCGAGCACCTGGACCGGCTCGCCGGTCTGGTGCGCGACGAGCTCGGCACGCTCGACGGTGTCGTCCACTCCATCGGCTTCGCGCCGCAGGACGCGCTCGGCGGCAACTTCCTCAACACCCCGTTCGAGTCGGTCGCCACGGCGATGCACGTCTCGGCGTTCTCGCTGAAGTCGCTCGCCATGGCGTGCAAGCCGCTGATGAGCGAGGGCGGTTCGATCGTCGGCCTCACCTTCGACGCGCAGTTCGCCTGGCCGCAGTACGACTGGATGGGCCCGGCGAAGGCCGCGCTGGAGGCGACCTCCCGCTACCTCGCCCGTGACCTGGGCAAGGACGGCATCCGCTGCAACCTGGTCTCGGCCGGGCCGCTCGGCTCCATGGCCGCCAAGTCCATCCCGGGCTTCAGCGACCTCGCCGAGGTGTGGAACACCCGCGCGCCGCTGGCCTGGGACATGACGGATCCGGAGCCGGCCGGCCGCGGCATCGTCGCGCTGCTCTCGGACTTCTTCCCGAGGACGACCGGCGAGATCATCCACGTCGACAGTGGCGTGCACATGATGGGCGCCTGAGACCCCCGTACGACCGCGTTCCGAAGCGGCCGCGCACCACTTCTCCGGAAACGGTGCGCGGCCGTTCCCCTTGTCCCGCCCGGCCTCTCGGCGCTCAGGTCGAAAACCTGGTCGATCCACCGCAGAATGTGGAGGAACCGGACTCTGGTCAGGCTGAGGGGAGGAGATCGCTGTGCGCGGCACACGTCACCGAACCCGGTCCCTGCTGGCGGCCTCAGCGGTCGTCGCCGCACTGCTCGTCCCCGGGGCCCTGTACGCCGCCGGCCATGTCGGGGCCGTCGCGGCGGCCCCGCCGCCCGCACCGGACCCCGAACCCTCCGGCGCCGAATGCCGTACCTCGGTCCAGGGCTCCAGGGTCATCGCCTACTGCCACAACCCGTACCCGTCCGCCGACCGCGTCCAGCTGCACACCAAGTGCGCCCGCTGGTGGGACATCGACGCGGACTCCAGGCCGGTCGACGTCGGCCCGGGGCGGACCGTACGGCTGGACGACCGCTGCTGGAAAGAGGTCGGCTCCGTGTGGGTCACCCACGGGAACGAGACCCGCGCGGCCTCCTGAGGACCCCGCGGGCCCGGCATGAATCCGGACGAGCGGTCCTACACCCGGTCCACCAGACAGTCGAGCGCGTGGCTCGCGGCCTCGGCCGCCGCCGTCTCCGCGTCACCGGCGCGGATCGCCTCGACCAGCCGCCCGTGGTCCATGTGGTTCTCCGGCCGCAGTTCATGACCGACGTCGACGCGGAGATAGTCCCGCAGGAGATCACCCAGGTCGGCGTAGAGCCCGGTCAGCACGTCGTTGTGGGAGGCGGCCACCACGGCGAGATGCAGCGTCGCGTCCGCCGCCACGAACGCCTCGGCGTCCCCCGCGGCCCAGGTCTCCTCCCGGCGCCGCATGAGCGCGTCCAACTGCTTCAGGTCCCGGTCGGTACGACGGGCGGCGGCCAGGCGCGCCGCCGACGACTCCAGCGTCGAGCGCAGCTCGGCGACATGGCGCGGGTCGGCGGACGCGAACCTGCGGTGCATCACCCCGGCCAGCTCGCTGGTGGCGACCACATAGGTGCCCGAGCCCTGCCGGATGTCGAGCAGACCGTTGTGCGCGAGCGCGCGCACCGCCTCGCGGACGGTGTTACGGGCCACCCCCAGCTGCTCGACCAGCTCGGGTTCGGTGGGGATGCGCGAGCCCACGGGCCACTCGCCCGAAGTGATCTGGTTCCTCAGCTGGGCAATCACCTGGTCGGCGAGTGCCGAACGCCGCGGGGACGTCAGCGCCATGGTGCTCCTTGCTCGGGTGTCCGGGGGCGGGGATCGTCCCGCCGTTCTCGGGGTGCCCGAAGGTTCTCAGGGAATCAGCGGAATGGACAAGTAATCATCCCATGATTCTATGATGACCCCATGCGTGACGACGAAACCCCTCCCCAGACCCCGACCGGGACGCTGAGTCCCGCCACCCCGGCGACCCCCCGTACCGACGCCCCCGCCTCGCCGGCCGGCCCCGCGCCGTGGCTGCTCCGCATGGTCGTCGTCGGGCTCGTCCTCACCGCACTCAACCTCCGCCCGGCCATCACCAGCCTCGGCGCCCTCCTCGAAGAGGTGCGCGACGGGCTGCACATGAGCGGCAGCGTCGCGGGGGTCCTCACCTCCGTACCGCCCCTCTGCTTCGCGGTCTTCGGCATCATGGCGCCACGGCTGGCCCGCCGCTTCGGCCCCGGCACGGTCGTCTGCGCGGGCATGGTCGCCATCACCGCGGGGCTGGTGATCAGGCCCCTCATCGGCGGCACGGCCGGCTTCCTCGCCGCGAGCGCGCTCGCTCTTATGGGCATCGCCGTGAGCAACGTCCTGATGCCGGTGATCGTCAAGCGCTGGTTCCCGGACCGGGTCGGCTCCATGACCGGCCTCTACTCCATGGCCCTGGCCCTCGGCACCTCGCTGGCCGCCGCCGTGACCGTCCCCATGACCCAGGCGATGGGAGGCAGTTGGAAGGCCGGCCTCGGCATCTGGGCCGTGCTCGCCGCCGCCGCGATCCTGCCCTGGATCCCGCTGGTACGGGACCGGAGCAGCGCCCCCGGACAGCCCTCCGCCCACCGGGCGCGGGCCCCGGAGCTCAGGATCACCCGCAGCCGTACCGCCTGGGCCCTGGCCTGCTTCTTCGGCCTCCAGGCCACCGCCGCCTACATCACCATGGGGTGGATGCCGCAGATCTTCCGGGACGCGGGGGTCTCGGCCGGCACCGCGGGCGTCCTGCTCGCCGTCACCATGGCGATGGGCGTCCCGCTCGCCTTCGTCATCCCCCGGGTCGCCGCCCGGATGCGGAACCAGGGCGCGATCGTCGTCTTCCTCGGCGCCTGCGGCCTCATCGGCTACGCGGGCCTCTACCTCGCCCCGTCCGGCGGGGCCTGGGTCTGGGCGCTGCTCCTGGGCATCTCGAACTGTGCCTTCCCGCTCGCCCTCACGATGATCGGCATGCGCTCGCGCAGCGGCGCCGGAGTGGTCCGGCTGTCCGCGTTCGCCCAGTCCACCGGTTATCTGATCTCGATCCCCGGACCGCTCCTCGTCGGCGTGCTCTACCAGCACAGCGGCGGCTGGGGGCTGCCGATCGCGCTGATGGCGGCCCTGATGGTGCCGCAGATGGCGGCGGGCATCCTGGCCGGCCGGGCCCGGACGATCGAGGACGAATGCTGAGATGCGAGACTGGGCCCATGTCTCCTGTGCTCGACCCGAATCCCCAGAACGGCCAGAAGAAGCTCCTGCTCATCCTCGGGGCGATGGTGCTGATCTCGATCGTCATCGGCGTCATCGCCACCCTCGCCTCCCCGTAACCGTCCGGGCTCACCGGGGACGGCGGTGGGGATAACCCCACCACCCCCTAGGGGGGCAGGGTCAGGGTGAAGTGGGTGGGTCACCGGATGGGCCGGACCCCGCCGGATCCGTAGGTTTCAGGTATCAGACCCGATGACCCACGGAGGCGGACATGTCGGCCCGTACAGACACCCGGTCCACCCGCCCGGATGCGGGCGGTATCGAGATCCGGCTGCCGTGGTGGGCGGTGGCGCTGCCCGCCGTCGCCTTCGGCGCGCTTCTGCTGCTGATCGTCGGACCGGGGCAGGCGCACGCGGCCACGGACGATCCGGCGATGGGCCAGTTGCTTGAGCGAATCGTGGGCCTGCTGCGCCGCTGACGGCCGTGGCCCGTGTCCGGACAGCCCTCCAACACCCTGAGCCAGGTGGCACATTTCGTGCGAAGCTGAGGTGTATGAGCGTCGATACACCTCGCAGGATCGTCCTTCTCAGGCACGCGAAGGCGGAATGGTCACAGGACTCCGATCATGAGCGGCCGCTCGCGGAACGCGGCCGCAAGGACGCCCCCGTGGCAGGCCGCAAACTCGCCGATTCCGGGATCGTCTTCGATCTGGCCCTCTGTTCCACCGCCGCCAGGACGCGCGAGACATGGAAGCTGGCCGTGCACGAGATGCCGGAGCGCCCCAGGACCGTGTACGAGGAGCGGCTGTACGAGGCCTCGCTCGGCGAGCTGATCGCCCTGGTCAACGAAACCCCCGACGAGGTCCGCGACCTTCTGGTGATCGGCCACAACCCGGGTATGCACGCGCTCGCCGACGCCCTCTCGGACGGGGCGGAGGGCGACGCCCTGGCCAGGATGACCCGCGGCGGCTTCCCGACCGCGGCGTTCGCCGTGGTCGAGTTCCCCGGTGCCTGGAAGGGCGTGGAGCTCGGCGTCGGCAAGCTCGTCGAGTACTGGACTCCGAACGACTGACAGGACGGCCGGCCCCTCGCCGGCTCATGACGACCGGCCACCGGTTCATGATTCCACCGGCTCACGAAAAGGGCCCCGGCGCGCACGCTTCGGCTTGCGCGCCGGGGCCCTCCGTGCTTCCGGGTGACGGCCCGTGGCCCTCGACGCCGGCTCCCGCTCCGGGCGGCTCCCTACTCGACGAGACCGTCGGCGGCCTCGACCTCCTCGCGGGTGATGCCCAGCAGATAGAGCACGGTGTCCAGGAACGGCACGTTCACCGCCGTGTGCGCGGCCCTGCGGACGACCGGCTTGGCGTTGAAGGCGACGCCTAGTCCCGCGGTGTTCAGCATGTCCAGGTCGTTCGCCCCGTCGCCGATCGCCACGGTCTGCGCCAGCGGCACCCCGGCCTCCGCGGCGAAGCTGCGCAGCAGCCGGGCTTTGCCGGCCCGGTCGACGATGTCCCCGGTCACCCGGCCGGTGAGCTTTCCGTCGACGATCTCCAGGGTGTTGGCAGAGGCGAAGTCGAGCCCCAGCCGCTCCTTGAGATCGTCCGTCACCTGGGTGAACCCGCCGGAGACGACGCCCACTTGGTAGCCGAGCCGCTTCAGCGTACGGATCAGGGTGCGGGCGCCCGGCGTCAGCCGTACCTCGGCGCGCACCTTCTCCACCACGGACACGTCGAGGCCCGCCAGCAGCGCCACCCGTGCGTGCAGCGACTGCTCGAAGTCGAGTTCGCCGCGCATCGCCTGCTCGGTGACGGCGGCGACCTCGGCCTCGCAGCCGGCATGGGCCGCGAAGAGCTCGATGACCTCGTCCTGGATGAGCGTCGAGTCGACGTCCATCACGACGAGCCGCTGCGCGCGGCGGCTCAGCCCGGCCGAGACCACGGCCACGTCGACGCCGATCTCGGCGGACTCGGTGGCCAGCGCGGTCCGCAGCTCCTCGGTCCCGGTGCCGGACACCGCGAACTCGACGGCGGTGACCGGATACTTCGCGAGCCGGAAGATCCGGTCGATGTTCCCGCCGGTCGAGGTGATCCTGGCCGCTATGGCGGCGGTCGACTCCGCGGTCAGCGGATGCCCGAGGACCGTCACATGGGAGCGGCCGTCGCCACGGGGGCGGTTGTCGCCCGTGCCGGAGATGATCTCGGCCTGAAGCTTCAGCGACTCGGCCCAGCTGTGCACGGTGGCCCGCAGGTCACCCGGGGTGGTTCCGCCCGCGACCGGGGCGGTGACCAGCGCGCACAGGACGATGCGGCCACGGGTGACGACCTGCTCGATGTCGACGACATCGACCGAGTAGGCGGCGAGGGTGTCGAACAGCCCGGCGGTGATGCCGGGACGGTCCTTCCCGAAGATCTTCACGAGAAGGGTCGGTGCGTCGATGCCCTGACGTGACTCAGGGGACTCAGGAGACGGCGAGGACTGAGGTGGCTGAGATGCGCTCATGGTGTCCCCACCGTATCGGTCCACGACGCGCGACCGACGGCCTGTCCCGAGTGCCGGACAGCCCGCCCCGATACCCCCCAACACCATGATTCAGCACGATCCGTAATCGTTCATGGCCAGTTATGGCGGTAGGTGACCGTTTCGTTGGCGTCAATGCCGTAACAGTGCAGGTCTCGGCAGGGTCAGACCCCCGCCCGGCTTTCGTATCGGGGACTGCTCCTGGAATAGTTCGCCACGATGTTCAGCATCCCTAGACTCCCTGCGACGGGGGTAATCGGGGGACAACTAGTGGGGCGCGGAGTGCCGGAACTCGTACTGGAATTGAATGGAAGGACCTGGACGCTCGATCCCTCCAGGTCGTACACCCTCGGACGTGATCCGCAGGGCGACATGACGATCGACGACGCCAGGGTGTCGTGGCGGCACGCCACGATCAGCTGGAGTGGCCGGGGCTGGTTCATCGAGGACCACGGCAGCACCAACGGCACGTACGTGCACGGTCAGCGAATCAACCAGGTGGAGATCGGGCCCGGCTCCGTCGTGAACCTGGGCAATGCCACCGACGGGCCCCGGCTGAGCCTCAGCGATGCCGCGGCCGGCGCCGATGTGTACAGCGGGCAGGGCGCCGCTGGGGCCCAGGCCCCCGCCCAGCAGCCGCAGCAGGCCCCGCCGCAGCAGGGGGGACCCGGCTGGCAGGGGCAGCAGCCGAGCGCGGGCCCGCAGCAGGTTCCGGGCGGGCAGCCGCAGGCCTGGCAGCAGCCCCCCCAGGTACAGCAGCCGCCCCATGTTCCGCAGCAGGGCATGGCGAAGACCCCCGGGAGTGGCGGGGCCGGCGGCGCGGCGGGGGCGTCACCGGTCTACGGCGACCGCAGTCCGACCACCTTCCACCAGGTGGCTCTCGGCCGGGTGATGCGCATCGGCCGTGCGCTGGAGAACGAGCTGGTCGTCTCCGACCTCCAGGTCTCGCGCAACCACGCGGAGTTCCGCGCGACGCCCGACGGCCGCTTCGAGATCCGTGACCTCGGATCCCACAACGGCACGTACGTCAATGGCCAGCCGCTCTCGAAGTCCGGCTCCGCGCTCATCGGCCCGAACGACATCGTCGGCGTCGGCCACTCGACGTTCCGCCTGGTCGGCGACCGGCTCGAGGAATTCGTCGACACGGGCGAGGTCTCCTTCGCCGCCCGCCACCTCACGGTGACGGTCGACGGCGGCAAGCAGATCCTCAAGGACGTCTCGTTCGGCGTCCCGGAGAAGTCGCTGATCGGCGTCATCGGCCCGTCCGGCTCCGGAAAGTCCACCCTGCTCAAGGCGCTCACCGGCTACCGGCCCGCCAACCAGGGTGAGGTCCTCTACGACAACCGGAACCTCTACAAGCAGTTCGCCGAGCTGCGCCAGCGCATCGGACTGGTTCCGCAGGACGACATCCTGCACAAGGAACTCACGGTCACCAAGGCCCTCAGGTACGCGGCCAAGCTCCGCTTCCCCGCGGACACCACCGAGGCCGAGCGCCAGTCCCGGATCCTGGAAGTCCTCGCCGAGCTCAAGCTCGACATCCACAAGGACAAGAAGGTCACCTCGCTATCCGGCGGCCAGCGCAAGCGCGTATCGGTGGCCCTGGAGCTGCTCACCAAGCCTTCGCTGATCTTCCTGGACGAGCCGACCTCCGGCCTCGACCCGGGTATGGACCGCGATGTCATGCAGCTGCTGCGCGGTCTGGCCGACGACGGCCGTACGGTCCTCGTCGTCACGCACTCGGTCGCCGAGCTGGCCATCTGCGACAAGCTCCTGGTGATGGCGCCCGGCGGTGCCGTCGCCTACTTCGGTCCGCCGGAGGAAGCGCTCAACTTCTTCGGCTACACCACCTGGGCCGACGTGTTCTCCGCGTTCGAGAACTACCGCGACTACGACTGGGCGGGCCGCTGGCGCGGTTCGCAGCACTACCAGATGTACGCCGCGGACATCGACTCCGTCGCCGCGCAGTCCGTGAACATGCCGCCGCCGCAGCAGATGCGCCCGCCGAAGCCGCAGGGCTGGGGTACGCAGCTGTGGACCCTGATGCGCCGCTACCTGTCGGTGATCGCGTCCGACAAGGGCTTCATGGGCCTGATGGTGATCCTGCCCGCGGTACTCGGGGTCGTCAGCGTGGTCATTCCGGCCGACTTCGGCCTGGGCCCGCCCAAGCCGCCGTCCCGGTTCAACAGCGACGCCGGAACGATCATGCTGATCCTGGTGATCGGCATGACCTTCTCCGGTGCGGCCAACTCCGTACGAGAACTGATCAAGGAACGGGTGATCTACGAACGGGAACGGGCCACCGGCCTCTCCCGCTCCGCCTATCTGATGTCCAAGGTGATCGTGCTCGGCCTGATCACGGCCGCCCAGGGCGTCATCATCTGCGGCATCGGCTTCGCCACCCGCGATCTGCCGGCGGAGGGCCTGATCATGCCGCCGGCCGTCGAGCTCTGCGTGACGATCATCGCGCTCGGCTTCACCTCGATGATGTTCGGCCTGGTGATCTCCTCGCTGGTGAAGACCTCCGAGAAGACCATGCCGCTGCTGGTCATGTTCGCGATCGTCCAGGTCGTCTTCACCGGCGTCCTCTTCCAGGTCTACGGATCGCTGGGCCTGGAGCAGTTCGCCTGGCTGATGCCGTCCCGCTGGGCCATCGCGGCCGCGGGCTCGACGCTCGACCTCGCCCACCTCATGCCGCCGTGGGACCGGAGCAACCCCACGGACCTGGACCCGCTGTGGGAGCACACAGCCGGCCAGTGGGGGATCAACATCGCGGTGCTGCTGTTCCTCGGAGTCGTCTGCGGGTTCGCGGTCGCGCGACTGCTGCGCCGCCACGAGCCCGAGGTGATGCGCAAGTAGCCGCCTCGCGGCTGCGCACCGTACGACGCCGAAGGGCGGCACCCCCGCACGGGGTGCCGCCCTTCGGCTTTGCGCAGCGGTGACCGGAGTGGACTCAGTACGCGCTGTTGACGTTGTCGATCGAGCCGTACTTGTCGGCGGCGTAGTTGGCCGACGCGGTGATGTTGGCGACCGGGTCGTACTGGTCGTGGGGGGTACCGCCGACGTGGTAGGCGTCGAAGGTCGGCTTGATGATCTGGAGCAGCCCCTTCGACGGGACACCGTTGACCGCGTTGACGTCCCAGTCGTTGATGGCCTTCGGGTTGCCGCTGGACTCACGGATGATGTTGCGGTGCAGGCCGTCGTACGTGCCCGGGATGCCCTTGGTCTTCATGATCGACAGGGATTCCTTGATCCAGCCGTCCAGGTTGTTGGAGAAGACCGGGGTGCGGGACTCGGAACGGCTGGCTGCCTGGTTGCCGCGCTTCTCCGCCTTGGCCTTCGCCTTCTTGGCCTTCGCCTTCGAGGCGGCCTGGGCCTTCTCCTTCACGGCGGCGGCCTTCTTGGCCTTCGCGGTGTCGGCGGCCTTGATGAGCTGTTCGGCGGTGGAGTGCTGTTCGATGACGCTGGCCTGGATGGTCTTGGCCTGCGGGGCGCCGGCGGCGGACGCGAAGAGGACGGGGGCGCCGGAGATGGCCTGCGGCTCGGTCTCGGCCTCGGCGTTACCGGGCACCAGCGACAACGAGAGCGCAGCGGCGGCGACGGCGGAGATACCCGCCACGGAGAGCTTCTGGGTCTTGTTCAGACGACGGAGACGGCCGGTAATGCTGGACGCGGACATGCAGTTACCTCTTCGAATCGCGGGGGTCCTCACGGAGGACGAAGACGGGAGGCGACTTCGCTTCTCCGTCGGGGACGAGTGCAATTCTTAGCGACCGCAAAATGGTGTGGCAAAGGTGTGACGTACGAAGCCGGGTAGTGGGCAGGGGGCGCGCTCGAACGGGACGGCCCGCCCTCAGGCCCGCCCGTATCGCCCTTATTTGTCCACTAGGTGACTTCGTAAGTGACGCAGGTCCTATGTGCGGCCTCACATCGGGCGGGTATCAATCTCACCAACCGTTGCGTCAGCAATGCGGAGTGTTACGTTCCGGTTCCTTGGAGGGCTTGAAGCGGTTCGGAGCTGCCCGGAGGGCGCATGGACCTAGTCCCTGCGCCCTGATCGGGGGCCGTCCACAGGCCGATACGGGGGCCGGTGGCCCGCCGGTACGGTGAGGCCATGACCCATCGCCCGCCGCCGGGCGGCCTCGCAGCAGTGAGTGCCGCACTGCTCGCCATGAGCCGGCACCTGGAAATGCGGGACGTCCTGAAGACGATCGTCGCCTCGGCCCGCGAGCTGCTCGACGCCGAGTACGCGGCGCTCGGGGTCCCCGACGACCACGGCGGCTTCGCGCAGTTCGTCGTCGACGGCGTCAGCGACGAACAGTGGAAGGCCATCGGCCCGCTTCCCCGGCAGCACGGCATCCTCGCCGCGATGCTGCACGAGGCGAAGCCCGAGCGCCTGGCCGACGTCCGCAAGGACCCGCGCTTCGAGGGCTGGCCCGCCGCCCACCCCGACATGTCCGACTTCCTCGGCCTGCCCATCAGGGACGGCGACGAGACCATCGGCGCCCTCTTCCTCGCCAACAAGCGCTGCCCGAAGCCCGAGGGCAGCTGCGGATTCACCGCCGAGGACGAGGAACTGCTGGCGCTCCTCGCCCAGCACGCGGCGATCGCCCTCACCAACGCCCGGCTGTACGAGCGCAGCCGCGAGCTCACCATCGCCGAGGAGCGCTCCCGCCTCGCCCACGAGCTGCACGACGCGGTCAGCCAGAAGCTGTTCTCCCTGCGGCTCACCGCCCAGGCCGCCGCCACCCTGGTCGACCGCGATCCGGCACGGGCCAAGGGCGAGCTCCAGCAGGTCGCCGCCCTGGCGGCGGAGGCGGTGGACGAGCTGCGGGCAGCCGTCGTCGAACTGCGCCCCGCCGCGCTCGACGAGGACGGCCTGATCGCCACCCTCCGTACCCAGGTCCAGGTCCTGGACCGCGCCCACACAGCCAGGGTCACCTTCGAGAGCCTGGGCGTACGGGCACTGCCCGCCGCACAGGAGGAGGCGCTGCTCCGGGTCTCCCAGGAGGCCCTGCACAACGCCCTGCGCCACTCGGGGGCCGCTCACGTGGACGTCAGCCTCGTCCGCCGCGGCGGCGGCACGGTGCTGCGGATCACCGACGACGGCCAGGGCTTCGAGCCGGCGGCCACCCGTCAGGCGGGGCGGCACCTGGGCCTGGTCTCGATGCGGGACCGCGCGAGCGGTGTCGGCGGGCGGCTCACCGTTGAATCGGCGCCCGGCAAGGGCACCACGATCGAGATGGAGGTACCCGGTGGCTGACAGGATCATCAGGGTGCTGTTGGTGGACGACCACCAGGTGGTCCGCCGCGGTCTGCGGACGTTCCTGGAGATCCAGGACGACATAGAGGTCGTCGGAGAGGCCTCCGACGGAGCCGAAGGGGTGGCCAGGACCGAGGAGCTGCGCCCCGACGTGGTGCTGATGGACATCAAGATGCCGGGCACCGACGGTATAGAGGCGCTGCGCAGGCTCCGGGAGCTGGACAACCCGGCCAAGGTGCTGATCGTCACCAGCTTCACCGAACAGCGCACCGTCGTCCCCGCCCTGCGCGCCGGCGCCTCGGGCTATGTCTACAAGGACGTCGACCCGGACGCGCTGGCGGGAGCCATCCGCTCGGTGCACGCGGGCCATGTCCTGCTCCAGCCGGAGGTGGCGGGAGCGCTGCTCGCCCTGGACGACCCGGGCAGCGGTACGGGCCGGGGGAGCACCCTCACGGAACGGGAGCGGGAAGTGCTGGGCCTGATCGCCGACGGCCGTTCCAACCGGGAGATCGCGCGGGCGCTGGTCCTCTCCGAGAAGACCGTCAAGACACACGTCTCGAACATTCTGATGAAGCTGGACCTGTCGGACCGCACCCAGGCCGCGCTCTGGGCGGTCCGGAACGGGGCGGCGGGCTGAGATTCATGCTGTCGGGTGTACGCATTCCGAACGCCGCGCCCTCTCCGGTGGCGCGGCCCATTCCCCGGGCCTGGCCAGCGGCAACCTCGCCCGGGTCCCGGTCCACGTGCCGGTGAGCGTGGTCGGCAACACCGTCAACGTGGTCGGCCTGCTCAACCCGGCCTTCGGCAACTTCGGCAACTTCGGCAACTTCGGAAACTTCGGCGACTTCGGCCTGAACGGCTGACGCCACGCGCACCTTGCGACACCGCCGGGCGGACCTCACATAAGCCCGCCCGGCACATAAGCCCGTCTGCCTTATCAGGCCCGCCCGGCACATCGAGCCCGCCCGGCGATTGAGGGCGACACTTCAGCCCGTCCGGCGCGCTTGAGGACAAGACGACCCCGGCCGCACGCCGGGCACCCGGCCCCGCCCCTACCGCGCCCGCTCCTCCACATACGCGTTGTACGCGGCGACCTGCGCCCGCCGGGCCACCCGCTCCACCGGCCGCAGCGCCTCCCCCCGCGCCGCCATCTCCGACGCGCTCACCGCCCCGCCGTGCCCGTTCTCGTACGCCACCGCGACCAGCAGCCCCACTCGCTGCGCCAGCTCCAGTACCCGCACCGCCCGGGGCGGGTACCCCGGAGCGAGCACCTCGCGCCCCCGCTCCGCCCGCGCCCGGTACGCGTCCATCGCCGCCTCGGCCACCGGCCCGGACCCGGCCACGTCGAGCCGCGACAGCGCCGCCGTCGCATCCCGCAACGCCTCGGCGAGCTCCCGCTCCGCCTCGCCCAGCGACGGCACATCGGCCGGCGGCGCCTGCCGCACCGCCAGGCAGTGCCACGCCACGGCGACGTGGAGATCCCCGGCCGGCCCCGACTCGCGCACCTCGGGCACCAGTCCGAACGGCGCGCCGTAGGTCACCACGGCCTCCTCGGCCTCCAGCGCCCTGGCATTGAACTCCGCGGGACCGCTGAGCCCCAGCGGATGCCCCGGGACCGGCAGCGCGACCCGGAAACCGGTCACCCCGAGCCCCCGCAGCCGCCCCAGCGCGAGCGTGAGACCGACCGGCCCCGCCTCGCCCGGCAGCCCCTCGACGCGGTGCACCGCGTCCTCCCCGACAATGGCGAGCGCCGCGTCGTCCGGTGATACGAGTCCGGCCAGCAGCGCGTTGCCCCAAGCGGCCAGTAGCCCTGAGCGTGGTTCCGAAAGCATGACGACAGCCTAGGGAACGGACCCGGCCCCTGTCGTCACCCCGCCCGGACCGGCCTCCGGGCGGGCGGGGGACCCGCGCCAACCCTGCGACGACGGGCCCAGCGCCGGATGCGCTCGTGCAGTGGCGTAGGTTTTGTCTGGGAGCTGTGCCCACAGGCACGCGACGATCACGAAACTGCATGGGGAGACAACGCGCTCATGAGCGATGTACTGGAGCTGGTGGACGTATCCGTGGTCCGCGACGGACGCGCTCTGGTGGAAGACGTCTCCTGGTCGGTCAAGGAGGGGGAGCGCTGGGTCATCCTCGGCCCCAACGGTGCCGGAAAGACCACCCTCCTCAACATCGCGTCCAGCTACCTCTTCCCCACCAAGGGCACGGCCACGGTCCTCGGCGAGCGGCTCGGCGGCGTCGGCACCGACGTCTTCGACCTGCGCCCCCGCATCGGGATCGCGGGCGTCGCCATGGCGGAGAAGCTGCCCAAGCGCCAGACGGTCCTGCAGACGGTGCTCACGGCCGCCTACGGCATGACCGCCACCTGGAACGAGAACTACGACAAGGTCGACGAGGACCGCGCCCGCGCCTTCCTCGACCGGCTCGGCATGACCGACTACCTGGAGCGGAGGTTCGGCACCCTCTCCGAGGGCGAGCGCAAGCGCACCCTGATTGCCCGCGCGATGATGACCGACCCCGAGCTGCTGCTCCTCGACGAGCCCGCCGCCGGTCTCGACCTCGGCGGACGCGAGGACCTGGTCCGCCGCCTCGGCAGGCTGGCCCGCGACCCGTACGCGCCCTCCATGATCATGGTCACCCACCATGTCGAGGAGATCGCCCCCGGCTTCACCCACGTTCTGATGATCCGTCAGGGCAAGGTGCTCGCCGCGGGCCCCATGGAGACCGAGCTCAGCTCCCGCAACCTCTCCCTCTGCTTCGGTCTGCCGCTCGTCGTCGAGCACCAGGGCGACCGCTACACCGCCCGCGGACTGCCGCTCGGCTAGGGTCTTTTGTTTGGATGAGGCTGGATCAGGGAGCGGGGCCCGGTGCCGTGCATCGCAAGGTGGAGGGTCGCCCCGATACTGGTTGTATCGGGCGCCGGGTCCGCGCCGACCGGGCCCGCCACGCCGTCTCGGGGGGGTACACCGGGAATGCCGCTTCCCGGCGTACCCCCCGAGGCACCGCTTCCCG